>JBNKUM010000096.1:0-4326 GCA_050298595.1 Gammaproteobacteria bacterium | reverse complement strand
CATTGGATCGTCGAAGGTGGCAGTGATGGCCGTGGTTTCTAATACTCCGCTCGCTCCCTCTAAAGGAGATACCGAACTCACTACCGGTGCGCTTCCACCACTGAGCATTTCATCAAAATTGCTGATGCTGTCGTTGTCACTGTCAAACAGGCTGAAATCAAAATCACTGTCAACGAAGCTGATACTATTACTGCCTATGGTGATGCTGACACTTTTGGTAGATTCCACCAGGGTAACCGGGTTTTGCGGATCAGAAGTCAGTGCGTACTCCAAAATAACGGTGAACTGATGCGTGCCTGGAGTCAGTCCGCTTAGCTGGATGCTGGCAGCTGAACCGGTCAGTGTCATCGCTTGACGTGTTCCCCCATCGACCTGTACGTAAGCAGTCGTAGCACCCATGTCAGACAGCCTGGACTGTAAGAGCGTCTGAGGCAGAGTGAGTGCAATATCGATCACCTGCACAACCGAAGCCGATTTGACCGTGAAACTCCAGCTTTTTGCACTGGCCAGACCGATGGATGCAATATTCTGTACTGTCGTACTTAGCGTTGCAGTATAGACTTCGGCGTAATTAAGTACCGACGCAGGTGTGAAGGTCGCAGTTTTTGTAGCACTATCATAAGAAACTGCACCACTGACCGCACCAGAACTGGCACCAGTCACAGTGAAACTGGAAGTTGTTATCGTAGACGAAATCATCGGATCATCAAAAACAGCAGTGATGTTTGTGTTTTCTAGTACACCGCTCGCTCCCTCTAAAGGAGATACCGAACTCACCACCGGAGCGCTTCCACCACTCAGCATTTCATCAAAATTGCTGATGCTGTCGTTGTCACTGTCAAGCAGGCTGAAATCAAAATCACTGTCAGCGAAGCTGATACTATTACCGCCTGCGCTGATGCTGGCATTCTTAGTGGATTCAACCAGGGTAACCGGGGTTTGCGGATCAGAAGTCAGCGCGTATTCCAGAATAACGCTGAACTGATGCATACCTGGAGCCAGTCCGCTTAGCTGGATGCTGGCAGTTGAACCGGTCAATGTCATCGCTTTACGTGTTCCCTCATCGACCTGTAGGTAAGCAGTCGTAGCACCCGTGTCAGACAGACTGGACTGTAAGAGCGTCTGGGGTAGAGAGAATGCAATATCAACCACCGGCACAACCGGAGTCGATTTGACCGTAAAACTCCAGCTTTTTACACTAGCCAGACCGATGGATGCACTATTCTGCACTGTAGTACTTAACGTTGCAGTATAGGCTTCGGTGTAATTAAGTACCGACGCAGGCTTAAAGGTCGCAGTTTTAGTAGCGCGATCATAAGAAACTGTACCACTGACCAAACCAGAACTGGCTCCAATCACCATAAAACTGGAGGTCGTTAATGTGGATGCGATCATTGGATCGTCGAAGGTGGCAGTGATGCTCGTGTTTTCCTGCACACCGGTCGTTCTATCTGAAGGAAATACCGATCTCACCACCGGTGCGCTACCGCCACTAAGCATTTCATCCAGATTACTGATGCCATCCTCATCATGATCATACTGACTAAAATCAAAGTCTGACTCACTGAAGCTAAGGCTATTACTACCGCTGGAGACATTGACGCTTTTACTGGACTCAACCAGTGTTATCGGAGTTTGCGGATCGGCATCCGGTGTATATTCCAGGATGATGGTGAATTGATGGACGTCTGTGGAAAGACCTGATAATAAAATACTGACTGAAGATTTGCCCACAGCCATAGCCTGACGAGCGCCTCCATCAACCTGAATATATGCCTTAATGATTCCACTATCTGCCAGGCGGGATTGTGTGATGGCACGTGGTAAGGTGAATACTGATGCGGAGGAGTCGCTTTCAGATTCCGTTGGAGAGCTCGAATCGCAACCCGATAATGCCAGAATAGTTAGACTTATCAGGGCACAACAGGACAGGAAGCTCCTTATAAACATAATGCCATCCTTATTATATTTTATGATTTTACAAATTAGATAAGTTGCGGTTTTCAAAGGTTTAATTTGAGAATACCCAACTAAAAACAGGGGATGAAAATACTCACCAACTGATTATCTGTAAAGAGAACCTGTACTCAAAAACTGTTGTCAGAGCTGATTTTGCGAACTAATGATTGAGATTACAACTGCCGGTTTCACATCAAAAAAATGTGGCGCTGCGATGAGGTCGCAATCATAAACAGTCAAATTTTTATCAAACAATATGCCTTCTCTAACAGATACATCATGAGCTCGTCATGAAACTTAGCAAGATTGTCATGAGTTAAATCTTGAAGGTGAGTTGCAAGTGAGACAAATTTACGTCTTGAAAAAAATTTGACCTCGAAAATAAATAATCATGGACACATAGATTGAACATTGACAGCCGCAAGCAAAAGTCGTGTTTTTTTAAAACCTCATAAAATCGCAAGGAGAGCATAATGCCTAAAGTAAGGAAGACTCAAGTTTCTATCAAAGCCATGTCTTACTACCATTGCATTTCCCTCTGTGTACGTCGTGCATTTTTGTGCGGCAAGGATTCTCAATCCAGTCAGAATTATGAATATAGAAGACAGTGGGGTCAGGATTATGGACAAAAAAGACAGTGGATCGAGGATCGATTGTTATCGTTATACAATATCTTTGCTATCGATATTTCTGCATATGCGATTATGAACGCAAACACTATCATGTCGTACTGCATATCGAAAAAAAATTGTCAAGAGCGAAACACAACTCCAGGAAGGGAGGAGGTAGAGCGAAGCAGGATGCCTGAGCCGAGCAATATATCTGTCCTTCAGTCGTCCGGTCACTCAAACGGCCTTACCAACAGCTAGTACTTTTTAAAGTATTCATCTATGATTACTCTCAGATAATGTACAGGGGACTTTCACCCCTTAAAATCGTGCCCATAACGGGCACAAACAAAAATGCGTTATCGGAACAACTTTCCGCTCCTGACGTCGCTCCAGGTTGCCCGATGTGCATGTCGTTATGTTTTAGGACAAGGAATATGAAGATATTAATACTAATAGTTTGTATAGTGCTAGTGAGTTCGTGCGGTGGTGGTTCAAGAGGCAGTAATAATTCAAGTAGTAGTAATTCAGTATCTATTACTGAAATAGGAATATTTAATGGATCGAGTCTAACAACAACAGTAAAAAAAGATTCAGAAATTTTTAGTGGAATTAAAGTGTCAAACAATACGGAAGAATTATTTTCAGGTTTCTTTGAAATGAATATTAGTACTTCTTGTGAGGGAATAAATCCGTGGGTAATAAGGGAAGTTCAACAATTACAAATAGAACCAGGCACTTCAAGTGTTTACGTTTCTAGCCGTTCATGCCCCGATTTAGTGGCAACTACTACTCAGTTAATTGCAAAAATCTATGGGCCAGATCAGGCAGAACTTGTAGATATGGAAGCTTATGATTTTACAATTAATTAACACAAGAACCCACACTGGGAAAACTAAAAGCCTCGCTACGCTTTGCGTTTATTTCCCAGTGAGGTAATTGTTAGGTAAGCGGTCATTTTAGACCGTTACTATTGAGTTCTTGGCTAATTCAGGATCACTCGATAGTTTTCCAGGCAAGCACAGCTGCGCTGAGATCTTCAATTGCAGTACCTACACCCTTGAATAGGGTTATATCATCTGCCGAAACTCTGGGATTAGCATTCTCACGACACATCTGGTCTAGCGTTGCAATAATATCCGCTTCGCTGATCACCCCCGTTTGCAGTGGAGTTTTAATATCACCGCTTTCAAGCTTTGCATGTTCGGTATCGATGAAAATCTTTGCACGACGCATCACCTCATCATCAGCTTCACGCATATCAGGGGTAAAGCTACCAATCAAGTCTAGATGCTGCCCCGGCTTAAGCCACTCGCCTTTTATGATCGGATCGCGTGCAAGTGTGGCACAGGAGATGATGTCTGCGCGTCCTACGGCAGCCTGCAGGTCAGTAGCACATTCAGCTTTGATACCCTGTGACCGAAGATCATCCACCAGTTGCCGGGCTTTTACCTCGGTATTACTCCAGACTTCCACCTCCTCTATGGGTAGAGCGGCCCGGTAGGCATGTGGAATATTAGATCCTACACGCCCTGCTCCAACCACCAACAGTCGTTTACTGTCCGGGCGGGCGAGTCTTTTGGCCGCAAGCGCTGAGGCTGCAGCTGTACGCCTTGCAGTCAATTCACCGCCATTAAGAATTAATATGTGCTCGCCGGTTTCGCGATCAAAAAGCACATAGGTTGAGGAAATCGCTGGTAAGCCTTTAGCTGAATTGCCAGGGTGCACATTAACCAGCTTGATACCGCCCCAGCCTTCA
>JBNKUM010000095.1:0-5353 GCA_050298595.1 Gammaproteobacteria bacterium | reverse complement strand
GGTCGAGCCAGTCGGATCATTGTCAGAGTTGAGGGATTCAAGGGTGCTAAAATTTTCATTGTACTGGATATAATCCCAGCCATAGGCATTGAATTCGTCGTAGTTGTCGGTGTGGCACAGTGAACAATCTTCAGACAGATTGTCATCAGTCATTGAATTAGGGTACGCAGACTGAAATGCTCTAAGATCTGATCTCCATGCCTGTGCCGGAGTGGTTGTGGTAAATGCACCGATGGAAACGAGAGATACTAATAAACCAGCCAAAAGTGAACGCCTTGGCTGCATAGCTGGACTTTGGGGAAACATAATAATTTAAGCTCCTAATTTTATTTACTCTTAGCAATGCAAGTGACTGGAAAGCTGATTGCTTGCATTCTCAATATTGATTGCATTTTTTGACTGAGAACATTAAGCGTCGACCAAGCTTCCCTCAAAGCACGTTCAGGATGTTAATTCCTGCTTTGAGGAGAGCTGCTTTTGCCTCATTCGAAAAATTACTTATCAAAACCAGTTGCACATCACAATCAGTTTCAGATCTAAATTTACTTCAAATCCTATACAGCCAATCCCCTTAATTCAAGCGAGGTTATATCGATCAAAATTTACCGAAATAAGAACCTGTTTGATAATAAACATACCCATTTAAGACTGCCCCCATTAACTAATACTCGACTAATTATTTATTTGTCGGGGGTTCTTTTATACCCATCAATTCATCTCAAATATCAACTCAAATTCATGTTTTTTTAAACGCATGATTCAGTCAGACTCCATAAATAAAAACCAGACCCATCACTATTGATCATCTGTGAGACTGAGATTGTTTTATGCTGATAAAACCGCTTTAACCCAACATTCAGAGCAGGAAGATCTTTATGCTAAATTCAACAATCAAATGCTTGACATTTAAAAAATCAATATCCTTTTTCATAAAGACAGGCTGTACGTATAAGAACGTAAAATATTGTGAGACTTTTCGCACAAATCTAAATCAGACCCTAATCGCGTTTAACCTTTAACAATCGGGTGGGGTTATAATTTTTTTGAAGGTGATTCAGCCTGATCTCTATGATAAAAGATCGATGCCAGACTGAAGTTTACCAGTAGACGAGGGGTTCTTAAGTCACGTCAGATCGCGCTTTATTAGCACAGACAGAGCATGACAATTTGCAAGAAAAAAAGCCTTAAACTATGCATTGTATACGTCACTTTTACTCAATCCCCATATAAACATTTCACTGCTATCACAGAGTTATAAATACCATCCATTTCTACTTTAAAGTCACCCAACAAAGCCATGCTGATGGAATATTCTGTGACATACTTGACAGGTTTTTTAAGTTTATTTATTGCCGCAATGTATACTGCGTGATAATCCATCAAACGGGCTTTTGTAGCTAACCTTTCAATTGCCACTCCTATTTAGGACGTAAATACGGTCTTTTGTTACATTTGACACACCGCCCCAAAAAAACATTAGATAAGAAAAACTCAGGCCTCTACGCGGCGAAAGTTAACCTGGGTCGTCACCATACACTTCCTGCTGCTGACTCGCGACATCCACTGCGTGGATACAGTGCATGGCTTTTAACGACTAGTATCCATTGTTCAGGTCAGCGAGACGGAACTGTTGATCACTACTCGCTTTACAGGGAAACTGAATCACAGCAACACCGTTCTGGTTTTTGTTTCTGTAAATATCGAGTGCTTTACCGCTACTGGCGTTAACGAGACTGTAAACCTTATTTCCCACGGTGCATCTTGACAGTCTTCTGCCTGAACAGCCTGGGAAATTGTAAAGAGAGGAATCATTGCCAAAAGGCAACTCTGACTTAAATACTGCTCTTACTTTTACAGAAGCATTATTAGACGAAGAAATTCCAGACTGCTGTAGGTGAGAAATCTGGCTTGAAATGATGTCCTATGAAAGGACACCTGACGACAGGACACCCTGCACCCCAACCCTGATACTCAAAGCAGGGGGACGGATCTGTAGGCACAGTATTTGTTTGAGCAGTAGTTGGCCCTGACAAAGTAGTCCTTTGCCTCAATACTAACAGTACTGTAGTTCACAAAGTCATCATAGATTCCATGTGCTATCCTGGCAGCCGTCTGTTTACCGTTATCGTTGAACGGCGTCCAAAGAGCTCCCGACATTGGAGCAATAGCTCGAATGGTCCCAGCAAACTCATGTCCAACAGTAAAAGACATCATGCCACCATAACTCCAGCCAACGGAAAATATTCGGTTATTATCGATACACAACAAGCCTTTGATCTCATTGAGCATGTCGCGTAGAAACTGCATTTCACGACCATTTGTATAATGTCTCATTGCTGGCTTTCAAGGTACAGACATACAGATCAACACCAGACATCAGAAAAGCGCTATCCTGATAAGTTTTTACTAACAGCACTGATCGATGTCAGGCATGCTAAAAAGAATTCTCCTATGGGTAAAACGTTTTTAAAATGAAACCACGATTCGATATCATTAAATTATCGAGGTTTACAGCACTCAGGAGTGTGGATAGTGCGTTTCAAAAAACAATTTGATCTAAATCTTCTGGTCACTCTTGATGAGCTACTCAAGGCGCAAACTATTACACAAGCGCTGAGCACCTGAACATGAGCTCATCAGCGCTTAGTAGCTCGCTTTCGAGACTGCGAGAGTATTTTAACCTGTTACTGTATACATCTCTGTAGCTCAGCCCCCTTTTAAATTTTTCTCACTAATACAGAGTGTTAAATTACATCAAAATACCATCAACACCTGCTTTATAGATACCCAATAAAGCCATTCTTACACAAATTGGTTTGTGACAAATTTAACAATTTTTTGAACATTTTAAGGATTCTCTGTGGCGCTGATAGGGTGAATAGCCTGGCGTGCTTTTTCTGATGGCTGATTAACTCATCGATTCCCCTTCCTCGAGGATTTCAACATTGTCATATTGTGTCAGTTAATAAAAAATACCCGAAGCACACTTTTGGCTGGTAGTCCTGATGCATCAACTCAAAAACCATCTGGCTGCGCGTTGCGACCAATAAAGCGATGTACGTTGAGGTTCAATGCTACCAAAGCCCCCAGAACATTCCTATTCTGGGCACTTCTGATTTGTATGTTATGTCTCTGCTAAACCTGAAGCATATATATCCGAGGCAACTTAGCTGTAGTGACGTTTGATGAAAGCAGCTGAGTTTTTAGTTTATACCTATAAAGATGAAAAGTTTATTAATTGTGGCCGCCTTGAGAACCTCTGGTCAATTCGTGCAGCAGTATATCGCAGGGCATGTAAACCCTTCTACAACATTGATTTATAAGGAATCTCCGGAAGATCAAATCAGTGAGGCACTCAACGAGTTGTAGACCAGAGGGTATTGGTACTATCAACTTATATAACTAAAGTTTAGAGCGTAGCAACCCATTCAGCCTGTTTTCATGAGGTTGATTTTTTTACTGCTACTCATGTTTTTCGTTACTTTATGCCGTCTTGATCGTATTTGAGTCAACATGCTCACTTCCTCGCCAATTGGGCGGTTCGAATTTTTTACATTCACAGTTCCACCAGGCTCGAACATTAACATGGCGAAAAATCATCAGTAATTCATTGCATATTTGCCCTACGCTTACCGTACTATCCTTACGCCATGGTGATGTGTACCCAGCGGTGTAAAGTCTGAAGCGTCTACTGCTAGACTTCTTTCAGCCCCAGGACAATTCCAGTTGATTGAACAGCAACTCAATCGACCAATGTTTACCATATCTTACAATCACTTGTTCTTGCGTTAAGTTCGTGTCCGTACTCAACAGCAAACTAGCTTTTTTATACTCACCCTGTTCACTCTTAAACTCACACCAGATGGCTCGTATCAATGTATTAGCGGCAATCAGTTTACCTGTATTACCAACACTGGGTATCAAGCGTGTCAGCAAAGATAAGGCTCACCCAACATTGTCCCCGCACATACTGCGACAGATTGGGCATATTTACATGCTGATGATGAATCAGACTTGCCGGTGCTTTCTTTGAAGCACATAAGGTCAAGGTCTCATCAATCGCCAGATAAACAACCTCTACTTTGACAATCAACATCACCAGTCGGGTAAACTGGCGAGCGAGTGCTAACCATGACCAGTGACCTTTTCCAGCCACTTGTTATAACTGGTCCAGTGCCATGACTTATCCAGAATCAGGTAGGCATCAAAACCACTTGATGTTTCAGGAGTCAACTCATCTGATTAGACGAGTCAACTCCCGTTCTGGTGATGCTTTAAAATTGCGTGAAGAAATCCCACACCTCTGACTTGGTCCAGGTGACGTCGCCGCCACCGTAGCCTGAGGCGGACCCATCCACTGGTGCCGGGGTGTGGCCGCCGCCATCGAAAGCACACCAGCGGACTGGATACCCGTTCTTGCACCCGTTATAGGAAGTACATACATGCGACAGGCTACCCCTATTCGGCTCTGGAGGATTCTGGGAAGAGCAACCGTTATTGCGGACGAACGTGTCGCGCATTCCGCGCCCACCACCGATATTGCAGGTAGGATCACCTAAGCCGTGAATGCCAATGTATGGAATTGGTTTTGAGCCGTCGCCGCATCCGCTGAGCACTGCGCCGGCGTAGACCGCTGCCCCTCGAAATACATCTGCCCGGTCACATGCGATTGCATATGTCATCCCGCCTCCGTAGCTGAACCCCGCGGAGAAGAGCCGCGACTTGTCAACGCACAGGTTTTCCTCAACCTGAGCAGTCATCTCGTCTACGAAGGCAAGGTCCTGGCCGCCGGAATTGCCCCAACCGTTACCAATCCCCTGGGGCGCCACAAAGATCATCTTGTGATCGGTGCTGTTATCTGCCTTTTCCCTGAGTCCATAGTAGGACCATGTATACCCACTGCTGCCACCACCGTCGACATCCTGCATGGTGCCGCCGAACCAGTGAAACGCGAAGACCAGCGGATAGGGATGGCTGCTATCATAATCGTCGGGAACCCGCAAAATGAAGCTGCGGTTCTGACCATTCACTCGAATTGAATGCTCGCCACTGGCCAGGGTCGCATTCTTTCCGCAGCCAGCTGAAGGGTTGGTATCCATTGGTACGGGTTCTGGATTAGGCGTCGGAGTCGGAGTCGGATCCGGTGCCATACCACAGGCCACCTGTGCGGCCAGTTCCTTGCCCGTACCACTGCAAGGATCACCGAAGGTAGCATTGCTGGCCTGCAAGGTACAGACATCCATTCCCATACAGGCGTCCGCTACCACTTTCTCCGAATTGTCTGCATTGCATGCACCCGTAGTGAAGGATCCGCAGGAACCTCCCGGCGTACCGTAGCTAGCGTATTTAACCT
>JBNKUM010000094.1:0-253538 GCA_050298595.1 Gammaproteobacteria bacterium | reverse complement strand
ATAAAGAGAAACATGTTACAAAAAAAACTGCGCTCTATACCCCCTATGACATAACAAAACTAAACAATGGAACTAATACGGTGGATAATTCCGATGAGAGCCTGTGTTGCAGCTCCGCCTTCAAACGCCGATAGTCATCATCCTGGAATCCGCAGTTGGACGATAATCCATGTGCTTCTCACTATTGGCTCTTTGCTATATGATACAGCCAGACCAATAACAAAATTCCACCGGATGGCAAAACTAAAACTATTCATCAGCCACAGTTCAAGGCTCGATGATGTCCCCAACAAATGGACATCAGAGGACCACAACTGGAAATTGCTGGAAGAGACTTGCGCGGCCATCAAGAATAAATACGGTGACCGGATTCAGGTGCTAGTGGACAAGGATGGACTGATACCGGGCGGAGACTGGAATCATCATCTCAATCTCTGGTTAGCTGAATGCCATGTCGCCCTGATCATCTTTTCAAAACGTGCTGTTGAAAAATCCGACTGGGTGGCAAAGGAAGCCACTATTCTCAGTTGGCGAGCCGATCTGGATGACACTTTCAAGCTGATCCCGGTAACCATCAACAACGAACTCTCCTGCGACAAACTCTCCACCGGCTACCTGGGTACAATCAAGATAGCAGTCAACCAGTGCATAAGGGATATCGAAAGCGCGCAGGATATAGTGGATGGTCTGGTGCAGGCACTGGGTGAACCCGATGAACTTGCCGACAAGTACCCACAAACACCACTCGAAGTTCTGCAGGGAGGTATCACCAAACTGCTGTCAGATCAGACTACACAGCAATCGATTATTGCGGCCCTCGAATCACTCAATTGTACGATTCCCGATGACGGAAACCAGAGCATCAGCCGCTTTGCAGATATGCTTTCCAGAGAAATGTTTTCAGTCAACACGCAAACCGAAGCACGTTGTTTCAAGGTATTTGAAACCAGCCTGAACAAGCTAACACCGCAACCAGATAAAGACAGTGCGGAGTACCTTTTCCGCTTGATACGATCACTCTGGGTTGACCCGGCTGCGGCAGGGAAATTCCCCAAAGCACTTAGACACGATGACGTATTGTTGATGACCGGGTTCCTCGCAACTCTTGAGGATACACTGCTCGGCACTCAGTGCTACAGTCTCAACCGATGCATTGAACGCGCTTTCCCTGGATCAAGTGATCCCTGCATTGTTACGGTTACCCACACTCAGCCACTTGATGAGATAAAACAAAGCATACAGGATAAAGTGCTTGGAGAGGGTTTCCCCACGCAAATCCCTGAGGCACAACGCCTGGCCCAGATAAATAACTCTGGAACCATAATTTTCCTGGTTGTTACCTCAACTGATGATAGTGGTTTACCCGATTATCGGCTACGTAAGAAAATCAGGGGGCTGAACAAGATCTACCATAAAATTGTGCTGGTCATATCCAGCGCCGAGACCCCACAGGCTATACCTGAAGACCTGGAAAGTGTAGATCCTGCCATCAATCCAGAGCTGGAAGCCAATGCCTATACCGAGGAACGCCTGTCCAGACAGTTCATTTATCGAAAATACAATATACCCGGATAAACCATGAAAAAATACAACCCGACTTTTTTCGACAAAATACCACCGCTTTTCGATGAGGAATCAGGCAGCTGGGTGCTTGAAAAAACGACAAACTCAGCCCCCTATATATTCAATCCCACGATTACGATTGCAGTCGATGTAGCCCTGGCGACAGGCCGTCCATTGTTGGTTTCGGGCAATCCGGGCACCGGTAAAAGCCGACTTGCCGATGCTATTTCCGAGGTACAGCAGTGGAACCTGCTACGCACCACGCTAACCTCAAGAACGAGTGGCGCATCATTGACTGCGGAGGTCGACCAGCTCCGACGCCTGAATGATGCTCAGGTACGAACAGCTGGGCCGGGACTAAAAGCGGATAATTTTTATCTTAATCCGGGAATCTTCTGGTGGGCTTTCGCGCCTGACAGTGCCTCGCGTCGTGGGCTTAGTGAGCAACAGGCCGAGGAGCTTAATGTGCAACTGCCTTATCCCGGTCAGCGTAGACATGAGGGTGGACTAGCCAATACGGTGCTGCTGATTGATGAAATAGACAAGGCTGAACCGGATCTGCCCAATGATCTGCTGGAGCCCTTGGACATTGGGCGTTTTTACCTGCCTGAGGGTTACAAGGTCGACAATCAAAATGAAGTCAGTCGCTCTATAAAAGACAATAAGCCGGAGCAAAATCCTCACCTGTTAACCATCATTACCACCAATGGTGAGCGCGAGCTGCCAGAAGCCTTCATACGACGCTGCATTCTGCTCAAGATACCTGATCCCCTTCAGGAGCATCTTCAGGAGATCGGCGAGCGACATCATCCAGAAATTGACCGAGGCTTAATCACAGACATTGCCAAATTGTTTGTCAAAATCAGGGATCATGCTAAATCCATGCAACTGAGACCTTCTGGAACCAGTGAATTTCTCGACGCGCTAGAGGCTGCCGACAAACTGGATATCAAGATCGAGGAAGATGAACAGTCTTTCTGGAAAATTCTGGAAAGCGCGGTGCTAAATAAAAATCCATCTCTATGACCAGCGAGGACTCCAGAAAAGGCAATATCCAGCTGGGTGACCTGATTCGGGCACTATCGAATCTGGACTGGCAAGATGGGCACGCAGCAGACATTGCGGCCAGCCTTGGATTCAATGTCAGCCAGCTTCCTGATATAAAACCCTCAGATGAAATCAGCAATCCTCGACTTGATGAAGGGGCGCAAAAGATACAACCTGCAAAACAACCCACACGCAAACCGGTCACACCACCCCAGCCGAAACTCCCCCCGGCTCTGCCGACTATCAAATCCGGTAATCAGCGATTACACGAGCGATCTGAACGCGCACAGGAGGCCAGTCTCGATATAAAATGGACTCAGGCATCCAAAGATCTACTTGCAGATTCTACACTGCCCAAACTCACCCGTAGCAACCTCTTTCCAGACCGGGTCAGCCGCCACATCTTCACCGCAACACTGAACACGCAAAGAACAGGAAGAAAAATCGATTTACCGCGTTTGATCGAGCGTATTTGTCATCAACCGTTGATTTTCGATCTGCCCTATAAAGCTGAGTTTACGCTCGATGCCGGATGCCACCTGCTGCGCGATTTCAGCCATAGCATGATGCCTTTCCGCGAAGACCTGTTTGCACTCGAAAGTCAGGTGATGAATGTGGTCGGCCCTGGCCGGGTGCATACCTACAACTTCGATTCAGTACCTGAAACAGCCATGCGCTGGACCCTAAAAGGCGAGCGAGACCAGTGGCGTGCTGATGGTCGCCCTGTGCTGGTCGCCACCGACTTCGCTGTGCGTGGGATGACCAGGAACCCCAGACTCGATCAGCAATGGCAGGGGATTATCGCACAATGCCAGCGGGCATCTTCGCCCCTGACATTCCTGACACCCTGGCCCAGAGACTTTTCACCGCGCGACCCCAGTGGCTACGCTCGCGTATTACACTGGAGCCCCCGCACCACTGTCGCCATGATCAAGCGCCACCTGGCGGATAATACTCGATGAGCTGGAGAGCCGCCAAAAACCACGAGCTGGAGCTGATAAACCAGGTGCGGGAGGAAAATCCAGCAGTGCTAGATCTTGCCCAATGCCTTATCCTGGCACCACGTATTGAACCCCTGCTGCTGCGCAACGCACGTCTTGAATTTACCCCTCAGCTACAGGCCGAAGTTGAGTCATTGCTCTGGTTCAGCCCTTTAATCGCAGCACGTTCAAACAGTGAAATCATCCTGCATCAGGGTGTTGCTTCCGCGCTGGCAGCGAATCAAGCCGCAGAGGATCTTGACGAGCTGTGGCAATTCACCTTCCGGCACACCCGCCACTGGACAGCCGAGGATCGGCTGGAGCGGGATCTGCGCTATTACGCACTCAGAGACGACCTTGAAGGTATCGAAACCGGTGTTGGAAGCATTCTCAGGCGCCTGCATGCGGATATCAACGACGAAGAGCGTATTGAACTGTCTCGACTCGCCAAGCGCATACTGCCGGTGATCACGCACAATGGCCAGAAATCGGAAGAAACCCGTGTGCTCGCAAACTACGCCGCCCAGGCTTTGGGCGATTCGAACAGCTGGATAAATCCGGATAAACGACAGGCGTTACCTCAGTCACTGAAGGATAAACTGCCAGCAGCGCTGGACATCTCAAGGCTGCTGGCCGAAATTCACCAAGATGCAGAGCATGGCCAGGTTATCGCGTTCACCGAGGCGTCGGCAGACTCGGAGGCTATCGAGTTTGCCACCCCACTACCCGCCCGCCTGTATATCGAACCGGCTGGCCAACCCGGACACTGGCACAGCGTAGGCAACAACACACGCATCAAAATCGATCAGCCCGCCGCATCTTTTGTTCTGGCCACACTCGAAGGTCGCCAGTGGGAGCTGAGTGCCGAACGCTACGAGCCAGTTGAAGAATCGAACAAAGCAACGAAGCAGGATAAAGTTCAGCCACTCATACTGAGTTACTTCAAGGCGGATTACGCGGACGTCGAGAAGATCAGCAAGTGGCTGCATGATCAGGGTATTCCCTGCGAACTGCACGAGGAATCACCGCGTAACGTTTATCAACAGGATCCAGACGACATCAGGCCCATTGTTCGAATCTGGAGCCGCAACGCCGAAAAATACTGGCAGGCACAATCCACTGAAGAAACTGAATATCTGCCAGAAGGGCTGTTCCTGCGCCTCGACGATGTCGAACCACCCATGAGCGAATCCGGCCGCGCGTCGCTCATCGACTGGCCGGGGCTGGAACATTTCGATTCCGTGGAACAGCAACTGCAACTGCAACAGGCCCTGCGAAGCTGGATGGAGCATCCACAGGAATTGCTGAACCAGGCCGAATTCTATACCTTAAACCAATCTCAAAAACCCTCTGACGAGACCGCTGAAAGCGAAACCGAAGCGCTTGACAACACCCTGCCCACCGTCTGGATCTCATGGGGTTTCGGCAGCGAGGAATGGGCATACTCAATCCGCCAGCAATTGCATGACCAGGGTCTGAAATGTATCGATCGGGAGACTGTGGTTAATCAAAATACCGAGCAGCCATTACCAATTGAAGGTATCCTGCCAACTGCAACGGCGTTACTCGTTATCCATTCACTTGAAACCATGCCCCTGATGAAAGGCGATCCGCGCATTGACGAAGCAAACCTGGCAAGACGGTTTAATATCCCTGTATTTCACCTCGCTTCGCACACCGAATTGGAGAAAAACGCACTCTACCAGAGCGCTGAAACCATCTGGCCAATCGATGATATCGAGCGGATTACTGCCGACTACATCTATTATTGGGTAGATATTCACAGTCTACTTGCCGAAATCGAAAACCCCGATACTAAACCCGAACGCCGTCTCGAAATCGGCGACCGTCTGGATGAGATCGGCGATCCGCGCCCCGGTGTAGGCACCATCGAAATTGAGGTACCCGGCCCAGATCCCCAGGCACAAACGCGAACATCCCCTGTTGATGAATTGCTGGCTGAACTCGACAACCCCGAAACCCAACCTGAACGACGCCTGAAAATCGGCGATGAGCTGAATGACATGCCCGGCGGTGACCCGCGTTTCGGCGTTGGCCTGAATGCAGATAGCTGGCCCGAGATCGACTGGGTAAACATACCCGCAGGAGAATTCATTTACGGTAAAGACAGCGACGAAGAAAAACGCTATCTCGATGCCTTCGAGATCGCACGCTACCCGGTCACCAATGCACAGTACCAGGCCTTTGTCGATGACAAAGGCTATGATGATGAACGCTGGTGGACAGGCCTCGAAAAACCACAGAAGGAACCCTCAGAATGGCCACAGGGTAACCGACCCAAAACCAATGTTGACTGGTACGAGGCAACCGCCTTTACACGCTGGCTTTCCTACCGGCTCGGTTACTCTGTCACCCTGCCCCACGAAACTCAATGGGAGCGTGCCGCGCGTGGTCAGCAAGGCCGTGTTTATCCCTGGGGTGCTGAATACCTGAGCGGTTACGCCAATGTTAATGAAAAGAGAAACAAAGATGGTGCGTATTTTCTGGAACAAACCACCGCTATCGGGGTTTACCGCCATGCCTCAACACAGGAAGGCGTTCTGGACACATCAGGTAATGTCTGGGAATGGTGCCGTAACGACTTCGACAAACCTGATGAAGAAGTCGAGGTGCCCAGCTTGCCGGTGATGCGCGGCGGTGGCTGGTACTTTAATCCAGACTTTGCGCGCGCCGCCCTCCGCAGCTTGAACCTTCCCGACAGCCGTAGCTATAATTTCGGGTTTCGGTTGTTGCGTTCGCCCCCATCATGATCTGCTGTTCTCTGGCTGCCCGCCCGACAGGGCAGGCCAAAAAAAAAATTTACCAGCGAAATTAATTCTTCCGCCCTGACACGGAATTCCACGTCCCGTTAGAATTCCACGATCCATTGGAATTCGATGACTGACTAGCATCAGGCACACCAGGCGAACGCAACAACCGAAACCCGAGATTGATGTCATGGTGGTAGGTACTGCCTCCGTAGCGGAAGGCGGCGCGCGCAAACTCAGGGCCTAAAATCCAGGAACCACCGCGCAGCACCTGCATACGAGATTCATCATCATCTGATTCTACAGATTCAGTTCCAAATTCATTACACCATTCCAAGACATTTCCGCACATGTCTCTGATCTGGTTTGACGAGTCATCACGTGGATACAGACCAACCGCCGTTGTCTGTTTCAGGTAGACTCCCCCCTTACGATCTGACTCGTTGACGTTGGCAAATCCTGTTTCATATTCATTACCCCAGGGATACACTAGCCCCTTTTCACCTCGTGCCGCCTTCTCCCATTCATGTTCGAACGGCAAGCGGATGTCCTTGTTCAGTCGTGCCGACAACCAGCGTGTGAAGGCCGTCGCTTCGTACCAACTCACCTTGACCTTCGGCCTGTTGCCCTGTGGCCAGTCTGAGCGTTCGACCGTCTGTTTTTCAAGGCCCTGCCACCACTGGTTGTCCTCATAACCGTCATCATCGATAAAACACTGATACTGGGCATTGGTCACCGGGTAACGGGCTATCTCGAAAGCATCCAGATACAGCGTCGTCTGTGTTTCACCCTCTCCATAAATGAATTCCCCAGCGGGAATGGTGACCCAGTCGATGTCGGGGACAAGGATAGTTTTCGTGGATGTCTGATCCTCCATGGTTGCCGGAGCCTTACTCATCCTCTAGCGCCGTCAGGTCTTCCACCCCGGCCATATCCGCCAGCATCTGGGTATATTTGCGCAGAAACTTCTGCAACTCGGACAACTCTTCCCGGAACTGCTGACAGGTCTGTGGATTGTTAAACTCCCCCTGCAGGTAAACTGTGTGCCAGCGCGCAGTAAAGGGCCGGATGATCTGATTCAGCACCACCACGGCCAGCCGGGTGAACGCGATACTGTCGCGGCCATGTTGCTTGATGATGGTGCGAGTTATCGGGGTCAATGAATAAACACTGTCGAGCGCGGTTTTTTCATCGCCCTCATCAGCTGCCAGCGGTTGCGTGGTGATCCGGGTTAACAGCTCCACGTACAGTTCCCAGGCGGCATCCCGATCCGGCTCGTGCGGGTTCCATTCCATCTCAAGGAAAGGAGCCTTGATCTTAAGTGCGGTTAAATCCCAGTTCTCGAGCCAGTTTTTCCATTTCATTGCCGTATCCTGTTCAGGTTATCTCAATGCTGCACTTGTGCCCATTTAACGCAAAGTTGTGCACTCTGTCTAGTGCAGACATTTAAAATCGATTAAGGGAAAACCCTCATCTAAGGCACCCTAAGCTTCCACTATTTAGCTGTGGGCTGCCCTGGCGAACCAGTATCAGCTGCCGATTATCCTGGAATCCCCGCCGCAAGCTGACGAGGTATTGATTTGAGTTCGCCTGGTTATGCAATACCCTGTAGTACCTGATTACTTGTATGAATATTGAAAGACGTAGCCCTTGTACCCGTAACGCTTGCGCTGGCGATCGGTATTGAGGTCGTTGAAGATAAACCCCTTGACCTTTACACCCGCCTGATTGAGCCGCTTGACTGTTTGCTCGAGTTCGAAAATGTGGTGCTTGCCCGCACGCGCGATAATCAGGGTCGCCCCCGCATGGCGGCCGATGATGGCCGCATCGGAAACAGCAAGCACAGGCGGCGCATCAATAATCATAGCTTCAAATTCCCCACTCAACTCGCTTAGTAAGGCTTCAAAACGCGGATGCATCAGCAGCTCGGACGGATTGGGGGGGATCTGTCCAGTAGTGACCACAAACAGGTTGGGGACCAATGTGGATTTAACAATTTCCGAGAAAGAGGACTGGCCGCTAATGTACTCCGAAATACCGATTTCGCGCTCCAACCCCAATTCCTTATTAATATGACCACGTCGCAGGTCGGCGTCTACGATCACGATACGTTTGCCAAGTTGAGCCAATACTGTACCGAGATTTTTCGAAACAAAGCTCTTCCCTACACTGGGGCAGGGACTGGTAATAAGCAGGGAGCTACGCGGCGCGTCCACCAGGGCGAAGTGTAGCGTGGTGCGCAGACTGCGCAGGCTTTCCACCGCATCATCATCCGGCATCATCAGGGCCAACAATTCACCTCTCTTTTTACGTCTATTTTGACCTCTCTTTTGACCTTTCTTTTGACCTCTCTGCCAGTTACGCTCAAGTGCCGCTTCCTCTTCGCTGTGGGGCACAACGGCGTATACCGGCAATCCAAGTCTGGTTTCAATGGTTTCCGGGTCTTCAACGACCACTCGCAGGACACGCAGCAACAGGATGGTGAGCATACTCGCCATTAGCCCGAGCAGAAAGGCGATGCCGAGAATAATAATGGGCTTAGTACCCACAGAGCTGCGTTTAACAAGGGCTCTGTCAATGATCCGTACGTTGCCTACCGTTCCAGCCTTTGATACCTTCAATTGCTGAGCGGTATTAAGTAGCTCGATATAGAGCTTGGTGGACACTTCCATATCTCGCGCCAGGCGTAACACGGTCTGCTGGGTGTCCGGCAATCGGGCTACTTCCCGATCAAACTGTTTGCGGCGATCATTGAGCCTTGCAAGCTGTGCATCGACCGCCTGGATGATCGGGTGTTCAGCGGTAAAGCGTTGGCGCAGTTGCTCCCTTTCCTGCTTGAGTTTTAGTGTAGCATCCTCGATGTCGATTACCGATTTCAGCACCCCCTGTGTTTCGAGACTGAGATCTAGCGAACCCCGGCTCTGGCGATAGCTGTTGTAGGCGGCTTCTGCGGTGTCGACTTGCTCTTTAAGAACGGGAAGCTGAGTCTCCAGGAATTTGAGGGTATTTTGGGCCTGGGTCGAACGGCGTTCGACATTCAGACGTAAGTAGGTTTTCTGGATTTCATCCAGCACAACACCAATTTTATTGGCGTCATAGCCTGTAAAACTCAGTTCCAGAATGCCGGACTGCTTACCGCGCTCCCTGACTCCGAAGTGCGCGCGCAAATTGTTGATGGCCGATTCTTCAGAAAGTTTAATCAGTCGGAACCTGGTCCCCGGCCTCGCCTTGATCTGCGTGACGAAGATGGAGAACCCCTCGTTTCCTGTGCGAGTGCCGGCGATTCCACTGAGCACTTGCTTGCCACTCTCATCGATAACGCTGAATGCATCTGCCTCGCCAGCGAGCAACAGCATGGGGTGGTCGAGGTATTCCTGCGGGACGGAAAACGAGTCGACCTGGATGACCTCCCCGCCCCAGGCATAGCTGGAAAGACCGAACCAGGGTAGATTGGGGCCATCACCCACGTAGCGGCGGGCAATCACACCGCCGATCAGTGGGAATGTTTTGGGTACTGCGACGATATCCAGCTTCTGCCTTGCTACCACGCGCCCCAGAATCATACGCGAGGAGAGAATCTCGATCTCGGCTGATACAGAGGTATCATCGCCGATAAGGGACTGCAGGGCTTCTAACTTCTCCATACCGGTACTCTTTTCCTCTATCTGCAGCAGTCCATCAGCACGGTATATCGGCGTAGAAACGAATACCAAGGCAGCACCGATCATCAACGACAACAGGATTATAATTGCAACCAGCCATTTACGCTCCGTGATAGCGCCGATGATTTCACCAAGCTCTATGGTGTCATCTTCCTGAGCTAGCTGTTGCAGACCAGGCTGAACTACGCTCTGTGGGATGGTTTGCTTAAGCTGGTCTAATTCCATGCTTTCTCCGTTCTAACCGCTACCCGGCATGAAGCCGGATGGTGATCTATTCTGGGCGTCACTGGCAGTGCACCCAATTGCTGTTTTAGCCGAGCTTACTGCCGGCCTCCGAAAAGTGGGTAGCGTATCCCGCTGGTAATGTTGAGCATATTCGAGGTGGGCAGGATATTGTTGATCACACGGTTCCAGCGCACAAGGTCATCAGCATCAACATAAACGATGTCACGTGGGTGCAGTGGAAAGCGATCTGCGAGCAACATGGCATCAGGAGAGCTGCCGTCAAGATGAAAAAGCTCGGGTGTATTGCTGTCGCCACGCATGACGTAGATCCAGCTCGGGTTGGCCTTATCCTGATTAATGTAGCCAGCATCTCCCAGGGCTTCTGCCAGGGTCGAGCGTTTCTTGTTCATAATCAGTGAACCGGGGTTGTTGACTTCGCCGAGGACAAATATCTTGTTGTAGCTGCGGTCCGAGACATTCACGATATCTCCTGGTTCAAGCAGGGCATTCTGCTCGGTGGCACCCTGTTCGTACATCAGTTGGATATCGACCCGGTATGTGGTGCCTCGACGGGTGAGTAACACACGACTATAGTCGGCTTCAGGGGTGAATCCACCTGCACGGTTGACAGCTTCCAGGATGGTCATCGGAATGTCGGTGATTTCCTGCGTACCGGGTCGGGCGACCTCGCCAACGACATACACCCGCTTGCTGCGGAACTGGGCCATGCGCACGTCGAGCTGGATTTTTTCGATGTATTTGGCGAGTTTGCTAGCCAGGACATCACGGACCTGGCGAGTAGTCAGCCCGGCAACTCGGATGACTCCGGCGTAGGGGAAGAAGATCGTGCCGTCTTCTGCAACGACAGTACCGGCTTGTTCAGCCGCACGGAAGGTGCCCGCCGGTGTTGTAAGTTCCGGGTGATCCCAGACGATGATCGAAATAATATCGCCAGGACCGAGTTTGTAGTTGATCGTATCTACCGCAGGGTCGACTGCGGAGGGTTGAGCGGGTCTGTTGATGGCGGCATCACTGCCATCTGCCCGCGACAGACGCGCCGCGTTGAACATATCGATGATCAACTCCGCAGTGATCTCCTTGATCTTAATGTTGGCTGGCGCTAGTTCATCTCCTTGCTGTTGCGGAAGCTTGATCACGGATTCCTGCCGTTTGCCGAGATAGCTGCCGGGGGCTAAGGCGCAAGCCGACAGTGCAGTAGTGACAAGACAAACGATAGTCACCCATAACCACCTGGGAAGCAAAAAAGAAACTCCCATATAAGATTCCTTTATTTTTTTATGTGCGTAGTCGACCAGGAATACCATGCCTTGAAGTCGATATACTGGTCCGGTCAATCGTATAATCAGTAACCCCCATTTTTTCCAGCCACTGCTCCAGCCCATTTTTAATTGACTGCAGAGCCTGGGCGTGCACTTCGCCACCACGCTGGTATGGATCGGCTATTTCACTATTACTCCAGTGGCCCAGCAGAAAGGTCTTCCCCCTTGCAGTGGAATCCAGCTCCAGCACCCTCTGTCGGTGATATTTCTCCATCACCAGCACCAGGTCAGCCTGGCGAAGTTGCTGCCGTGTCAGCTGCGTGGCTCGGTGGGGAGAAAGATCAATGCTACGACTCAACATCATCGCCACTGTATCCGCTTCTGCGGGCTGGCCGTCCAGCGCTGAAACACCTGCTGAACACACCCGGCCCTGCCAATTACCCGTCTGCTCAAGCCGATAACGCAGGAGGTATTCGGCCATCGGACTGCGGCAGATATTGGCTGTACAAACTGTAAGAATATTGTTAAACAAATCGAACCCTTCCAATGGATTAAGAATAGGCAGAATAAACGCCATACCTCTGTTTTTCAAGGGTGTAATTGACACCAGAAACTCATCTATTAACCTGCATTTATTCAATGATCACCCATTCAGCACACTTGCTCCCCTTTTTCAGCGAAAAAAAGCAGTGCGCTTTTTTTACCAGCAATCGAACTGTCATTCATATGATAGATTCGCCCGCACATGTTTGATAATACCAACACGGGGTCAAGTCCAATGGATAGGACAGCTTACTGAAATTTATGCGTTTTTCCTGCGTCTATAAAATGCGAGCCCGGTAATACCTGCACCCAGCAGGATGAATGTGCCCGGCTCAGGAACGGGAGCAGTATCCGTCAGGTCTATCCGAAGAGTTTCCCAACCAATATTTGCATTCATAAAGCCATTTGCGCCATCACCATAGAGAATATCAAATAAAGCAAGACTTCCATTAACTTGCTCATTTGTAAGACCCGTGTCACCAAAATCATAAGAAAGATGTACACTGCTATAAGGATCGAAAGCCCAATCCAGAGCACCATACGACCCAGAAAGAGGGATCGCAGGAATATAATAGGCACCTAACGATAAGCTTTGATCCGACAAAGTAAAGTCATTGGTGCCATCCTCGTTAACATCTACCCATAAGTTAGCCAGAGTCACATCGATACTGTAGTTCCCTGCAACGAAACCAGCCATATTGGTGTCTACTGATCCCGAACTAGCCAAAAAGTCAAATACGGGTGCTCCGACCCCATAAGCCACTGTACCGACACCAGCAACATCACTAGCCTCATAGTAAAAAGGAATAGCCATGACCGGAGTAGCACAGAAAAACAGACTTGCAGTTAAAATTGCATTTAAAAGCTTTCTCATTTTCCTCATCCTCTCAAAATAATGATTGTTCAGGTTTCTTTTCGATAACACGCCCCACACCATTAAAGCGCCGAATCGGCTGCTGAGTAATAAATTGTTCGGTCTGTTCTGGAGTGAAGTATACGGGATGGGGAAGACTTGCCTGTGATGCCACCAAAAACTATGGCAGTAAGGTAACCACCACCACGCTGTCGCAGCAGAAGTACAGGTAGGATAAACTCAATATCCCTATATATCAAGTGGCTATTCGACACTAGAAATCTACCTCATTTCTCTGCGCCTACCCGACGATCATCCATTCAGCACTTGCTTTCCTTTTTCTTGTATTGGCTTTGGGGTCAGGCCTTACGTTTCACATCTAAGCCTCGGGTTTATATGGAATATTCAGGCTAAGGTTTCATCTTTTACCACTAACATGGCTGTTATAGCTGCATATAACGGAAGCCTGAACAAGTCGTACTGGCTTAATGGACTTTTCCCGAAGTACCTAAAGGTTACCCTGTAATATCCAATCCCCTAGAGTAGTTTTTTAACCGCTTTAAGGTCACTGCCATTAACCCGAGTATAACCGACCCATATAGCTGGGTAACCAGGTATATCCAGGGTATTGACTATCTGTTTTCTATTGCTGCTTTTTTCTACATCTATATCCAGGTAATCAATATTATTGGCCGCGAATTCTTCTTTGAGTTTCTTGCAATACGGGCACCAGTCGGCACCATATAAAACAATCCTGGGTGTGCCATCAGGATAAAAATGTTTTTTGAAGAGCCTTTTTTCAGCGCTGGTCAGATAACGCTCCCCAAAATTCTTACCGAGCATCTCCTGCAGCCTGGGCAGGTTGCCGCTGCCCCTGATCTTGATATCGCCAGCAACAGTTAATGGGAAACCTCCTTTGCCAATATCTTTCCACAGCTGTACATCTGGATCACTGGCGTTATCTGGATCGATCAATTTTTCTTCGAAGTCAATCCGTCTGCTTTTCAGGTCTTGCCGCCCTATTTCACAGGCTTTCCCACAACCCTTTACGGTAAATATCCACACCACTGGATTGCCTGCTTCGTCATAAGCTCCTGCAGTCGACATAAAAGGCAAGCGGCCTGTATTCCAGTACCAGACAGCGAAGCCTATTGCAGCAATAAACATAAGTTTACGCATATCTAAACCCTGATTTATAAATGAAATTAAACGAGTCTAGTACAGTGCCCTGGAAAATAATATGCTTTAATCAGAAAACAAAAATAACTCATATTAAAAACACCAAACATGGTCGTCATGCCCCCCAACAAATAACTCAACGAAAAATTTCCTGCGGCTCGACAATAAAATCGAGCGCGTCGCTCATGCCAGCCTGGTCGGATACCGCTAACTGGTAACTGCCGGGTAAAGGCATACTCAGATGAAGGGTGTCTCCATGCTCGTCCAGTAGTTCTCCATTCAGAAACCAGTACCATTGAGGCTGTCCGCCAACAGCCTTGAAACTAAGTTGCGGTTGTGAGGTGGTCGTTGGATGACGCTTGAGTCTTGTATTCCTGTCCAGGCCTGTGATCTGAACTGGGGTTTCACTTAACAGACCATCACTTTGCCTGCAACGAGGATCGAGTGGTGGAATTCGATTAACATTTCGCCATTTTGCTGGTATCCAGCTTTGTAATGCTGCAGGCCAGATCGGCAGCGTTTGTTGCCTGCTCTGAACGTGACAGCCCAGCGCTGCACGCAGACCGCTGTCTGCTGCAATGCTGAAGGTCTGATAAGGTGTCGAGATGAGTGGAGATTGAGCAAGGCTACCCATCAACGTGGGTGGTATCACACCGTCCAGTATCCAGGCATCCATCTTCTGATCACATAGACCGGGTGTGTTTTGCCCACCGGGCCAGCAAATCTGCTCGCGTGTTACGCTATCCGGCTGCGCATGCGCTGAGTAGGCCGTGTCGGGCAGGATGGCAGAGACTGAGCGCAGGATCGGGACGGCTGTAAAGCTGCCATAATGCCCTGTCATGGCAGCATTATCCGGGCTACCCACCCAGACGCCAATGGTATGGTGTTCGCTAGCACCTATGGCCCAGGCATCGCGGTTACCATAACTGGTTCCAGTCTTGATGGCGACATTCTGGCGCCAGCTTTCTCCAACCTTTGCCTGCGCCAGAATATCTCGAATAATCCAGGCGGCACCGGGGCTGAGTAGCTTGCGTCTTTGTATGCTGTCAAGCGCAGTGAACCTGGGTGTAATCGCGTAGCCTTCATTAGCCAGTGCGCTATACAGGGCGACCAGATGTTGCAGGTTTGTTGCTTCCCCACCAAGCGCCAGCGTCAGGTTCGGGGTGGCATCAGGCGGCAGCAAAAGCCCGGCTCCAGCGGTTTGCATGCGGGCAAAAAAGTTGCCGGGGCCAAGTTGCTCCAGCACCTGAACGGCCGGGATATTCAGCGACTTTTGCAATGCCCGGCTGACACTAACCGCTCCGGAAAACCCGCGCGTAAAATTCTGGGGTCGATAATCGCCAAAGGTCAGTGGAACATCCATCAACAGGCTCTGGCTATGAATCAAACCTTCATCCAGCGCCAGCCCGTAGATAAAGGGTTTCAGGGTCGAACCGGGTGAGCGCTCGGCGGTCACCATATCGATATAGCCGAAACGTTCGCTATCTGTCATGTCGATAGAACCCGCATAGGCGACCACCTTGCCGCTGCCATGCTCCATAACCAGAATCGCCAGCGAGGTATGCGGCGGCAGGATCTGCTTCTGGTCGAATGCGAGCGCTTCAATACGACGTTGCAGGTCGCGCTCGATAAAGCTGGGGATGATCTGTGCTGCGGGATATTGACGCATCAGGCGTCGACTCAACAGGGGTGCCAGTATCTCAAAACGGGGCGGATTTGCGTCTACGTTTTCGAGTTTGGCATCACTGGCCTGCTCTGCAGTCAGTATCTGATATTGTACCAGGCGGTCCAGCACCTTGTTGCGTTGCTTTTGTGCCTGTTCAGGATAGCGATCTGGACGGTAGCGACTCGGAGACTGAGGTAACACGGCCAGCAATGCGGCCTGTGCCTGAGTCAGTTGCGCGGATGGATATCCGAAGTAACTCCGGCTGGCGGCCTCAACCCCCTGCAGAGTGCCACCAAAAGGTGCGTGATTGACATAGTACTCGAGGATTTCATCCTTGCTGTAATGCCATTCCAGTTGTAGCGCCTGCAGCATCTGCAAAATTTTTCCCGCGATGCCAGGGGCTTGATCATAGCGTATACGTGCCACCTGCATAGTCAGAGTGGAGCCACCGGACACGATATAGCCATTACGTATCCACTGCAGCGCAGCGCGTAGCAGGGACAGTGGATTGACCCCAAAGTGACGATAAAACCAGCGGTCTTCGTAGGCGATCAGGGTCTTAATATAAAGTGGTGAAACCTGATCCAGGCGAACCATATAACGCCACTCACCCTGTTCATCGGCAAAGGCACGTAACGGTTCACCACGGCTATCGATGACTACCTGTGCGGCGCTTCGTGGCTGCAGATCGACGGGATAGATTTGATCAAATAGCAGGAAGCCAGCAAACAACAGCCCAGCCACCAGCACAACGGAGCTGACTAAACGCCAGCTCCGTTGTAATCGCAAATGCCCCACTATGGACTGGTGATACGCACCGTTTCAACCGTCGAGCCTACGGCACGGAGGTATGGCCGATACATATCTTCGATGAGAGGCGGCGGTACACGGTAGATGCCAGGGGTGACCGCTCGCGCCAGATAAAAGATATCGCGTGAACCGTATTCATTGACCGCAAGGGCAGCGACAAAGCGGTCATCACGATATTCCACATGCTCGACTTGTGCCTTACTCTGCCAGTCTTTCAGTTCGGCCCCATCAATCGCTATGCGACTCAGATCAACGCTGGCGTTAGCCAGGTTCTGGTTCTCCAGTTCGAGGCCTGCGG
Organism: Gammaproteobacteria bacterium; assembly: GCA_050298595.1. Taxonomy (GTDB): domain Bacteria; phylum Pseudomonadota; class Gammaproteobacteria; genus JACNJF01. The sequence continues at coordinate 236,664 of JBNKUM010000094.1, read as the reverse complement.
GTAGCAGGTCTACGACAAGTGCATTCGACGTATGCTCGGTGGCGCTGACATTGATACGCACCACCACCATCTCGCCACCTTTTAACTCGCTTAGCTGGATAGCCTTACCGTTGATGTCAAAATAGTCGCGCTTGATGCTGAAGCCGTTACTCTCCGGCTCTGGTAGGCCAGACTGGTTTCCTATCACCTCCAGGCTGGCATACACCGTGCTGTCTTTACTGCTGATAGATTGCAGCGATTCCAGTTGCTGGTAGTTGAGGATCGATTTGAACGCTTCTTTCTGATCGACATCCTGTTTGAAATCGCGCGTCTGGATCAGCGCAAGCAATGCTTCACCAGTTTGCGTATTCGCCGCCAGCGCGGCCTTGAACAGGGCATTACGTTCCTGGGTACTCAGCCACTGGCGTTTTTTGGTGAGTTCAAAAATCGTCAACAGGATTTCTGCCGAAGCCTTACCGCGCGATGCCAGAATTGCATAGCTGAGCGACAGGTCTCGCAGTTCGCTATCGTAGTATCCATGGTGTTGCCCGGAATGTTTCAGTCCTCTGGCTTTGTCAAATGCTGCTGTGGCCCGATTAACATCACCTGCCTTATCGAGTGCATAGCCCAGATGCGCCCAGGGTAGCGGCGTATCTTCATAGCTTTTTTCTGTCGCAGTGTAGAGTCGACGCAGATCAGACAGACGTACGCGATTAATCTTGGCTAATACGTAAGCGGCATAGGCACGAGTCGCGAACGAATAGTACTGATCATCACTGCCCCAGCGACTGGCAAAACGTACTCGTTCCTGCAGGTATTCCTGCAGTCGCTTGATCGCTTTGTTCAGCACCTCTCTATCGACGTTGGCACCGGCCAGTTCTGCATCCGTGAGGAAATCGGTCACATAAGCAGTCAACCAGTAGGATTCACTATCGCTACCCGACCACAAACCAAAGCCTCCGGAGCTATTCTGGCGCGGTGTGATCCGTTTGACCGCTTTTTCGATCTGTTGCTTGCGGAAATCAGCGCTGTACTCCTTTTTAAATTCGCGCTGGATGATCGGCAACAGTTTCATGCGCTCGGCCGCATCAAGATCGACCAATACCCAGGGGTATCCAGAGCTGGTACTTTGCTCGGTACAGCCATAGGGGTATTTCAGCAGGTGCTCAAACTGTGAATTAACATCAATCGGCGGCTGGCTGGATAGAATCAGCTGCGCCTGCACACTGTCGCTGACCAGATCGTTTAAAGCGATTTGCGGCTGCCAGATCTTGCCTGGGTTGATGATCTCCATAGCTTTGCGTGCCACAGCCGGATAGGCATAGCGTACCCCCAGCTTCCAGCTACGCTTCAGCGACAGGGCATCTTTGCCTGTAAGATCATTCTCTACCTTAAGCTCAATATTACCCTCGCCGATCTGTTGTGCCGTAATCGGGAAACGCAAGGTATCCTTGTGGGCGTCAGCCAGCACCAGGGCCTTATCCCATTGTTGCGCCTGCAGCGCACCTGATGTTTTCAGGCTGACCTTCAAATGCTGGGATAACCCGCTCATGTTGCTCAGATCCAGCGTCAGTTCGGATTGATCATCCAGCGCCAGGAATCGTGGTTTGGAGAGCTGGGTGACCAGCTTCTCGGCCACGGTGCTATTGGTTTCTGCACTGCCAAAGGTTTGCTCAGAGTAGACGATAGCCATCCAGCGCAGCTTTCCATTGAACTCAGGGATATCGATCTCAACAGTGGCTACGCCATCTGAATTGACCAGCACCGGAGCAGATTGCAGAGCTACGATTTGCACATCATTCTTAGGTTTATCGCCACCACGTGATAGCTCGGCTGCGGATTGCGCAAAACCACCACCGAATCTCTGCTGACTGTAGTCAAAACCGGCGTTATCTATTATCTGCCCATACAGGTCGTAGTAACTGGCTTCGTAGCGCCGAGCACCATAAAGTTGTGCAACCGGATCGGGTGTCTTAAAGCGGGTGATATTCAACACGCCCACATCGACTGCCGCCAGCGTGACATAGGTATTATCTGCAACCGGGTTACCGCTGAGCCTGACCCTGGCGGACACATGCTGCAATGGTTCGATTTTTTCCGGTACCTCAATGGTCACATCGAAGGCAGCATCCTTACGTCTGAGCGGCAGGTTGATAAAACCGAATGCGCGTTTCGGTGCCACGCTATGTTTCATATCACCCGGACTCAGGATGGTTGCGGTGACATAGATATCATGACGTGACCAGTCGGACATGATGGGGATCTCGATCTCGGTCTTTTTCGCTTCGACATCTACCTGCGATACCCACAGGATCTTGTCGTTATCTTCAACTGTGATAGTAGCGAGGCCAGCTGTTGCTGGAGTCAGCAGCAGATGGGCAGTATCGCCGGCCTGGTAGATCTTATCGCGAAAGCCCATGCTGACCTGATCGGGTCGCACTGCCGCACCGCTTTCACTATTGCCCCACCAGTACCAGCTAGTGCGAAAGCGGTAGCTGCTGACAGTAGTATTGCTTTTATTGCGTACCTCAAGACGATAATTGCCCCATTCAACAGGGACCTGAATGCTCAGTGCCTCATCGTCCGCAAATTTCAGTTTACCGGAGTAACTCTCATACTCCATTGGATCGTAGTGCCAGTTCCAGCCGCCGTTATCATCGTAGGTCCAGTAATAGTTTCGATCTTCACGGATGAGTACGTACTGGTAATTTCCTGCACGTTGTGCACCCTGGTTATCGGTCAAAATCAGCTTGAAGCCCACTCGACTATCGTTACTGGCCTGGTCCTTAAACTGGGGTTCGATACCGACCATCTCCTGCTGCTTGATGCGGGTAGCACTCAGGGTTCGGGTAACCGGCCTGCCACCGCTTTCGTAAAGACTGGCTGTTGTGGTCAGGGCGAGCGGGGAGTTAACATTTTTCCAGTTGCCCAGATCTATTGCCCACTCTGCCTTGCCCGCCTCATCCAGGGTGATTTTCGGCAGGGTCAGTCGCGCATTGGGAATGTTTTCCTTGTCGACCCCAAAGCTGTAGCTTTTCCATTGCTCGAATGGGTGACGGTCGAGTTCTGCCAGCAGGTAGCCATCCACAGCGTTACCCGAGGCAGGTGCGCCATACAGATAGTCACCGGATACAGGGATTTTAATCTGATTGATATCGTAGACTAGCCGACGGCGTAGTGGGTCTCCATCGAACAGGGTGAGTTCCATACGTTCCGGCATGAATTCTTCTACCGAGAAAGCATACTCGGTGAGTATCTCATCGGTGCCGGGATTGCGGTAAACCAGCTTCCATTTTCCGGGCTTGGCGGTATCGGTCAGTTGATGGGTAAAGTGATAGCTGCCATCAACTTCGCGGTTCAATGTAGCATTGATTAGCTGGGCACCGGTTGCATTCACCAGACTGGCGCGTAGTGGTGTATCACGTAGCTGGCGTCCATCGTGATCACGCACAATGGCATAGGTTTCGAGCTTTTCTCCGGGGCGGTACAGGTCACGCGGCCCCCAGGCAAATACCTGCATCTGCTGGTGTCGCGCAGTAGCGTTACTAATGCCGGAAAGATCCAACGGTTTATCCAGACGAAGGATAGAGTATTGATTGCCCTTGTGTGCAATCAAGGTATTGGTGCCCTTGAACCAGTTACTAAAGCTGGCGATTCCATTGTTTGCGGTGGTCTGGCTTGCATTCAGTTCATTGCCCTTGTACAGCGAGATTTCAATACCTTCAAGTGCTTCGCCGGTAGCGATGGAGTTCGCGAGTATATGCATACCTTTCTCGGTACGACGAACCTGAACACCGATATCGCTAACGGTGAAAAAATTGGTTTCATAGGAATGGCTGTATTTACCGGGTACACGCAATACGGCAAGATAAGCGCCATTCTGTTGCAGTGGCGGTATCCCACTCAGATCCAGATTGGTGGTAGTGCGTTGATGACGCTTGTTGGGTATCGGGAAGCGCGCACTGTAAACCAGCGGATTCTTCTGAGTAAAACTTTCTAACTGGTAGTAACTGCGTCTTTGACCATTATTGAGGTGACTCCATTTGGCAATGTCAGCAACGGCTATATGAAAAAAATCCACATCAACTTCATCCACATCCAGCGTAACTACCGGTAATGCAGGTTTTAAGTGATTGCTCATGACCTGTCCTGAGCTGGCGAATGAGGCACTTGGCACACTGCGACGGCTAGAGACGCTGAAAGAGCGGTTGCCTGAGTGGCTACGGCCGTTAATAGCGCGAAGGCCAGGCTTCACCTGTATGCTGTATTCTGTTGAGGGTTCAATAAAGGGATAGACCGCCAGTAATCCATCTTCGTTAATCAGCCAGTTGGATGCATCAAGTTGCTTACCATCCTGACTGATCTCCAGACGACTACGGAAATCTGCATTGCGATCAACCGGTACGTTGAAGCGCACGACAATTGACGCAGCATTGTCATAGTTCTGTTCCAGCACGGAGCTTACCTCGATATCCTTACCGGCATAGATTGCCTGCTGGTAGAGGTTGACCAGTTCGGAAATTCGTTGGCTATAGCTATCAGCCATACATTGCGTATTTGTACAATTATTGCGCTGCTTGATCCATAGACGTTGCTCTTCCTTCACCTTTGCGCTGACACTATCTTCTGCCACATCAAGTACATTGCGGTAATGCTGTCCCAACTGAGTGTCGAGTTCAGAAAGACTGTTGTCGCTGCAGATTGTTTTTTCTGTGGAACTTGAAGCCTTCGTACAATCGAAGCTGGCGGCCTGTGCACCGGGTCCAGCAAACAGGAGTATCAGGGGTAATAGCAGTGACAGACGTTGATGGAACAGAGCATTATGAACGGATGAAAAAAACATCGAAAATTCCTTTTGTATTAAACAGGTTATAAGGTAAATCTGGGTCTACCGGCTCAAAACAAGATTGAGACCACTTTCTGTCCTACCACTTCGAAGTGTAATAATCAGGGATGAAAATTAGATAATAGACAGACGCCGTAAAACTAGCATAACAACGTAGATAAGAAAACAATATAATCCCATTAGCATACGGCACTGAGACATTCATCTGGCAATCAATGCCAGATAGTTTAGTACATCAACTGGCATAAACTGATAAACCGGAACACCCACTTTCATTACCCAACATCTTTGCTATCGATATTACTGCAGATCGACCAGTCAGAAGTGCTACGCTGAAGTTTTTCCAACACATAACCCTCAATCCCCTGATAATTCTTTCTTCCTTCAATAAAGTAATACAGCTTGCAGGATTATTTTGTGCTTGAAGCCAGCCAGAAAAAATACCCGAAACGGTTTAACAAAATCCGAATTTGGATTTAATAGCCCTATCTTTTAACTGAAGCTGTAGCTGAATAGTTGAAGTTAAATTTTCTTTCCAATACCTGGATATCCATAATTATTTAGGAATAAGACAGCCCCTAAAATTAAAAATCTTCATTGCGAAGTTTTCAATCTACGGGAGCAGTCAAACCAGTTTTTTTCGAGAGGATTAATAACACGGCGAACCGGTGCCCCCATATATTGACATGCCGCATAATTACCGACCTCTCAACTCCATGCATCCCAAATGAAGTACAAAAGTACAAGGCTCCCATTGATCAGTAGATACAGGTATTTAAGCCTCAGAAGTTCACCGTTAATATAAGCGACCAAACATTAACACCCACACTTCCCTGTTTCGTCATTCCTGGTCAACCTTAATGCTCAACGTTCCTACCCCTTGATACGCTTGATATTCTTTTTCTAAAGAATCGGATACGTCCCTGTCTTTTGAGCAGGATAGCGTCTTTATTCAGTACAGATTAAAGTGACTAATGCCTTTGCTGAAGCACCACCTGTAATTTGGCAACTAAAGGTATCACCTGGTGCGGCACATAAATTGGCATCTGTAATTTCAGTGGTAGTACCTGCTATAAAAGCTGTTGCAGTAACCGCTGTGCCTGCTCCAACTTTAGGTAAAGCCCCCCCGTTAAGTAAACTAGCAAGCCCTGCTGCAGTACAAGCAGTTGCTGTAGCAGATGTGCTCATTGTGGCGACACCATTACCATTTGTTGTATCACCTATATCTAAAGCAAAGTCACCAGGATTTGAAGATAAAAGGCTGGATGTATAATTGAGGGTTGCGGCACCGGTTATTTCAGTCGCGATACCATTAAGGGCCCCCTGCTCTGCATTACCAGACAAGTCCTGAAATCTCCCCATTGCAGTAACCCCAAGAATACCTAGCAAAACAATAACTACGACCAACTCGATAAGAGTGAAACCGCTTTGAGATTTTTTCATAATATAATCCTTCTGAAAGTGTGTAATGGATTTAACGCAGACATTTATTTATTATTGGCATAGAAGCCAGGTATGAACTGTTCCTGACTTCATTTTTAAGGTTAATTAATGTATTACCCACCACATATCAGAGTGGCAACTGCTTGGGCATCATCTGCGTTATATCCTCCAGTCGTTGTGTCAGTATCCTGATATATGATACAACTTGTTGTTGTCCCTGCCCCACCTGAGCAATCACCTAATCCATTCACAGCATAGGCTGGGGAAGCGGTAGGAAATTCTCCAGTTTGGAGTAATTTTTTTAAAATACTTACCGTGCAAACATCACTAGCTTTAAGATCTACAGTGTAATTACCGCTCGCATAGCCTTTGGCAAAATTTATTTTTGAAGCACCTGATATTTCTGAAGCAATTCCTGATAAGGCGGCTTTTCTTGCGCTTCCAGATAAATCCTGATACTTCCCCAGTGCAGTAACCCCAAGAATACCCAGCAAAACAATAACCACGACCAGCTCGATAAGAGTGAAACCGCTTTGAGATGTTTTCATAATATAATCCTTCTGAAAGTGTGTAATGGATTTAACGTAGACTTTTTTATATTATTGAAAACCAAACGTGAAATTTAAGCTCGAATATTCCCGTTTTTATCAAAAATAACTATTCCAGCAAGATGCTTTCTAAATAAAAAAATCCTACGAAGAATATATCTACAGAGATAATTTAGATGATAGATAGCCGTCTTACAATTAGCTAAACAGCGTAGATCAGAAAACCACATAAGCTATTTAGCGTACGACACTCATCTGAAAAAGGGATAGGCTGATAGGGTCAGTGCTTACAATTTACATCTATCGCTCACACTCTGGACGCTTACATGGACGTAGGTGGCACAAGCTCAGAGATGAGTGAAGGTACGAGACTATGGATGGTCGAAGGTAGAACAATGCAGGACACCTAAAGGGATTTAGGTGATAGAGCGAAGTACGACTCCAGGGAGGGAGGAGGTAGGGCGAAGCAGGAAGCCAGAGCCGTGGATGCCAGAGCCGAACATGAGGACCAGAACAATAAACGATATTAGATGAAATTATGAATATGACAGCTAACACAAAGTATCAGCTATTCCTCGTCACATAAAGTGTAGTGACTTAATATTTTCCAAAGTGCATTTACCCTGTTATGTTTCAAGCTCTTTTATACGCCGCTTAATTTTTTTATGTTGACATACTGTATACCAGAAAACCAATGACTCAATTTAAAGAAAACAAACAAAAAATCCTTTTTCAACGGTTGAGATTCTGATAACTTTCTGCATCTTAAGTATTCTGTGATGGGATTGCCAATAATAACTTATTGGTTCTCACCATTCTCGTTCGAATTAGTCCACAGTCCTATGGATAGTTTTATCGGCCATATCGGTCGTAATTTGTGATAGAGGAGTTGTAATAAAATGGAGAAATTTTCTTTTCTGCATGATTTTAATATGCTTGCTGTAGCTTTACTTCTGGTTCTTGTTTCTGGATGTGCTGGCAATATTAATTATTTATCCCCATTACCTGAGAAAAATTCCGCTCCACTCGATCAAAATCATGGCATTGTTGTTGCAAAAATAATTAACGCATCACTTTCCAAACCCTTCAACGAGTTAATCATTACTCCCGAAAATATCAATGAGTCCAAAGACGCCAAGTTTCAGCTGCTTAATTCCATTAGACCACTATCGGACGGCAGTACGGTCTTTGCTTCAGCGACTCCTGGTGGGGCTTACACCCTTGGTGCGATTGGCTTCAGACATGTGCAGGATGATTTGATTTACTACCAGACTATTCCTGTTGGTAAAGCGTCTGGTACCTTTGAGGTGAAACCTGGAGAAGTAACTGACCTCGGTAGTCTGGTTTTTTACCAGAAGCATCTGGGAGATGAAAATATTGGAATGCTCATACGAGTACCCGATGAGCCGTCGAATGTATTAAGCACCTATTTCCCATCCTATAAAACACCGGATACCCATATCTATAGGTGGAATAAAGATGAATTCGATGGTGAACGAGAAAAGTTGTACCTAACAGCCTCTCAACATCCGACTATCTTTGACGGCAGGTATAAGTCGCCAGATGGAAGTATATATTTTCTGGCTAAGTTAGGCGTCATTTTAAAACGAGATTCCAGTGGAAGATGGTCTCAGGACACTGTGAATACAAATTCAGGTTTAACAGCAATTTCTCAGAATAATAAAGGTGACATAGCGGTTGGTGGACTGGATGGCCGTTTTTTTTACAAAATGGCAAAAGGTAGTTGGGTGGATTTAAGTATGCCCTCGGAGTTTCAAATAGACTACATCAACTTTACTGGTGAAAATTCGCTGGATGTAATTGCTAATAGCAGTGACACAATAAGAATTCTTAGAGGAAATAAAGTTAATGGTTCTATTGAATGGGATGAATTGAATAGATATACATCAGACCATGGCTGGTCGCACAGCAGAAGCGGCGCGAGGCAGGATGCTTCGACAGCATCAGCATCACCTGCAGGTTCAAATAGATGGAAAGATTCGATTAAGAAAGTTAATGTTTCGAAAGTTGGTGATAATCGATATATCAGTATTGACTTCGTATCACATGGTGATACCAGGTTCTTTGCACCGACAAATACGGAAGCATTTGAGTTAACCGATCAGGATTGGGTTACCTTACCAGATCAGGAGCTACCTGATATTACCTCAGTTTTTATTCACGACGGCGTCAAGTTAGGAAGAAAAGGTAAGCATGCAATCATCTTCAATTATGGTGCTAATCTATATCGTTATGACTCTGACAGTGACTTATGGAAGATTCTTAAGAGTCGAGTCACACCCTGTGTTGATGGTAAATGGCCAGATGAGGATGGTTGTGAAGGCCCAGGCGAAGAAGCCTCTCAAAACCTCATCGATCAAACCGTGACTAATATCAAACAGCTGTCTTCCCCCTTTGGATTCAATTCTCTGCCTCTGTTTAAAAATGAAAAAGAGGCCATTGCTTCTGTGGATTTTAGAGAGCTAGGCACCTATGGAGCCCCACTGAAAGAGTCACGTTTATTGTTTACAAAGGATGGAGGAATGTCCTGGTATGTAACAGATGCTTCCTTACCCAAAGAATACTGTAAAGATCTGATCTCTGAAGTGACCGACCGGCTTTTAGTTGGCTGCAACGGCACGACTGGAGAGTTCTACGAGTCGTTCGATGAGGGAATGAGCTGGACGTTGGTTCATGAAAATAGCGGCTTCCCAATCAAACCCAATTGATCCCGAACTTGCATGGCTGGCTATGCTTGCAGGATAAAGACATTGTGCTCCTGTTGCTTGCCGACGGCTATGCGATAGCTGATCGTTGAATAACTGGTGTCAAAGAACACGTTAAATATAATTTAATCTAACCCCATTAGCTCTTAGATCCCTCCTCGAATCTGGTCTCTTACTTTGTCGTAATAGAAGGCCCGTAATTGTTGATGCAGAGCGTCAGGTAAGGGTGGTAGCGCTGAAGCAGCGGCATTACTTTCCACCTGATGAGCTTTACTAGAACCAGCAATAATCGTGCTCACCTGCGGTTGATCCAATATCCAGCGCAAGGCCATTTGTAGTAACGTCATTTCCTGAGGAACAAAGCTATTCAGTTCTTGCACCAACTCCACGCCCTTTTCAAAGGGAATACCATTGAAGGTCTCACCCACATGGAAAGCGGCACCATCACGGTTATAGTTGCGGTGATCTCCCTCCGCAAATTGCTGATCTTTGGTCATCTTGCCACTGAGTAAGCCACTGGCTAATGGCAAGCGTACAATAATACCTACCTCTTTTTCTGCTGCTTTGGGCAGTAGTACTTCGGTAGCATCTTGCCTAAAGAGATTAAATAGAATCTGCAAGCTGGTCATCTTAGGGTGCTCAATACAGAACAAAGCCTCTTCTATTTTCTCCACACTGGCTCCAAAAGCCTTGATTAACCCTTCCTGTTGAAAGTCCTCCATCCAGGCCAGCATATCGCCTGCCATCAATATCTCGGTCGGTACACAATGTAGCTGTACCAGATCTAACGCTTCCACACCCAAACGATCAATCGAGCCAAGCAAATTAGTCCGCACCTTGTCTTTAGTGTATCCATCAGGATAAAGAGCGGCATCCCGCCCGACTTTGGTAGCCACCAGTGGGCGTTTATCATTCGGTCCTAACCTGGCCAGCCATTGACCAATACGGCGTTCGCTCAGACCCGCACCATAAACATCGGCGGTATCCCAGAAACTAATCTCCTGGGTCTTAGCCGTGTCCAGTACTGCGACAGCCTGTTGTTCTTCTACTGGGCCAAAATCATTACCGAGCTGCCAGCAACCCAGACCTATTTCAGATACCACATAACCAGACTTACCTAATATTCTTGTTTTCATATTTTTCTCTAAATACTTTGAGGCATTAATTTTCCAAGCAGGAAACCATAGCAGATTACCCGAATCACTTTAACTGAGATATTCTCACTATGCTATAAGCTACCAAAAAAAGTAAACGCAAGTAAACGAGGACATCCATCTATTGAGAAGGAAATTACGGAATTCCAGAGATACAATAGAATAGCACTTAGTCAAGGGTACCTCGATCAGTTCTAATTTTTAGCCTGTGTAACTGCAAGGCAAATTACTATACCCTAAGATGCTTTCAGCGTAGCAGTATGATCACAGATGTTTGGATATACAATTAGAGAACTTTATGAAAGTTAGGTCCTGGTTAGATAATATTTCGTTACAGATGATAGTGATTGCCTGTCTCTTATTGGGGCTAGCACCCTTTGTTCCTGAGCCTCACATATGGGAAAAGCTGAAGATGCTTTCAGCAGGAACACTGGTGAAGCCGCTCGATATCTTTGACCTGCTGATGCACGGTTCACCCTTTGTGGTGCTGATCCTGAAGCTTATACGGATGCGTGGTATTTACTAGAACCTGCTGGCCCTACAAAGTTCGTTAAATTGCCCCTTTAAGGTCAGCTTTGTATATTTAAATAGCTAATAAAGCCATAAAATCAAATGCTTACCTGCGCCCGACCCGGTTTTGGACCGAGTCGGTTTTACCAAAATTACCGACCTGTCTCTTCAGACCAGCAGCGGACTGTCCTTACGAAATCGACTTTTTAAAAAAGCCATTTGATCCGCAATGATGCGTCGCGTGTTTTTCAGGTACAGGTATTCAGCCCAGTTCGGTGCAAATGGCACCGCCAACAGATGGTGCCCCCATTCTTCCGGGGTTCGATTACCTTTGGCATGATTACACTTGCGACAGGCTGTCGCTGCATTTACCCAGGTATCTGCACCTCCTCGAGATTTCGGCATCACATGATCCATTGTCAGTTGTGATGGAACGTGGCTTTGTCCACAGTACAGGCACATATACCGGTCCCGAGCAAACAGCCCTTTATTGGTCAACGGGGCTTCAAAGTTATGTTGCCACCGATTCCCAACTACTCTCTCACGAGTCAGCAAAATGGAGCTGACAATCACGCATGATCGTGACCGGGTAACCCGGTTTACCCCACCCTGAAATATAAAATCATGGTCACCCAGACCGGCTACCACACGATCTGAGGCCACCAACAAGATGGCTTGCCGATGATTGATCCAGCCTGCAGGGTTTCCTGCAATATCCAGTTGTAGAATGGATGTGACCATAGTTAACCTCCAGATCTTGTCCATGTTAAAAAATAGAAGACCATTTGGAATCACATGCATGGCGTAGCGAGAGGGCCTCGAACCCCCAACGTCCGGTTTTGGAGACCGGCATTCTGCCAATTGAATTATCGCTACAATTATTGGCACCCCTGGAGAGACTCAAACTCCCAACCGCCTGGTTCGAAGCCAGGTGCTCTATTCGATTAAGCTACAGGGGTAGAAATTGAAATGCAATGACAGTGCATCAAGTTTTAAGTAAGCTTCATTCACTCTGACCCTATTGATACGCAGGGAGATACAAGCTATGTGGTAGGCCGTGAAAGAATCGAACTTTCTTCAAACCCTTATGAGGGGTTTGCATCTACCAATATGCTAACGGCCCAGTATGACAAACTGATAATATCTGGCAGCCCCGGGTAGATTCGAACTACCGATGCTTGTGTCAAAGACAAGAGTGTTACCGCTACACCACAGGACTATTTAAAAATTAACGTAAAAGGTTGTACGACTTAGCAGGCCCTAACATTTGGAGTGGACGACAGGAATCAAACCTGCAAAATCCTGGGTTGCAACCAGGCGCTATAATCATTCAGCCACGTCCACATAATCTTTTTTGAAACGCCATCTTTGATTGTTGACGTTTGGCCTTGCTACTATTTTCATAAACACTTTCCTTCCAGGGCCTGTTAACGGGCACAGGGTTTCTTTGTTTCACTGGACTTTTCCTTTCGTAGAATCTGGCGCGAATGATGGGTACTGACCCCACGACCTCTGCCTTGACAGGGCAATGCTCTACCGTTGAGCTACATCCGCATATTTGGTCTGGGTGGTTGGATTCGAACCAACGGCATCTTGCTTCCAAGGCAAGAACTCTGACCAGACTGAGCTACACCCAGATAATCGGGAGCGAAATTTTGAATCTAAACCGGGTCTTCGGGGAAATGAACCCGGTGCTCTAACATTAGGTCTATCTCGCTAAATATTGGAGGCAAAGGCCGGGATTAAATCGGCATTTTCAATCTTATGAGGTTTGCGCCATTTTCATTTCAGCCACTTTGCCGTGGTTAGCGATGTGTGATTCGAACACACGACATCCAACTGGTAAGGTTGGCACTCTAACCAGCTGAGTTAATCGCTATTGAACTGGTACCGGGGGCGGGATTTGAACCCGCAAAATCTTGTTTCTAAGACAAGCATGTATGCCAATTCCATCACCCCGGCAGAATGATTTGGTATCCCGAGCAGGAGTCAAACCTGCATTCTCCAGTTTCATAAACCGCTGCCTTATTCAATTTGGCCATCAGGATAAATTGGTGCTTTAACTCCGGGTCTGTATCCACCAATCCCTGGGGGAAGTTAAAGCAGTCCTTGTTTGGGGTGAATAATCGGACTTGAACCGATGACCTCCGAGGTCACAACCCGGCGCTCTTACCCACTGAGCTATACCCACCATTGTTAAGAAATATTGCGCGCATGGAATATCGCCGTCATGATCTTGTCGTGATCACGGTTGTAGGCTACTCCTGACCTTAAGAACCAACTCGCATTAGCTGGGTTGGCAGTCTTGCGGTTTTTCGGGATATTCATATCCTGAACTGCACGTTCAAATTTACGATAGTGATTCATTGGATACCTCCGTTACTGTTGTGTTACGAAACTTCGGACTTTTACCGCACCGTTTTGCAGCCTCGCTGCTATTCAGCCCCCCTCTGTGCTGACTGTGGTGTGATGACCTTCCTGTAGCTAACAAGGTAGGCACATTCAGTAGAGCCAGCCAGAATCGAACTGGCAATAATCAACTTGTAAAACAGGCACTCGCCCAAACTTAACTATGACCCCATATCTGGTACTCCCGAAGGGAATTGAACCCTCACCTACAGATTGAAAGTCTGTCGATCTCACCATTAATCCACGGGAGTGTAATTTGAGCCCGATTGTCGGGCAGCCTGGCTCGCAGGAATATCGTTTGTCCAGAGCCTGGGAACATAACAAACTGGTTGCTCTGGTGGGTACTGACCCCACTACCTTCCGGTTATCAGCCGGGGGCTCTACCATTGAGCTACAGAGCAATAAAATGGTACGTCCGGCAAGAGTTGAACTCGCATTAGCCGGATTAAAAGTCCGGTGTAATATCCAGTTATACTACGGACGCATAAATCTAACCCTCGCCGTTTCAGGAATTAGCCAGGGGATAATTCACGGCCAACGCCGCTTTTATCAATCGATATCGAGAGTGTCTGCAGTTTGCTCTCATGATTTTTTTGTCTGGTGGTTGCAGATGGAGTCGAACCATCACGTCCAGAGGAGTCTGGGTTACAGCCAGGTGAGCCCACCAATGCTCAGTACAACCAATATCTGGCTCCCCGATCAGGATTCGAACCCGAAACTTCTGATTAACAGTCAGCTACGTTCACCATTTACGCCATCAGGGAAGAATAAGGCCTGAGATTACAGCCTCTATGAAGATCCTTTCACTGGATTATCAGTCGGTTCCACCCGCTGTTTCCCAGCTTATCCACCATGCCCCCTTTCTTGGCATCATGGTAAACCTTCGTAACCGCCTTGTTTGAGTAGGTGGCAATACCTACATACCGCTAAGCTACTCGGCACTTCATCTACTCTCTGAGCTGTCCGGCCCATTGATGCGATTCGGTACCCGGGTTATTGGCTTGGGGCCTCAAACCCTTCTCGGTTCAGCAAGCTGCCGAGACTTAGGTCACTTTCACTTAACGCTGGAGTACGTCTTTCCATTTTCTGTTTGCCTTGAAATCAGGAATTGAACCTGAAACCCATTACTTAAGAGGTAATTGCTCTACCAGTTGAGCTATTTCAACAACCTGCCAGGATGTGCGTACTCCGGTGGTTCCAGTCCCTTTTGAGGACAAAAATGCCACACACCCCATGTCTTTCACGTATCCCGCTACTTGACCGTTTTTCAGGATCTGGGCCACTGCCCTCACCCTTCAAACTTCACTAACGCCCTAACCTGACGGCTCGGACTAAAAGTGCACCCTTCATCCCTCCTGAAACGAGATGTTGACCCATGGCGTTAACAGTCACGAAAACATTCGAATACCACGGTTTTAGCCGCCCGGCATCCTTAATTACCATGCATCCCTTTATCAGTATCTCCGAGCGACCCGAAGACGTAGAGGACTGGGCTTGCGTAAATCGACCGAGTTGCCCCGGCGAGGGTATGCAGGCATTCCCCCTTTTTCGATGTCGCCATCAATTATCGTAAAGACCTCACGCGGTCTGATGACACTGCCGACTACACTGGATGTCCGGCTTATCCATCATGGGAACCCGATGTGTCGCTGCACCGGCATCTCGGGACAAGAATGCCAGGCATTTGCCTGCAAGCAGGCGAATCTGGAGCAGATACCCGGAATCGAACTGGGGTCCTCGGCCAGGAAAGCCGTCGCTCTACCCATTGAGCTATATCTGCAGTTGTGGGCGGTCGATGGGTTCGACATATCGCAGACAAATGTCCGCGACAAAACAACTGACTGATTACTTCAGTGTTTCGCCCGGCCACCGGTTTCCCGGTGGCATTGCGTGATTCCAAATTGTCAAAGATCATTAACACCGGGAACGCCGGTGTGGGGGCATAAAAAAACCCCGGGTGCCTTCTCAAGCACAACCGGGGTTTTTTAAACTCTCGGAGGTGCTTGTTATTACTGCAACCCTCCGAAGGACTTTCATGGAGAATTACGTTTTACCAATACCCTTTGAATCAAAATGATTCTGTTCCAGGTTCCTGGGCGCATTGCTTATATACAGAGCGGATATACAGAGCTGCTTGCCCATAAACTCAGGGCGCAACTGGGCTGTTGGCGATACATAAATCACCGGCCAGACAGCTCTATTTATCGATAACATGTTCACTAAAAACTTTGCTCCTAAATTTATTCAATAGCTTATTACGCCAGTCACTCACCAGTAATATTCATGGGGTCGGTGATTACCCAAAGGGAATACCAGACCATCTGGATCCTTCCCCTTCGTTACTGCAATACAGCAACATTTATTTTCCCTTCTTCCTGGCCGTGTCATATCTAGCTTGACCCAGGGTCTGTTAACACTAACCAATATGTTGACCATGGCCCTATATATTTTCTTTTAACACAACCATAGAGCTCTCTATCTATAGTCTTGTTTTTTACAGACATTTCATATTCCTCTAGTTGTGAATAACTAGAGCACCCCTTGTCAATTATGTAGTATCTCTGGTTTCCCTTTCTCCCGGCATAAAAAAACCCGGACTTGTTTAGCACAAACCGGGTTTTTAATTTTTGCTCGGAAGGTGCCATTGACCTTCCAAAATAGAAAGTCAAAAATCTACTGTCTTATACTCATTATCAAAAGATATACATATCCACTCACACATAGGCACAGCCTGGGGGCTGATACTGAGTTGCTTCTGCGTTGAAATGAATAAATGATGCATACCTTTAAAATTAATCAGAATTAAGAATTGCTGCGTAGTATAATGAAGCATTACAAGCTGTCAACCACTAATTACAAGATTCTTGTTATTTATTATGACCAAAAAAAATACTACTACTGATGATTTTAGAAAACAGGTCGGTGCACGAATTAAACAGGCCCGGCAAATGGCGGGGTTTAAGACGCGCGCAGCATTTATACAGGCGACTCCTGAATGGAGTGTCAGCCGATTGGGTAACTATGAGCAGGGCATCTCTATGCCCGCCTCTCAGGACATATTGAAGATAGCCGAAGTCACTAAAATTAATCCCTGCTGGATTCAGTTTGGTTTAGGTAGCATAGGGTCTGGTGAGCGCGATCTTCAGGCTATTCGTCATCAGAACCTGAGCCAACTGGTAAAATCTTTAAATAAAACAGAAGTCACGGCACTTAGAAAAACTACCGGGCTGAAACCTTCAGAATTCAAGCAACACCTGGATAATCCCTTCCTGAAACTTCAGGATAAATTATGTCGTAAAATCGAAAAGCAGCTAAAAAAATCCCGCAACTGGATGGATGAACAGCATGTGGAGCTAGATGGCCTATGCGCCTACTTTCCAGATGATCTTCAGGAGATTTTGATGATCTACTCAAATCTGGATCAAAAAGAAAAGGATAAAATGATGCAGATATCCAGGGTCATAGCCGCTGGTTCAACCTGACCCCCTGCCCCTTAATGGGTGCCCCTCATCAACATGCATTTTTCACCTACATAACTGGAGTCTTGTACACGCAATATTTATATATTTGTATCTGACCTACATTATTCTCGACCCGGTTTAGTAAACCCTCAAAGCATTTCTCCATACTGGTGACGCTGCCACCAGTACAACCCAGCCAAGACCAACATCAGCAACAGCAGGCCCTCTTCAGCCTCCGGCGCTGAGCTGCCATGAAACTGCTGAGTTTGTTTAGGATAGGCCTTTTGACTGACACCCTTGACCATGGGCAGGGGAACCGAAACATCCTTAGACGCAGCGGGCTGTTCATTGTAGATCTTCTGCGACACGGCGATGAAAGCGGTCCAACGCGTCATCAGGGAATAATCCAACCCCAATTGGGTCACCTTTTCTTTCAATGCCTTATCAGGCAGTTCCGAAGAGCGGCGATCATTCGGCAACGTCATTTCTCGCATATGATCGGCAATCCGGCTTCTGGCCCAGATCAGGGGAATCGCCTGGCCCTGATTTGCTGCTTGCTCATCGAACTGAAGTTTGAGCGGCAAAGTAGCCTGCTGCCCATTGATGCGTCCGAGAATTTTGATGGGCTTCTGACCCACCTGCTTGATCTTGCCCAGCAGACGCAGAGAATCGCCGGTAAAGAGGTCAGGCAGCTGCGCAGGTGTGACCTGCTCGACCCTGGTATCGCCCCAGTCGATACTAACATCGGTCAGCACCGGCGTACGCAAGCGCTCTGCAAAGCGCTGGGCGGCACCTTCCACTTCCTCGGTAGGGTCGATATAGCGCACAAAGCCTTGACCTGCCCGCACCATTTCATCCAACAGGTAGCGGTTAACAGCGGTACCGACACCCAGGGCATAGATACGGGCATTACCGCGCAAATACTGGATGCGTTGTAGTACGCTGTGCTCATTACCGATGTAACCGTCGGTCAGAAATACTACGATGCGTAGATGGTTTTGCATCGCTGGTACTGATAGGGCCTGCTTGATAGCACTATCGATCTCGGTGCCGCCACCGGCTTTAAAGCCCTGGATATGAGCCTGACCGAGACGCAGATTCTCAGCGGTTGCTGGCAACGGGTTGGCATGGAATTCCCTGGGACTGTTGCTGAAGTCGATGATGCGAAAATGGTCACTGGGCCGCAAGTGGTGCAACACCTGCTGCATGAAAGCTTTGCTGGCCTTAAGCGGGTCACCGGACATGGAGCCAGAGGTGTCTAGCACAAACACCATCTCACGCGGGGTGATGGCCTCGCTCTGGGGTATAGCTGGCGGTTCCAGTAACAGGCTAAAGAAGCGGCCACGCTCATTTTCATGGGTCAGCAAACCAGCCTGTACCCGTTCTCCAGCTAAACGGTAGTGCAATTCAAAATCCCGGTTATCGATGGTGCGACCGTTGCTAAGACTGATGCGCCTTTGCTGTTCATCCACTGATTTGATCTCTATGCCGTGAGTCGGGCTGGAAACAGCCGAGATAGGCATTCCACCGTCTAAAGTAATCTCGATGCTCACCCGCTCTTGTTCAATTTCTTTGGGCAGGTTCAGCCCAGCCACTGAGGGATAGGCTGGTAATGCCTCCAACTGCCACATGCCGACTCGCTTGATGGTCTTTTGTTGTGTTTGTTCCGGTTGGTAGCGGGGCCCCACAATGAGTGGCAAGACTAGCTCATAGTGGCTGTCCACCCGGTTAATATGCTGTACATATTGCAAAGTAATATGGATGGGAATATCCGGCATGAGATTGGCCAGTTGTTGGGTAAACATGTTGGGGCGATGCTGTTCAAGTAAACTGGCAGATTTACCCTGCACCTTAGCTTCGGCAAATGCTTTCCTGGCCTCTTCGCGGCGGCGAATCCTGGCTTCGACCAGTTCGTCCGCTACCTGCATGTGCATGGCATGCACGGCGGCGTCCTTATTCAAGGGAAAAAGGTAGCTGGCATTGAGTGGAATACCGGTCGGATTCTGGAAGTCCTGCTCCAGGGTCACCTGGGCCAGGTCGCCCTGGATATCGACCTGGTAATGGGATTTCAATAATGGAAACAGGATCTTCTTTCCCTGATGTTCAGCTTCAATAAAACCGCCGGGAACCTGATCTTCAGCCCAGACGGGCAAGCACCACAGAATCATCAGTAAAATTAGCATTTTTTTCATGTCATCAATTCCTTAAGGGTTGAGGGTTAAGCTGCGGATTAATCGCAACAGAAGGGATATCTAGCGCGGCGAATAAGTATTGGTCCCAATCCTGATCCTCGGGAGTTGGGCTATCCCAGGGGACAATGCGCTGCATCGCCATCCAGGTCTCTGGTGTGCGCAACCAATACCAAACAGCCTCTGCCACATGTGTCGCGGTCTTGCCGCTACTGGATACAAAGCTGACGGAAACACGCCAGAGGCGACCATCAGGGGATTGCGCCCGGTAGACGGCAGTAGGCAACACGGCGGCATGGCTGCCGACGTAGTCCACAGAAAACCCCAGTCCGCGCAAGCATTCATCTGGAGCATGCAGATGGCGCAACGGGGATTGGGTCTGGGTAATCAGCAAGCCATGCTCAGCATATTGCACCTTGATGGCGGCGCCGCCGAAGCGTTCAAAATAGTGACGCTCTTTATCGAGTAAGGGCACGACCTGGCCATACTCTCCCGCCAGAAAACGCGGGGCATAGGGTGTATCCAGTACTGTGCTGCTGTCCACCGGATGCGGAGTGCGGGTAACAATCACCAGGACCAACAAGAAGAAGGCCACAGCACCCAGGGCAGGTGAAACAGAAGTCAAAGCGGTCTTTACCGGTTGGCTTTGAGCTGCTGGTCTCCAGGCCTTGTCGCACACCTGGCACCGGCCTGGCCGAGTCACCAACAGAAAATAGTAGACCAGTAAAGCGAAGGCAGGCAGCAGGGAAAACAATCCGATCAACTCATGCCAGGGCTGCTGCATCACATCCACATTTGACACAGGATGCAGCACACCCAGCGTCAAGATCAGGATACGCAGGCTATTGCTCATCCAGGCAGCCAACAACATAACCCAGGTCGCTGCCACGCCTTGCCAACGACCAGGACGCGCCACAGCCATCAAAGCGCTCAGCAGCACGGTCAGTAATACCAGAGCCGAAGCCCCCGAGCAGGGCAAATCGATCAACAAGGTCTCAGTTGGTAGTTGTATTCGCGTGCCCTGGCAAGTAATGCCGGCATCCAGGCCTGTCAGCAATGAGCAGGAAGACCAGGTAGATAATTGTTGCAGGCCATACCCCAGAGTACGCTGCAATACCCGCTCCAGTGGTAGGGCACAAGCGAACAACAGCGCCATCCACAGAGGTGACAGCGGACGCTGTCGTTGTTGCAAGCCCAGTATCAACCCCAGAGCATAGACATCCACCACCAGGGCTAAGGCGCCGAGAATATTGACCGCCAACACCTGCCCCGCCAGGCGGAGCATGGCGGTTGCCGCCAACAGCAGCAAAGCCAGGCGCTGATGTCGGCCTGGCACCTCTTTCCGAGGCGAGGTCAGGCTCCACAACAGCAGCAGGGAGAACAACATAAAGACCCAAAGCCCATCGGAATCATAACTGGGTTCAAACCAGGAATTAACCAACCAGTGAATGGGATCAATGGCTAAGATGCTGACGCCGAGCGCCAACATTAAGAAAGAGACTGAAGGGATGTGTAGTGGTCTATTCATGTGACACAGTATGAACAGCGACCGTGCAAATCCCGTGGTGCAAAGCAGGAAATTCAGCGGAAATTTGGTGCAGTTTTTGTGCAGAGGCCACCGCCTTATGCGGGGCTAACCATCGATGTGCATTTTTAAGGGCAGTACCTCAGCTGAAAAACCAGGCCAGAGAGGAATAGCACTTACTTAATCGTTGTAAAGGAAATGTTAATGGTCCATTCAGCGAAAATCGGAGGGGCAGAGCCTAACCCTACACGAAATCATAGGCCGTAGGGTGGGGCCCTGCCTCACCATTATACGTTGGACGATTAGAATTTTTCCTGATTGCATTTTATCTGGCATGAGCTTACCTGGCTCCAGGGTTTTGAAATATTTTGTAACAATTTAATTTGCAGGTGAAATATTTGAGAAACAGCTCGATATCATAATTAGCATGTCAATTGAATACCTTACGTTAATTCCAGGTATAAACTCATGAAGTTTTTTACGGTCATGAGCTTTTGATTTTATATTGTTTTACTGTTTATCTTTACCGAAATTTTTATTTATAAGCTACAATCTACTGCAGACAAAAACACTATTTTTCTATGATTTCCACTGCTACATTCGCATCAGCCAATCGAAGTCAAAATGACATTCAAATGAAAACTGTCAGTGACATTATGTCGACCTCAGTCAGAACAATTCATCGTGACATCTCGGTTTGCGATCTAGAGGAAATCTTTGTTACCCACAAAATCAGTGGAGGCCCTGTTATCGATAACTCAGGGAGTCTGATTGGATTCGTATCAAAGTCAGATGTTACACGTTTTGACTCCACAGGCGAGGACCCAAATTATACAAGGGTGTTTGAAATTGCAAGCCCAATAGTGATCATCATTTCACCTGAAACCACAATTGAAGAAGCCGCTCAAAAGATGCTCGAACATCAGGTGCATCACCTGGTGGTAACAGAGGCCGAGGAACTGGTAGGAATTTTGTCTTCGCTGGACTTTGTTAAATTTGTTGCTTGAAATGACAATTTCGCTTTGCCTGACTAAGCACTCTGCCTCCTTAAGGCTCCGCTGACCAAATAGCAGTAACTCAATATCATATCAGATAGAAGTTTTAAATTTAACGGGGTCGCTACCCTTTTTCAATCTTCGTCCAGCTTTCTTGGTTTACCAAGTGGTCGATACTGTAATACCCTTCTAATTTGTTTTTCCAGTTTCTGAATAAATCGATTAGAACCACAGGGCAATCCCTTTTCAATATTATGTCGAATGATCAATAGATCATCAACAGGATCACCTTCCGCTAACCAGGCGGACCAATTGCCAATAGATTCGAATTGTTTCTTCCAGTAAACCTTTATAGTCAATACCGTGTCTGTATACCCTTTACAATGCGCGGCTGCACTTGACCAGGTATAGTTTTCTGCTTTTATCACCATTTTTGTCCTGACATGATTTCTTTCGACATAGCGAATCGCGGCCCTCAGATAATGCTCGTCCAGTGCTGATGAAAAATAACGCCCCTGCCAAACATGTCCTTTCCATCCACGTTGACGATTAAATCGCTGTGCATATCGCATATGCAGCGGTTTGAGTACTAATTATAATCCAGCCTCTTTCTTAGGCAGGACGAATAAGTAAATGTGGTTAGTCATCAGGCAATAAGCCAGAATCTCGACTTTGTGTATCTGACAATAATCCTGCAACCAGCCCAGATAAACTTCTCTATCTTCGTCAGCATAGAATATGTCCTCTCGACGATTACCTCTTTGGGTGATGTGGTGAGGAACACCTGCAAATACGGTTCTGGCTTGTCTTGGCATTCAGATAGTGTAGTTGAATGACTATTAAAAAAGTAGCGTCCCCTTATATTCAATATCCATTTTTGGTAAACCAGTAAACCTCTAGATGACAATCCACCCTTAACTCGCCTAAAAATAAACGAACTGATTATTTGCTATCAATTAATTGGCACAATTAATTAGAGTTTACGATGATTAAGCTTAATGATAGGCCAAGCCCAAAACCTTTCGGACTGGATCGAATCCTGATAGAGTAGAAATACTGAAAAAACCTTGATTTAAATTCAAAGACCTAACCCCGACAAAGACCCTCAAAAAGATTGATCCTAATTCAAAGACCTGACCCCAGAGCGCTTTCCTCGATGACTTTACTACCCATGCCAGAAAAACGAGTTAAGCGAGCACAGCCACCCAGACCTGATTGGAAGGGGCAGTTTTTAGATATCCCTCAATCATCGTCATCCCCATATCCCTCGGGTAATTCATGCGCAATACCTTTATGGCAATCTATACAGGTTTCTCCCGTGTTCTGCTCAACCACCGGCTGCATTTTTTCCGCTGATCGTCGACGTTGTTCATGGAAATTCATCGACTCAAAAGAGTGGCAGTTTCGACATTCGCGTGAATCGTTTTTCTCCATACTCGCCCAAACATGTTCGGCAAGTTGAAGACGTTTAGCTTCGAATTTTTCGACCGTATCTATAGATCCCAGTAACTTGTGATAAAGCTCGTTACTTGCCTGTATTTTGCGAACCATTTTTGGCAGCCATTGTTTGGGTACATGACAATCTGAACAGATTGCTCTGACTCCCGAGGCGTTTGTGTAGTGGATGCTTTTTTTGTATTCCTGATACACCGTTTGCTCCATCTCATGGCATGAAATACAAAACCCCAGTGTATTGGTCTGTTCGATTACCGTGTGATATCCACCCCAGAAAAGAATGCCGAACACAGTTCCAGCAATGAAGGTATAAAAGGCACGTTTTTTATTTTTTGAAAACATATATTTAGCCATCCTGAAACCGGCCCCTGTATAAACAGGGACGGTCAGTATCTTATTTGTAGGCTGCTGAATTAACGAAGGCTGGCGCAGCTGCCTATCAAACTCTTAATTCGGATTACCGTTTAGGCAGCGTTTGCAGGTAGGCAAGTATGTCTACAGAAACCTGTAACTCAAATGCTCTCATTGCGGGCATATTTTCATCAGGTTGACCGTTTTGAATCTTTTGCAGGATTTCCCAGGGATTATCATTAGATAACATACCAAGAGGTTTCATCTCTTTAGGCCGCAGGCCGGATTTTCCATGGCAGTTGGCGCATATTGTATTAAAATATTTCTCGCCCTGCGCATTATCACCGCGTGCCATTTTCGATTTTCGGTCAATAGCCGCATCTATATCGATTTGCCCTTTGGTTACAAAATTAGCCAGATCGGTGAAATCCTGTGCCTGCATCTTCCCGGCAAATCCATGTGTCGCATCTTTCATAGCAGCAATGACCCTGTCGTTGGCTGCTCCTTTCATATCAGTTAAGCCTTTAATTCCAGTTTTATAGGATCCCGATGCATAGGCGCCATCTTTACCCATGAGATCCCAGCCATGGCACGCTTTACAACGATGTGTGGCGTCGCCTTTCTTCTTAGTGTTGGATGCAGGCCAGGCCGGATGAGTATCTTTGGGTTTTTGTGCACCGATCACCTTAAACCACTTGTCGTAAAGTCTTCCTCCCCTGGCTATGGATGACACTTCTTCCGCAAATGATATGCTACAAAAAATGGTGAACATTAGACCTGCTAATATAGAAACAGTAGTTTTCATAGCGTAATTCCTCTAATTGGTTAATTAAAATATTGTTATTTTTATAAGTATCTGATTTATATATGTTATAGATAATTTATTTATTTACTTAAATAGCTACTAATAAGCTCTTATTTAAATGTAAAATAAATTTATATCAATACTACATGCAATTTTGAACTAAATCTCAATTTATTTTATATATTTCATAGATCCGGGTCAGAATTAAGCAAAACGATGAATGGACAGGTTCAGACAAAATCAGATTTCTCTATTGACCGCAAGAAACGGACATAGGGTAAAGATACACACAAATTCATGTGCAACTGCAGAACGCTACTCGAGATTTAACACTTTCTGCATAGACCAGGAGGCGGTGCCAATATCAACCCGAATCACTACTGATGAGCTGGTTAATATTGCGGGGAAACTCCATCGATTCCTTTTCTGAACAGAAGTTACCAGCGCCGATACCGATGATTGGAATGCTGAGCGAGCAGGCGATGTGGTGCGCAAGCGTATGGGGAAACATATTCGAGAACGACCATCAATGCACCCGCCTTTAGAATTTGCAGAGCCTCTTCACTCACTCTCGATGCAACTTCGAAGGTGTAACGAGTGCACATCTGGCAATAGGCAAAACACACCAGTTGAACTGCTCGATAACAGATCAAAACACTTCTAGAAAAGCCAGGCGATCTTCCTCGATATCTTCACGATACCCACACTGGAAGCGAGACGTTAGAGGGCAAACAGAAATTCTAGTCGTAAGGTCTGTACATGAGTAAAGCGTATCATTTTGAAAGTCTTAAAGGATAGACCTGTCCTTTTAGCTCTTAGAGCCCTCCCCGAATCTGGTCTCTTACTTTGTCGTAATAGAATGCCCGCAATTGTTGATGCAGAACGTCAGATAAAGGTGGAAGTGCTGAAGCAGCGGCGTTGCTTTCCACCTGATAAGCTTTACTAGCACCGGCAATAACCGTGCTCACCTGCGGTTGATCCAATATCCAGCGCAAGGCCATTTGCAATAACGTCATGTCCTGAGGAACAAAGCTATTCAGTTCTTGCACCAACTCCACGCCCTTTTCAAAGGGAATACCATTAAAGGTCTCTCCCACATGGAAAGCGGCACCATCACGGTTATAGTTGCGATGATCTCCCGCTGCAAATTGCTGATCTTTGGTCATCTTGCCACTGAGTAAGCCACTGGCTAATGGCAAACGTACAATAACACCTACCTCTTTTTCTGCTGCTTTGGGCAACAGAACTTCGGTAGCATCCTGTCTAAAGAGATTAAATAGAATCTGCAAACTGGTCAGCTTAGGGTGCTCAACACAGAACAAAGCCTCATCTATTTTCTCTACACTGGCTCCAAAAGCCTTGATCAACCCTTCCTGTTGAAAGTCTTCCATCCAGTCCAGCATATCGCCTGCCATCAATATCTCGGTAGGTACACAATGTAGCTGAACCAGATCTAACGCTTCCACACCCAAACGATCAATCGAGCCAAGTAAATTAGTCCGTACCCTGGCTTTAGTGTATCCATCGGGATAAAGAGCGGCATCCCGCCCGACTTTGGTAGCCACCAGTGGCCGCTTATCATTCGGTCCCAAGCTGGCCAGCCATTGACCAATACGGCGTTCACTCAAACCTGCACCATAAACATCGGCAGTATCCCAGAAGCAAATCTGCTGGTCCTCAGCCGTGTCCAGTATTGCGGCAGCCTGTTGCTCTTCCACGGGGCCAAAGTCATTACCGAGCTGCCAGCAACCCAAGCCTATTTCAGATACCACATAACCAGACTTACCCAATATTCTTGTTTTCATATTATTTTCTAAACACCTGGGGACATGAATTTTCTAACAGGGAAACCATAACAGAAACCCCGCATCGCTTTAACTGAGATCTTTGAGTCACATAGAGGGATGGACCAAAGTAAGCTATTGTTTAAACAAATATTTTATCCGAAAACTGGCGATTATTCAGGCTTAAACGGCCCCAGTGCTTCCCGTTGTAGTTCCTTTACCTGTCATGCCATTGCTCCTATTTGTTGAGCAGGCGCTGACTTAACTTTCTTTCATCAACACAAGCGCAGCGCGCACCATGGGTTTCAATTGTGCATCGCCGTGCTGGTCAAGATGACTCATCAGGTTTTGTCGCATGCGTGGTTCCCAGAAGCGTTGCATATGGTCAGCAATATCATGTTTAGCTTGTTCAGCATCGGGCATAGCAGAAAAGAAGTCACCAATCTGGTTGGCCATTTTGATCAGGTTGTTTGGATTCATGCTCGGTTTTCCATCGAAAAGTAAAACGGGTAATCTTCACTGCAGACAGGCTCGTTGAGCAGGCGGTGTTCGTGGGTGTAGATCACGCATTTATCACCCCGTAAAAAACCGACCAGTGTCAGGTCAAGGCTTTGTGCCAGCCTGATTGCGGCGGCGGTGGGCGCTGAGACGGCGGCCAGTAGCCCATAACCAAGCGCAGCGGTTTTTTGTACCATCTCAAAACTTGCGCGACTGGTAACGAGCAGGCCGCCCTCTACCGGGTGCCTCGTACGTGCTAGGCTGCCCAGGGTTTTGTCCAGTGCATTATGACGCCCAACATCTTCGCGTATATGACTCAGTTCTCCATCAACTGCTACATGGCAGGTGGCATGGACTGCTCCGGTTTCCTGCTGTAACTGCTGATGCTGCGGCAGCTTATGTATTGCGCTGCGCAGTGCTTCCAGTGTCGGTGTTGCACTGGCGCTGACCGCTGCCAGGTCGCGCGTAACCTGAGAAAGGCTTTCTGCACCACACAGACCGCAGCCGGTACGTCCGGCCAGGCTACGACGCCGTTGCTTGAGCTGGAAAAAAGGCCCGCCCGCGATATCGATGTGCAACACGACCCCCATATCTGATGACTCTATTTCGAGGTCATGGATCTGCGTGACATCGTTAACAATACCCTCAGTTAGACTAAAACCAACGGCAAAATCTTCCAGATCATCAGGCGTCGCCAGCATCACGGTATGCGCGATGCCATTGTATTCGAAAGCCACCGCTACCTCTTCAACCACTCGATCAATAGCGCTAGGTTGTCCGGGGCGGCGTACGCGAAACGCGGAATGGCGTTGCATTAGCTTTCTGCCCCAGTCAGCAGGCGGCGCTGTTCAGCATCATGGCGCGCATTGCGTTGCTGCCAGGTGGAAGGCTGTTCAACCCGCACCAGCTCAACAGCAGTGACCTTATATTCTGGGCAATTGGTGGCCCAGTCTGAGTTATCGGTGGTGATCACGTTGGCGCCACTTTCCGGAAAGTGGAAGGTGGTATAGCATACACCTGCCTGTACACGTTGTGTCAGTGTTGCGCGTAGTACCGTCTCGCCAGTACGCGAACGAATGCCTACCCAGTCGCCTTCAGCGATACCGCGATCCTCGGCATCCTGCGGGTGGATTTCCAGTCGGTCTTCGGCAAAGAAGCGATTATTCTCGGTACGTCGTGTCTGTGCGCCGACATTGTATTGCGACAGTACGCGACCGGTAGTGAGTATCAGCGGAAAGCGCTTGTTCACCTTTTCATCGGTAGGGACATACTGGGTGATCATGAAACGTCCCTGACCGCGCACAAAACCTTCTGCGTGCATGGTTGCTGTGCCCAGAGGGGCGCTGTCATTGCAGGGCCATTGTAAGCTGCCATGTTGTTCCAGCTTATCGTAGCTGACACCGTTGAAAGAAGGCGTCAGCGTTGCGATTTCATCCATGATTTGCGCAGGATGCTCGTAGTGCATGCTGTAACCGAGTGCATTAGCCAGCCCCATGGTTACTTCCCAGTCAGCTTTACCGGCTAAGGGTGGCATGACTCGACGCACCCGCGAGATGCGGCGCTCGGCATTGGTAAAGGTACCATCCTTTTCCAGGAACGATGCGCCGGGTAGAAAGACATGGGCATATTTGGCGGTTTCGTTGAGGAACAGATCCTGAACGACCACGCATTCCATTGCTTTTAGCGCTGCCTGAACGTGCTGGGTATTGGGGTCGGACTGGGCTGGGTCCTCGCCCTGACAGTAGAGCCCCTGAAATGAGCCATCCAAGGCTGCTTCCAGCATATTCGGAATACGCAGGCCAGGTTCAGCCTGCAGGCTGACGCCCCAGGCCTGCTCAAACAACGACCGAGTCGCACTGTCAGAGACATGGCGGTAGCCGGGCAGCTCATGAGGAAAACTCCCCATATCACAGGAACCCTGCACATTGTTTTGTCCTCGCAATGGATTCACGCCTACGCCTTCACGGCCCACATTTCCGGTTGCCATGGCAAGGTTTGCAATAGCGATGACAGATGTAGAGCCCTGAGAATGTTCGGTGACACCCAGACCGTAGTAGATGGCTGCGTTACCGCCACTAGCATACAGGCGTGCCGCTTCACGTACCTGCTGCGCCTCAACGCCGGTTTCTTTGGCCATGGCTTCGGGGGAATTCTCCTGTCGCGCCACAAAGTTACGCCAGTCGGCAAAGGCCTGGCTTTCACAGCGTTCACTGATAAAAGCTTCGTCGAGTAGACCCTCATCGACAATGACATGCGCCAGCGAGGTGAGTAAAGCGACATTGGTGCCTGGACGTAACTTAAGGTGATGTATTGCACCCGCATGCGGTGAATCGACCATCTCAGTGGTACGCGGATCGATGACAATCAGTTTGGCACCCTCGCGTACCCGTTTGCGCAGGCGTGAACCAAACACCGGATGAGCAGCAACCGGGTTGGCGCCTATGACCATGATGACATCGGCCTTTTCTACCGATTTGAAGGTCTGGGTTCCAGCGGAGGTACCATAAGTCTGGCCAAGTCCATAACCCGTAGGTGAATGGCATACTCGAGCGCAGGTGTCGACATTGTTATTGCCAAACGCGGTACGTACTAACTTCTGTACCAGATAGTCTTCTTCGTTGGTGCAACGGCTGGACACCAGTGCGCCAATGGCGTTTTGTCCATGCTTTTGTTGAATACGGCGAAATTCAGAGGCAGCATGATCCAGCGCTTCCTGCCATGAGACCTCGCGCCAGGGGTCGCTGGTTTTGGCTCGAATCATCGGTTTGGTAATGCGATCTGGGTGTGTCGCATAGCCCCAGGCAAAACGCCCCTTAACGCAGGCATGACCTTCGTTGGCGCGGCTGGATTTGGTAGGGGTCATGCGGATCACTTTGTTGCCCTGCATCTCGGCATCGAAGCCACAACCGACACCGCAGTAGGCGCAGGTGGTGGAGATGCTATGCTCAGCTTGACCGTGCTCTATGACACTTTTGTCCATCAGCGTGGCGGTGGGACAGGCATTAACGCAGGCACCACAGGAAACACATTCAGAATCCATAAAGGATTCCTCCTGGCCTGCAGTCACTCGAGACTCGAAACCTCGTCCTGAAATGGTAATGGCGAAGCTGCCCTGTTGCTCTTCGCAGGCTCGCACGCAGCGGTTACATACAATGCACTTTGCCGGGTCATAACTAAAATACGGGTTGGATTCGTCTTTTTGCGCATCCTCGAAATGGTTGGCGCCAGAAAAGCCGTAACGTACTTCGCGTAGTCCAACCACGCCAGCCATCGTCTGTAACTCGCAGTTACCGTTGGCGGAACAGGTTAAGCAATCAAGCGGATGGTCGGAGATGTAAAGCTCCATCACGTTGCGTCGCAGTTCAGCCAGTTGCGCTGACTGGGTACGCACCTGCATGCCCTGCTCTACTGGCGTGGTACAGGAGGCTGGTGTACCACGCCGCCCTTCAATTTCCACCAGACATAAACGACAGGAACCAAAGGGTTTCAAGCTATCGGTCGCGCATAGCTTGGGGATCATTGCACCGGCCATGACCGCTGCGCGCATTACCGAGGTGCCCGCTGGCACCTTGACAGCAACGCCGTCTATCTCAAGATTTACCTCATCATCGGCAGTGATCGCCGGGGTACCGTAGTCAGTCGCTTTCACTGGAAGTCCTCTGGAAAATGATTGAGTGCAGAAAGCACTGGATAAGGGGTCATGCCGCCCATGGCGCACATAGAACCGTTAAGCATGGTGTCACAAAGGCTGCGCAGTAATTCGGTTTGCCCCGCCTGGCCGGCGCGGATGCGATCAATCACTTCCATACCACGAGTGGAACCGATGCGACAGGGGGTACACTTACCACAGGATTCTTCAGCACAGAACTTCATTGCATAATGGGCCTGGCTGACCATATCGACACTATCGTCGAAGGCCACGATGCCACCGTGACCGAGTACTGCACCAATGGCACTAAAGGCTTCATAGTCCAGCACCGTGTCGAACTGTGACTCAGGCAGGTAGGCACCGAGAGGTCCGCCGACCTGGACTGCGCGCAGAGGACGTCCAGAGACGGAACCGCCGCCAAAGTCATATAGTAGTTCGCGCAGGGTAAGTCCGAACGGGACTTCTACCAGTCCACCGTACCTCAGGTTACCCGCAAGCTGGAATGGCAGCGTACCGCGCGATCGATCAACGCCATAGCCATGATAAAAAGCAGCGCCCTCGGCTAGAATATCCGGCACGCTGGCAAGACTGATCACATTATTAATCACGGTTGGCGCACCGAACAGCCCTTCAATGGCTGGCAAGGGTGGCTTGTTACGCACAATACCTCGGCGGCCTTCGATACTTTCCATTAATGCGGTTTCTTCACCGCAAACATAGGCTCCCGCAGCCTTACGAATCTCAATGCTGAAGCCATTGAGCCAGGACCCGGCCTGATCCAGTGCATCCTGCATCACTGCATAGGCATGCGGATATTCCGAACGTAAATAGATGTAGCCACGGCTTGCACCAACGGCGAGTCCAGCGATAGCCATGCCTTCAAAAAGACAGAAAGGGTCACCTTCCATCAGTAAGCGATCTGCAAAAGTGCCAGAGTCACCCTCATCTGCATTGCACACAATATACTTCTGTGGTGCGGGGGTATTGTGTACGGTTTGCCATTTAATACCGGTAGGAAAAGCGGCACCACCGCGACCGCGCAATCCTGAATCTATAACTTCCTGAACGATTTCTTCAGGCTTCATCTGACGCGCGCGCGCCAGCCCTGCGCCACCGCCATGAGCCAGATAGTCGTCCAGAGAACGTGGGTCAACCACGCCAAGCCGCTTCATGCTGACCCGTTGCTGTTTCGCCAGGTAAGGAATCTGCTCAACCAGACCCAGGCGCAGGGCATGCTCACCACCATTAAACAATCCCGCATCAAATAACGCAGGGACGTCACTGGCCTGTACCGCTCCGTAGGCGACACGCCCGCCAGGCGTGTTTACCTCTACCATGGGCTCCAGCCAGAACAGGCCGCGTGAGCCATTACGTACCAGCGAAATCTGCAGATCACGGCTTGATGCTTCTCTCACAATTGCTTCAGCAACCGCGTCGGCCCCTAATGCACAGGCTGCAGCATCACCGGGTACATACATCGTCACTCTCATGATTGTGTCTCCAGGTCTGCGACGATAGCGTCAAATTTATCCGTCGTAAGATTGGCGTGGAGCTGGGTCTCGTTGATCTGTATCGCGGGGCCGCTGGCGCATAGCCCCAGGCAATATACGGTTTCCAGCTCAACGTCCTGGCCGTTAACACTTGCCTCTGCATGCTGTGCCAGGGCCTCACTGCCTCTGGCCTGACAGGCTTCGGCACGACAAATCTTGATGACCCTGGCTGCGGGTGGCTTGCTGCGAAAATGATGGTAATAGCTGATGACGCCGTGCACTTCGGCACGCGACAGATTGAGCCCTGCGGCAATCATCGGTACCGTGTCAGCAGGGATATACCCCAGAGCATCCTGCACATCATGTAGCAGGGGTAATAAGGGGCCGGGACGATCCCGATGGTTAGCGATCAGTCGATCGACGATTTTATTGTGTGCATTATTCATAACCCCGTTTTTTAATCTCGTTCCTGAGTAATGAAAAGCGAGATTTTTCGAACAACTATTCGTCTGGGCCGAATGACTGCACCATCAACTCAGCTTGACGTACAATTTCCTTGACGATAGGCGGTGCAGGTTCGCGCGCCAGGGTCACCAGCGCGGTTGACCACTTTACACCGGGGTCTACCAGTTCGACAGCGACGACTCCTGGTGGTGTGCCAATTTGTTCCAGCACGCTACGTGGGATAATGGAGGACCAGTTACCCGTGTCAACATGCGCAAGCAGGCTAATCAGCGAATTGGTTTCAAGTGTGGGGGAAACGGTTGTACCAACCTGTGCGAACACCGAATCGATGGTCTTGCGATTGGTCATGTCAGGCGTCAGCAGGCATAACGGAGTTTTCGCTGCATCCTTCCAGCTAACGCTGCAGTAATCGGCAAAAGGTCCATCCACTGCAGTGAGCAAAACATGTTGTTCGTTCCACATCGGTACCACCTTGAATGCCGGATCAACCGCCGTGTCGAAGTAAATCACCCCAGCGTCGAGTTCGAAACGTTGCAGGCGCTGCAAGATTTGATCATTGGTCTGGGACAATACCTGGACAGTTGCATTTTTATGTCGGTGACAGAAAGCGGTAGTCAACGTAGCAACGGCCGTAGTTGCCGTCGGAATCACACCAATGCGCAAGCATCCTGTCAACTCATCACGTAGATTCTCCAGCTCATGTTTAAGGTCGGTCACGCTTGCCGCCATACGCTGGGCATACTTCACTACGACCTCGCCTTCAGAGGTTAATCCGGCGAACTGCTGTCCGCGCTCTACCACGGTAACGCCCAGAGTCTCTTCGATATCTCGAATTGCTGCAGACAGGGTAGAGGGTGAAACATGGCAGATCGCGGCTGCTCGTCCAAAGTGTTTTTCGCTGGCCAATGCTATCAGGTAGCGATATTTTCGTGTAATCATGGATGTCCGTAAGTTCCGTAGTAATTTCAACCCTCGCCAGATGCGCTGGGCCAGAGCCTGTTAACACGTGCTAACAGGCTCTGGTTAAATTAACGGCCTTAGATGGTTACTGTCAACCAGGGACAACTTAATTTCACCTTAATGGAATAAGTAAAATTTCGTGCTAACCGGGGTGATTGCGGCCTACGACATTCAGTGGCAGTACCTCTCAGAGTTCAACGTGGATTTCACCTGGTAGCTGCTCACCGCCGGATCGCAGTTCCCACCATTATCGCAGGTGGTGTCAAAAGTGTAGACATAATTACCGTCTAGAGCGCAGGCGCCGTTATCAATAAGGTAGAGATCCCAGCGCTGCTTACAGTTGCCACTGCTGTTCGGACATTTTGCGTTCGCTGTGTCCTCAGAGAAACTCTGGAGGGTGAGGCCGCTCGGGAGCTTGACGTTGTTCGCCACCAATCGGTAGGGCGCGTCGGCAATAGTAACGAGCTCGACATAGATAGGATTGCTGACGTCGACAGGAACGATCTGCTGCGTGATTGCCGCTACCGCTCTAAATGGGTCGAACCCCGTGCTCGCGCAGTAGTTCTCAGAATCCAGCGTCGCCTTCACCTGGTAGGTTGCTGCCGGATCGCAGTTCCCATCGACATCGCAAGTGGTATCAAAGTTGAACACGTAATCGCCGTCGAGGGCGCAGGCACTGTTGTCGAGAAGGTAGAGATCCCAGCGCTGCTTACAGTTACCACTGCTGTTCGGACAATCGGCATTCGCCTCATCCTCAGAGAAACTCTGGAGGGTGAGACCGCTCGGGATGGTGACGTTATTCGCCGTCAAACGGTAAGGCGCGTCGCTGATGGTCACGAGCTCTACATAGAGGGGATTTTTGACGTCGGTGGGAACAATCTGCTGTGTGACAGCCGCTGTCGCTGTAAACGGGTCATAGCCAACCTGCGTCCCCGCGCAGTAGTTCTCAGAATCTAGCGTTGCAGTAACCGCGAAATCCGTAAACTCAGGGTCGATGGTGCCGCAGTCACCACCCGCCGCACATCCCACAGTAAAAGAAAAGTCATAGTTGCCGTCGAGTTCACACGCGCCATCAGCCGTGAAATATAGGTCCCAACGTTGCTTGCAGCCGCTGCTGCCGTTGGGGCAATAACGCCCGTCAACGTTCTCGCTCACCGTGACGCCGTTGAATCCCGCCGGGACGCTGACCATCGGGTTCTTGAGGAGAGTCGGGTAGTCGGCCACGGTGACTAGCTCCACGTGGATCGGATCGGTGATGGTAGTGGGAACAAGCTGCTGCGTGATTGCCGCATTCACCTCGCTCGACACATAGCCAGATAAACCTGCGATGGATTTAATCAGGTCGGTCTCCGCGGTATCTGCATCAACCAGTGTGGCCGGTGTCAGGCCCGCTGCGCTATATGCTGCGTCGATATATGCCTGGACGTTTGTATCAAAATCGACTTGTGCAAGCGTTATGCCGCCTTCCTTAAGCGTACCCATGACATCATACAGAATACCGCTTTGTGCTATGGAGATTCCGTTTGTTGGGTCACCGTCACTATCAAGCGTTTGTAATAGTTGTGCAATATTTATTGCCTGTGCGTCATCACCAGAGATATCGTATGGGGTAACAACATCTGCCGCAGCAGCACTACCAATAACAAAGCCGTTGATGCTGAAGGTTACAGTATCCCCAACGTTACAGCTGTAGTCTCCATTATTGTTCGTCACACCACTACTACCTGATGAACAGCTGTAAGTTAATCCGCTAACAGGTGCATCAATAAACTGGCCAGAAATAGTTTCTGCAGTAGCCTCTTTAGTTCCACTCCCGCCACACCCACTAATAATCATACTGACCACTAAAAATGGGAGATAAATGGTGAACTTCAGGTAGT
This sequence comes from Gammaproteobacteria bacterium, assembly GCA_050298595.1. Lineage (GTDB taxonomy): Bacteria > Pseudomonadota > Gammaproteobacteria > JACNJF01. The sequence goes on along the minus strand of JBNKUM010000094.1, from coordinate 201,542 downwards.
GCTTGATCGGTCTGTCTTTCATTTAGCTATTCTCTATAATGCTGGGCAAACATGGAAATATACCCAGCCAGAGGGAGGTTGTGACCCTACTATTTAGTTGAAAGTTGACTGTGGAGATAACCCGGCAGATCGATCAGCAAGGATAGCGAGATGCAGACTACGACTCTGTGACTGGTAGTGCTTCAAACCACAGGCTAGCCAGTTCGGCCCGCGAGTTGACGCCGAAGTTGCGGTAGATGTCCACGATATATCCGTGGGCTGTCCCCCGCGATACGCCAATGGTTTCTGCGATATCCTTTTCGGTCATACTCGAGAAGAGCAATGGGATGATTTCACGCTGTTTGGGTGAGCAGGGTCGCTCGTGCCGGGCAAGCAGACCACGCTCAAGAAATAACCAGTAGTGCAGCCGAGGGAATTCGAGCAGACAATCCATCAGTCGTGCTTCATCCTCCTTGCTGAAAGGGGTGGCAGCCATAGCCCTGTCGACGATGAGGTAGCTTTCCGCTTCGGCATCGAGGTGGTAAACCCCTATCATACGATCGCCCACATTCTGCTCTTGCAACGCTTCGCGCTTCCAGTGTTGCTGCCACTCCTCATCATTATCCTGAATAACATCAGAATAGCGGTGGGTGCGGGTTTTCCCGGTATGCTTGAGGGCGTATCGGGTCACTGGGCCGATGCCCTTGGCCCTTGCCTGTTGATAATAGGCTTCACACATAGCCCAGTTGCTGCTGATATTGCCAGCCGGGGTGATGTAATCCATCACCTTCCAGTCATCAAGCAAGTCTGCCTTCCAGACCTCATCCACATACTTGCCCCGGTAGGCGATGAGCAGCCCTACCATATCGGCATGTAGACGTTGACGCAGGTAGTCAAAGTAGTGCTGCAGCATGGTCGCCATATCCAGTGCTGAGCTGGCATGGATTTGCTGACGTAGTCGGCTGAGAGTTACGGGTTGTTGTGCTACATTCATATTCTTTTTAGACGAAATTGTTTTGGAGAAAATCTTTTAATTTTTTGGGATAGCCACTGTAAATAAATTTCCAAATACTCGGGGTTTAATCCTTAGTATGCATAATGAGCAAGAATACATAAACTTTAATGTGTTTTATTAAATGTTAATATCATCGATATGAGTCGAGCATATTGTTATCAGTGTTATCGCCCAAAAACGGCCTGTTTATGTGGCAAGATAAAGCGAGTTCATAACAAACCAGGCATTATTATATTGCAGCATAAGGATGAAGTTCGTCATCCTAAAGGGAGTGCGATTATTGCCGATTTATATTTGCAACGATGCATTCGATATGTTGGTGAGGATTTTTCTTCCAACCAGGAACTAAATCAAATACTTCATGAGAATCTTAATAAAGTATTTCTTGTATTTCCTACTGCTAATGCATTGTCACTAAGTTTATTTAAGCAAAAGCATGCTGTTGAAGAAAATGCTCTTAGTCAGTATACCTTTGTATTTATTGATGCGAGTTGGCGTAAAGCTAAAAAGATATGGCACTTATCAACTAATTTGCACCAGTTGACAGCTATTGAGCTAGATAAACTGAAACAATCAAATTATAAAATCAGAAAACAACCAGGACCAGGACTGGTTTCAACTCTGGAATCAATTGTAGGTTTGCTTTCCTGTCTGGAGGAAGGTCCTGATAAATATCAGCCCCTGTTAGAAATATTTAATAAAATGATTGGCCACCATATTAAATGCATGGGGGATGTTGTATATCAAAAAAATTACACCTGTTAATTGGCTGTTATAAAAAAGTGGACATTCCATACTACAGAGTCAATGGCTCTTCTCGAGTGCAAACTGCCGTCATTCCTGAGTAAGAGCTGTAGCAAATAACAGGAGTGACAAATAAGTGGTCGTTCGAGATTGTGACTGAGTTGACTCCAATCGGCCCTAAGTTGCCGTTTAGAAAATTTGAAAGTGAGCTGTAATACTCGAACAATACTTGATCATAAATCAAAGACCTGACCGTGAACTCTTGGTGAGCACTTACTGTGGCACCATTACCATAAAAAGACGGGCACGCTAATTTAAATGTACCGGTGATTGAATCAGCCCGGGACATCGGGAGAATATTTTTATACCTTCGCTTGACCATTTGCCTAATGGGTGACCCCAGAGCGCGCTGTCCGTCCGGCGCGTTGGCTATACAACACCATCCGTTAGAGATTCAATATGACCTTGCTGTTGTATATCCGGTTGTTACTGCTTCAACAGTGCTATCCGACCGTTGTTCGGGACGACGTTGATTAATACCTTGCCATTGCTGTCGATTGTACATCCCAGTTGCTGCCCACCCTGCATCGCGCTACAGGCCGTCCAGTCAGTTGGAACCGTCACGATGAGCGTTAACGGTTCATCGTAGAGCGGATCGAGGGCGGTGGTGAGATCGAAGTAGACTCTGTCGGCGCAGCTCTGATGCATGCGGATGTTGGCGCGTTGTGCTTCCTGGGTATATTTGTAGAGTTGAATGGCTCCCGCCACCCAGACTTTGCTTTTTTGCGCGGCAACCCTGTCGAGAAAGGTTTCCAGTTCGGCGAACTGCACACCAGCATTGCCACTATCTGTTGTGCCCGTGTTGGTGTAGTCGGGGCAGTTGTCGGTGGCGGTGCTGAGAATGCCGTGGAACGCCGCCTGATAGATGACGCCACTGTTTATTGCTTGATTGACGCCACTGGAGTAGACGGTGCCGCCGCTGTCAACGCACTCTCCGGCACTGTTGAGGCTCAGGCTGGGGTGACTGCAATACATTGCATCTGCGGTGGAACCGGCCGGCACCGAGAAGGTGGGGTTGGCCTGTGCCTGATAGGTTGGTCCCATGTAGGTTTGCCGTTCAATGTTACTTAAGTCGCTCAATATAACCGCTTCCTCGCTGGGCGACCAGGGCCAGGCGACGCTGCTGCTATTGTTGAACGCCATTAACGAGCCGTTCTTTTTCAGCGGCAAGCCGTGGCGGATCTCCCATATTTTGTCTGCCGCCTGTTCGACTTCCGAGCGCCACACGCTGGGGCTGGTTTCGTAGCTGTGATTTTGCGTGTGGTTGGCCAGCTCCTGGCCGAGGTTCGGTGCATTGTTCCATCTGTCCGCCAGGACAATCGTTTCGCCGGTTGTGGGGTGCTGCATCGAGGCGTTAAATGCAGTACCGCCCGGATTGATGTACCAGGTTCCTGTGAGATCGCGGTCACCGAATGCCTTGAGTCCGCACAGGGCATGTCCCGGTGTGCTGTCGTCAAAGCGGATAATCACCGCTCCCTGTTTATTGCCGGACCAGCGGGCTATCTGCACGTCGACTGTGCTGGCTGGCGCGGCGCAACTGGTCGGGGTCAGTTCCAGCGCAGTCGAATTTACATGAGTGGAGATGAAATCGGGTGTGGCGGCGGTGTTGGTTGAATACTCATAGGGACCGGGCTCGTAGGTGGTGTCCTGCGGGCGGGCCAGACCATCGATGTCGTCGGTCACTGTGATGAGTGTGGCGCTCGTGTCGTTGATGCCTGCGGTGCCCTTGCCAATGAGAGGGGAGGTTGCCTGCAGGCGGTAATTGTTTTTACCGTGCACGTTGCTGTCGTAGGCAACAAATGTAGGGTCGAGGCTCAGGCTGCCGTGCGCGCCGGGATTGGCGCCACTGAATACGGCACCGTCCGAATTCCATGAGAAGTTATAGTCGGCACTGCCGGTGCCACCGGTGATTTTTACCGGGTTGCCGGTGACGTTTGCCATGTTATGGTTGTCGCAGTCGACGGTAATATTATTGAACACGGTGTAGTTGGTAACACCAGAGATTGAGATGCAGTCCCCCGGTATGCTCGCAACGGTGCCGGGGTTCAGGTATGAATCTATGACATCGTCGATCTTTGCTTTGAGCAGATTGTTGTACACGTGGGTGTTCTGTACCGCAAAACTGCCCGCATGAATGCTGATGCCGACGTCGCGGTATTCGAAAATGTTGTTGCGAATGGTTACGTTGTCCCGGGTGGCGCCGGTACCGTTGAAGATAAGTCCCTTGCTGACGTGAAAGTTGCTCCAGCAGTAGTTGCCTTCAACGGTTACTCCGCTAATCTCCCGCATGTCGAAACAGTCCGCATGGGCGTTGTGGATCGGGTCGGGCAGATAGTAGTTGTGGGTATCCAGGGGATCGCTGTAGTTGGCGATGAGGTTGCGTCGGATGGTGTGATTGCTTCCCGCGACGATGATGCCGTCGGCATCGTCGCCGTTACTGACGTTGACGGAGGATAGCTTGGGATGAAAAGCCACCACTTCCAGAATATTGTTGTTTTCCACCGTGCCGCTATCGCCGCGAAGAATGATCCCGGCCTGTCCGTTATAGCTGAGCGTATTGCCGCCGATGGTATAATTACCGGCCGCTGTCGATGCGACATTGATGCCGTACATCGGACAGTCGTGGATTCGATTGCTGAGAATTTCCACCCCTTGCGAGTTGTTGATGGTGATGCCTGTGCCGGAGGTGGGCTGCTCGATATCCAGTCCATAAACGGTGACATAGCTGCCGTTTATGGTGATACCGCCGCTCAGTTTGGCGGCATGCGAGATTTCGGAACGGATGGTGATTCGGTTGGCTACGTCGCCGCTGCTATTGATGGTCACTGTTCCAAAATAGTATCCGCGCCGGATGATTAGCGTATCATTGGGTTGCAGTTGGGTTACCGCATACTGAATAGTTCTCCAGGGGGCCGCGTCGCTGCCGTGCAGGGTATCGTCGGCGATGTCGGGACCGCTGGCGGAGACGTAATAGGTATTGCCCGAGGCCGAAGGGAGCTGTGGGTCGGATGTGCAGTTGCTCCAGGCGTCCCACTCGCCGGAAGTGTTACAGCTACGGCTATGTGTTCCGCTGAGTCCGTAGGTTGTGCAAACGCCCGTCTGCACGGTTCCCGAAGTGCATGAGAGGTCGGGAATCGTATTCGGGATTTGAGTGGGGGTAGTTCCCGGGTTGGTGTTATCGCCCGTAGTGTTGTTTGAAGAGGTGGAGCCACCGCCGCAAGCGGACAGCAGTACTATTAAAACCACAACCAGACAAACGAGAACTCTTTTCACCATGGCCTCCGCCTAAATGATAGGAAGTATAGAAGCCCAATCCACGTATATCAATTCGCTAAATTTCATCCAGCAATCTACCATTTATATCGTCGTCATAGATATCTTCACGAGGATCCCCTCTGGAAGCGAGATGGTAGAGTGCTTCGGGGAATTCTGATCGTAAGGGCCTTGACATGGATAAAGACTATCGGATTGATAGGATAAAGGATAGACCTGCCCCCCCGCCTCCTAAATCAGAGTTTTTCCCGGAACAGCATCCATTCAGCATATCAATCATAAAGTAATTTCCGAACGAACAACTGGAGATAATTATGAAATTTTTTAACACTGTTTTCGTTTTACCCCTGATGGCGGTACTCTCAAACCCCGTAATGGCTCACTATGATCATAGTGGCTATTCAAAATTCGATAACCGAATAGAACGACAACATAAGCGCATCAATAAAGGGGTTCGCATGGGTGAGTTGACAAAAAAAGAAGCCCATAAGCTGCGCAAACAACACCGGCACATAAAAAAGCTGAGCAGGCAATTCAACAAGGATGGACACTTAAGTCGGTTTGAACGGAAGACACTAAAACGGGAACTAAACCTGGCCAGCCATCGCATCTATGATTTGACGCATAATGATCGCAACCGGAATAAAAGACTACATGATAGTGGTAACCCTAATAAGAAACATTCTGGCCATTTCAAACGAACTCGACTTCATGATCAAGACCGAGTAACACGAAAGTATTACAGAAATCATTGTTAGATGTGACGAAATTTGGATGCATGGAGGAACACTTCCACTGGACATTTCCTCTAACGCATCCCGAGTAGTGTTAAATTAAGTAAACCGTCCCCGGAATTCCCTGTATGCATTAAATACATTGCTAGAGAGTTTAGCTTTGGTCTAAACATAATTAACAGCCTTACGTGACCCCAAATCTCTGCGTAATATTTTTAATTTGTATCTGATCCTCGTTATTCTGACCCTCGTTATTCGGGCATTTAACGCTCTGATATTTTTATGGGTCATCAATTGCTTAACTTGTCTAATTCTTCATTTTTCTCAGCGTTAACAAAAAAAACTCCTAGTGCTGCAGTAGCCAAACCTTGTAATGGGGCAAGCCATAAATTTGAAGTGTTTAGATACTCTATTAGTGGTGAATTATTAAATGGCTTAAGTAATATTGTAGATGATAGAATAATGAAGTAGGCATATGATAAAGCTAATGCTAGCTTAAAAATAAAGGGATCTATCTCTTTGTTATTTTGATTATCTTTAATAGTTTCTGACACCAGAACACCAATTATTAATGATAGAGTTGGGACTAGGTTAGGCAAAAACCAGCCCCATGCATCCATAATGCGATCAGAGAATCGACCGAGAACTGATTGGATAAAGAATAGAAGAAAGAGAATGCCTGCGCCTACAAACCATGTAGTAGCAAGCCTTTTTTTGCAAATAGAAATCGATATTTTTTTAGTCATTGGTTTAGTCCTTGCCATATGCCTGATCTCTGAAGGTGGACTTTAGCGGGTAAGCTACCAGGAACTTCTGTCTTAGCAGTTTTATCGACCGCTTCTTTCTTGAACTCATAAACTAGTGCGGTACAAGAATAGTGACTCGAATACTTTTGGCTGGCTATAGGTATTGGTAAGACATTTGCACCTTTAGAAATCCAATCTATAGCCTCGGGTCGACTTACTTTTCCCTTTTTTGTATCAGGACTGAATGAGTGAGGAGTTACAGCAAAAACAATTACCCTAAAGAAACCAGGATTGCTAGTAAATAAAGCCTTGAGATATCCTGCTAACGTGAAATTGCTGAGTGGTTTAACATCTTTAGACCATCGATCATCCCCCAGTTTTGGAGTTCCATCAGAATTAAATGCTTCTAAACGTGTTACCAACACGAACCCATCAGAGATACCGTGATAACTGCGTTCTACATATCCTGAAGAGTCAAGAGCACGCAGGATTTTTTCATCAATATCAGAAAGTAGAAGTTCATTCCCAGATTCGTGTGTAAAAAAAGCCGTTGGGAGTACGACCATCGAAGATGGTTTAGGAGGAGGCCAAGGGAATCTCGGTAATAGGGTTTCCACAATTTTTGGTGCAGTTTTTAAACCTGTTTTTGAAGCTGATATCAGTAATAAATCGATCTTGGTACTTGCGAGATTAGCCAGCATAATTGCCTGATCTTCCTCACCAGTTGCTGCAGTTTCTTCCGCTGCTCTTATTAAGTTAATTATTTCAGGATAGTCATTCCCCTGACTTCCCAGGCGAGCAAACTTTAATTTAGAATTGTAGATAGCGATTTTCGTTGCTGCGCTGGGATCTTCGGATTCTGAAGCTGGCACAGGTTCTTCTATACTAGCTGATTGACAACCTGATATCATCATTAACGAACTAAGGGCAATTGTGAAGAAATAGAAGTATTGTACCGTTTTCATTTTTATTTTTTCCAGTATGTGTAGTTCCTAAATTCTAACGCCCCGACTCACAGAAGAGCGAGCGTATCCTATGCAGCAGATTGTTAGTACATTTTTCATTCATAAAACTATCTGTATCTACATTTAGAGATATTACTTTAGTATGCGAACCTAATGGGCGTTTCATTACAACAGTAACATTTGCTCTATACGGGAAAGAGTCTGAAGTAACGTAACCAATATCATCTCTTACATCCGAATTAGATCCATACTGTAGTCCTACTCCGATATTTCCGAATACTGTTAGCAGTACTGTTTTTGCCAATATTTTATCAACGACAACCTAATCAATTAAGATTTCATCAAACCAGCTATGGGTAGCTATTTCTCCAATTTCATCAACTCCACCGGAAACAACTTTATTAATTAAGGTGTCTATCTACTTCATCAATTATGTTATTACTAATCCTCTCTTTACATTCATCAATTATTGTAATGTATGTTTCAAAGGCCTGAAGGCATTACTCTGAGAGAAGGTATATTTCTTTTTTTGATAATGAGAAAGTTCTCTCTTCTATATGGGTATGTCTATTTAAAACATCTTTTGCAGAGGACAAATCCACATATGTTTTTGATGTATCAATTCCTAATTTTTTTAACAAAATCATCAGGCAATCCACCCTGAATTGAAGACAACAGGCTCAGGTCTAGCTTTTAGCCTAATGCAAAAATACTGAGCCACTACTGAAAAACACGGTAACCTTGGTTGCTCAAATTAATGTAAAAGAGAGGCAACGACTTTACTAGAAATATTTCGGGCGCCAATTTTCTCTGATGAAAAACTAGCTTTTGATCTTCTATACCCAATATGGCTTGTTGTATAAATACCCCCCTGCCTTTATGCGATTATTATTTATTTTGCATAGAGACTGCAGAGCACTTCCAAACTAACTTCCTGTTTGATCCATGAAGACTGCTTTCTAATTTTTGAAAATACGCTTCGATTTTTTTAATGTCAAACTATTTCTTATTACAGTTTCATAAATTTTGTCTAAATGCTTCAAGCTACCTAATAAAAAATGACCGGAAAATAAATATTATTAAAGTATACGAGTCTAATTATATTTAAAAAGGTTGATCCTAAATCAAAAAACCTGCCCCCTTATTCTTGTTCACAGGGAATAAAAATTAGTCAATAATATCCTCTAAACAATGGACAATTAAATTTTTTTTTAGCGCTGCTGATTATTTACTGGCAATTATTTCAAACGGAGCAATTAACCCGGCAGTCAAACCAGCCGTCAAGTTACTAATCTTTTGAGAAAAGGTTTGCCCCATGAGTATCTCCAGTCCCGGCATGTCTGGTTTATTACTGCTGCGCCGGAAATCACGCAATGCATTGATACTTTTTAAAGCTGTATCGCGATGGCCCTGCGTCCTGTCGATTTTAAAACCTGCTGCAGTTAATCGTTTCAGATAGTCGTTAAGTGTTTCTAAATATGATTCTGAAGCATCATCAGCCCAGGGCAATGGATATTCTGGTTGCGCACAGTCAGTCAACATCACATCATAGATAAGCAACTTTCCCTGCGCATTTATTACACGATAAATTTCTGAGAATAATGTTGACTTGTCATCAATATTCATCCCTACATGTAGCATACAGGCGCAATCAAAGTTATTTGAATCATAAGGCAGATCTAATGCGTTACAACAGTTTAAATCGATTTTATCTGCTAGTTTTACCCAGTGATTTAGCGTCTGCCCAGTGGCAATATATTCGGAATTTGAATCTATACCTGTCACCTCACAGTTATAGGTATCGACAAGATAACGTGCAGTTCCGCCAATGCCGCAACCTATATCAAGCAACTGCTGATCAGCCCTGAGATTCAATTGTTGTGTGATCAGGTGGGTGACGTGCCGACCACCAATATGAAATTCATCGATGCGTCCCAGGTCCTCAAGTTTTAAGTCCTCTACTCTGACACCCGCCGTTTTGAAAGCCAGAGTGATTTCGTTCAACAAAGCATTATTTAAATGATCGGGACTTTTGTTCATTACATACTCGCAAGGTCAGGAGTCTCAGGGTCAGCCATATAAGAGTGAATACCGCTTGCATACGCCTGCACAATTTCCTCGTCTCGTCCTGGTGTCACTCTCTCATACTCTGTCAGAGTTTTAGCGATTAATCACTTCTGTATTTTAGGTATCCGCACATTTTATACCTCATCACCCATATGCTGTAGCACTTTCTGGAGTTACCTATGTCCGACCCGGTTTAGTTCCAGGCAAGTAACATGAAATCGAAACCCAATAAAAAAGTAAATAGTAATTCCCATGGATTTTAGGCAAAGCCTCTACCTTGAAAGCAAGATGTTTCCGGAAAAAAGGGGCACTTAAGAACTAAATCAGAGCTTTTCCCCGAACAAGATTATCAGTTCAGCATCCATTCAGTATATCAATCATAAAGTAATTTCCGAATGAACAACTGGAGATAATTATGAAATTTTTTAACACTATTTTTGTTTTACCCCTGGTAGCAGTGCTCTCAAACCCGGTAATGGCTCACGTTGATCATAGTGGCTATTCACAATTCGATGACCGAATAGAACGACAGCATAAGCGCATCAATAAAGGGGTTCGCATGGGTGAGTTAACCAAAAAAGAAGCCCATAAGCTACGCAAACAACACCGGCACATAAAAACTCTGAGCAGACAATTCAACAAGGATGGACACTTAAGTCGATTTGAGCGAAAGACACTGAAACGGAAGCTAAACCTGGCCAGCCATCGCATCTATGATTTGACGCATAATGATCGCAACCGGAGTAAAAGACTACATGAGAGTGGGAACCCTAATAAGAAAAAATCAGGCCATTTCAAACGAACTGGATATCATGAGCAAGACCGGATAACACAAAAGCACTACAGAAATCATTTTTAGATCTGACGGCATGGGGATGCATGGAGGAAAACGTCCACTGGACATTTCCTCTAACGCATCCCGAGTGGTGTTGAATTTAGTAAACCGTCTCTCGAATTCCCTGCATGCATTAAATACATTGCTATAAAGTTTAGCTTGGGTCTAATCATAATTGACAGCCTTACGTGACCCCAAAATTCTGCGCGATATTTTTAATTTGTATCTGACCCTCGTTATTTGAGCATCGGGGGCCTGAACCAGAAGATGGTAATGATTGCTCATCAGGCAATAGGCATAACACACCCAGTTGAACTGCTCGATGACAGATGAAAACACTTCTAGAAAAGCCAGGCTATCTTCATCGTCTTCATAAATATTTTCACGACGACCCCCTCTGGAGGTGAGATGGTAGAGTGCTTCGGGGAATTCTAATCGTAAAGGTCTGGACATGGATAAACACTATCAGATTGATAGGCTAAAAGCTAGACCTGACCCCTAGGGCGTAGGGAATGACAGGTAAGTCAACAGGCTGTGTAAAAACTCAAAGAAAAATGAAATTCAAAAAATATTTCCTACACCAGCCAGTTTAATGATGAATTATCAGCGTATAAAACCCACAATGGCATGAGCATTTGCCAGTTTTAGACTGTTCAAAACCACTTTAAAAAATTGAAAATAGTTTTCACACAGCCTGTCAAATAAGCGGTCGTTCACAATGACCCGGTGGTTGTAATGAACTATTATACCAATCTTTGACTTTTCACACAGTCTTGACCATGAACCGACATTCAAAGTTTGAGTTCAGAAGATCAAATTGGCTAGTTATTCATTATCTTTATACTATCTTTTGGGTCACGTTCTAATGATTGCTTCTCCATCCTCATTGAGATAACAACTTCATAGATTTTATCAGGATGCCTCAAAAGATTCGGATTATCCTTTATGAATCCTGAAATTTTTGGCTCAAGATTAAAATAAATTATTTCGGGACCCCTTTGCCCTAATTTCTTGATAAATAGATTGTTTCCAATTTGAACAACAGCTTCCTTAATATCAGCCAACGATTCTTCTAATTCCCATACAATATCTTTCGCTTTCTCAGAAATATCACTATCATTGCTTTCTGTGGACTGAAAACCAATAAAGTTATTCTTTATACTCTTAAGGTGCGACTCAATTTTTGAATTTTTATTTTTAGTAAGAAATAAACCAAAAATTGAGATTAATCCGAAGATAACAGGATACAAAATTGTTAGATTCTCCATGCTGGGACCTCCGTCTGTTTAAAACATATAAATGTACTTATCAAAGACACAAGGAAAATTGTGACTGATGCATTAACGATATTATTTAGATCCACCTGTGCTGCATTATTTAAATCAGAAAACCAATAAGCTGAAACTGCCGTTAGAGCAAAAGATGAAAATGCTGTAAGTATTACACCGGTAGTTGGCTTTGGTCCTTCTGTTACCAACTCGCCCAAGCCAGTAGCGGCTATTGCAGTAGATATTAAAAACAACTCACCATGTTCTACCAAAATTGTGAGTTCAATATTCTGCCCTCGAGTAACATAGGTGATGACTTTAAATAGTATGGGAAGTAAACTGCATACCACTCCAAACAATAACCATTTTGTTATTCTCGACACATTTGGTCTCCAATTTATTATTTTTTACATCTACAGCTGACTGCAAAGATACAGCATTAAGCATATTGGCAACTGCTAAAATTTTGTGATATGCAGCAATATGCTCTCATTCAATGACAAAATAATCAACGGTAGTTTTATCAACACATCGGGTATAAATCAGCCACCCCCTGAAAGTCTGCTGTTTGGACAGACTGTTTAAAACACGCACAGCGGAACGCTGCGTCCTGCGCCGAAGGCGCGTAGTTGTTCTGTTTGTTTGACGGCATCACACCTGCTCCCCTGGCATGGGACCATCAGTTCGATTCCAAAGATCATGAATGTGTATTGTTATATCAGCCACTCGAATCGACGCCGACATCGGTTGGATGATTGGAACCTCGTCGTACTCATTGACTAGCTGCGCATGAATCTCTTGCAGCGGCTGCTCGGAGGGCCCTACTTCTAAGCGGGCACGCACGAACTGGGGCCATACTGCCATGGCTAAGCAAGGAGTATAGTCTTTACGCCGTAGCCCAAAGTCCGAACAGAAGATTTCGAAATGGCGAAGAGAAGTACTCTCTTCACCACCTCGCGGCGCTTTTGTTTGAGCCTCATAGACTTGCCTAGTGCCGAGGTTCCATTCTCTTCAATCCAGGATTCTACCTTCTCAGACCAGTCAATCAATTCGGCCGAGAGATTTGAGGCTTTGCTTCGCAGTTTGCGAACATCGTTAGTGGAATATTCTTGCCATTTCAACTGGAAAAGCCCAACTTCCCCAGTGCGAAATTACGGTGACAGTTTACTAAATACACTTATTTATTCATTTTGGTTTTTTCAGAGTATCCAGGAACAAGTATATTTGAATGGCACGATGATAGGAAAGATCGAGGCCTCAGAATTAAGATGGCTTCCCTTTGTTCCGTAAACGATACTTCCCTGTATCACTCCTGCCGCGCTTGGGTTATTGCCATGGATGGTATGTATGCAGAAAACCAGGAGCTGTTTTCTGTCGCGATGACAGGGGTAGGTTATAAATGGTACCTAGGGGCGGATTAGCCTGTCCGGAACTGGCTAACGTGAGCGATAGAGAGTCCGACAAATTTATCGGGATTAAATTTGAACAGCCGAAGGGTGGAACCCAGGGATGAGTGTAATAACGATTTGGCCCATGGATGAGTCAAACAATCTAACTACCGACAATAATGCTGTTCGATTCCAAGCACAGTCTTTGGTGAATAGCAGGGCTTCGAAATAAGATGGCTTCCCTTGGTTCCGTAAACGATACATCCCTGTATCACTCCTGCCACGCTTCGGTTATTGCCATGGATGGTATGTATGCAGAAAACGCAGGAGCTGTTTTCTGTCGCGATGATAGGGGTAGGTTATAAATGGTGCCCTGGGGCGGATTAGCCTGCCCGGAACAGGCTAACGTGAGCGATAGCGAGTCCGCAGGATTTGGCTCAGGGATGAGTCAAACAATCTAACCACCGACAAAAATGCTGTTCGATTCCATGCACGGTATTTAGTGAATAGCAGGGCTTCGAAAATTAAGAGATAAATATATAAAATGGTGCCCAGGGGCGGACAAATTCGTCTGGAACGAATTTCGCACGAGCATAGCGAGCCTGTAGGGTGAGGGTCAAGGATGACCCGAATTATCGAACCACCGACAAACATTCTGTTCGATTCCAGATGGATGAACGAATATTAACAAGGCTTCGATAGTGATGGATTTACGGTTTAGAATGGTGCCCAGGGGCGGAATCGAACCACCGACACGGGGATTTTCAGTCCCCTGCTCTACCGACTGAGCTACCTGGGCATTTTGACTGTCTCGAAGCGAGTGTTCGATTCAGAATTTTGGAAAGCGCGTATTAAATAGAGTTGTGCGGCTCGAGTCAAGTCAGTTTTAAAAATCATAATATAAAAAAACTGATCATTAAAAATATCCGCACTTTACTGGACATTTGATTCTGAAGGTTATGGACATTTTTAGATAAGATACAAGCCACCCCAAAATTGAGGCGGCTTGATAAATAAAACAGCTATACCAGGAATAGCAATTACTTCATGATCTTTCTTCTACGAGATAAGCCTAATCCTGCCAGCCCCAGGACAAACAGAGAAATAATTGCTGGCTCAGGAATTGGAGGTGCTGGTTCATTAATATAAAAGTTATCTAAACCAAAACAGTATGCATTATCAGATGTAAAAGTAGCTGACAACAGTCCATCAAACTCATTACCTAAAAACAACCGTTCAATGCCATCACCAGCTGCCCCAGTAGATATATAGTCAATACCCCAATCACTTGAAGGAAGTAGCTCAGAATCGCCACTATTTGTAGAAATATAAGAAAGCTCAGTTCCAGTTGCTGTCCCTCCTCCTACAGTTGTATTAGAGGTTAAGTCTATATAATTTAAATCAAACAGCGAGCCATCGACCATAGAAATAACCATCGATTTTACTGCATTCCAGTGTGCATGGATAACACTGTTCTCTATTTCTGGATGGCTGAATGAATCATAGTAGCGACCAACAATTCCATACCCCCCGACAAAGTCAAATTTAACCCCATCTTCAATATAGTAATCCACATTACTATAATAAAGTGGAGACATGGTATCGCTTGTTGAAACACTTGTACCATCTGATAAGTAAGCTGTCCCCCCAGCAAAATCAATTATAACCGCACTAGAAATTCCAGAGTAAATCAGTCCAAGAAATAAAATATTTTTTAATACATTTTTCATGAATATACCCTTTTTCGTTTACGACATAATATATAAGGCAAGAATTAAGCCAGCATAAACACTACCTAGATGTCAAGCCAAATTTTACCTTGAACTTCAATATAGTGAATTTTTTACCACCTAAAATGTAAAAATTTTTTACGGTTTTGATTGATGATTTGTCAGGAAACTTTACATCACAGCCGGGCATTGTAAGCAGTCACCCGCCGCCAATTCCCATAGAACGTTACGCGCGGATTATCATCCTTATGATCAGCTTTCGGTGCACCACTGCTAGCGTACTAAGCTCTTCAATCATTAGTTCACCACACAGCAACCGCTTGTAGCTTCGAATATGGAATCACTAGCTCTGGTCGCTGTAAAGGATAGAGTATCCTGTCTTTCTGGAATACTTCTCTGGCGACAGGCCTTCTTGATCGCAATTATTGAGCATTTTCCGCCAATAGCGTGCAACATGTCGGCGGACCTTTTCAGATTTTTTACCACATGAAAATTGTTATGAACCCAGGGGCCGATAAGCAATTGATTTTGTGAGAAATATTTTAACCCTTCTCTGTTTTACCAACTGAGCTACCTGGGTATTTTGACTGTCTCGAAGCAAGTATTAACTAGAGTTGTGCGGCTCTGGCCTTTGCCGCACTTTCTTAGGGGCTACTTACAGATCGCCTTCTGCACCGGCAGTAATGATCGAGTAGATATTGTTTCTGACCTTCATGCCTAGCCCCTGTAACTCTTTGGGTAAGGAGGCATCGCCCATGGTTTTGTCCATATTCAGAGTGATCAGCCAGGCCTGGCCCTTGTCATCCAGTACCAGTGAGATTCGGCAGGGCAGATAGCCTGCGAATGCCATGCTGTACCTGACCATTTTGGCGGCGATATTAGCATCGCAGAACTGGAAGATTTCCATACGGTTGGATTCGCCACCGTTGGCCTTTACCTGCTCTGATAATGGCATATGCCCTACCAGTTTAAAATTCAGAAAGTTGGCGCGTAGCTTCATGGAGTCGATGGCGTCATCAGCTGAAACATCTTCAGCTACCTTGCACTTGATCATATTCATGACGTCTTCAGAGCAGTTTTCGGATAGCTCGAACATTTCCTGTGCCTGTGCATTCAGTGAAAAACCGAATAAAAACAGAACACTTAGCAGTAACTTTTTCATAAGACCTCTTTTACAATATGTTTAATATATGGCTATAACTGACTATTATTGATCATCTTTTACACAACAAACAAGTTTGCTGATTCTGTGTTAGAGTCAGATAGAAACATGACATCCCCAACCCCGGATTTATTCCATGCCTGAAAATTACCAACTGATTGAGACTCGCCTGCAAACCCCACTGGATAACGGTGATACCGTGTGTAACCTGTGCCTGTGGCGCTGCCACCTGCGTCATGGCCAGCGTGGTTTTTGCCAGTCTCATGTTAACCGTCACGGAACCCTGTATAACCTTTCTTACGGCATTATCTCAGCCATTGATGTAGAGGCTATAGAGAATAAGCCCGTGTATCACTATCGTCCCGGCTCCAGGGTGATGTCTATCGGTAGCTATGGCTGTAACTTCCGTTGCAAGGGTTGCCATAACCTCGATATCTCATGGGGCGTGGAAGCTCTGGACAAGCTGGCACGCGGTGAGTCCACCGATGCCTGGGTAAAGCCAGAAGAGATTATCGAGCTGGCGAAAAAGCATGGTGCTGATGGTATTGCATTCACCTATTCAGAACCGGCAGTGTGGATGGAGTATGTTATCGATGTCGGCAAGCTGGCAAAGGAGGCGGGGCTGTACACGGTTTATGTATCCAATAGCTTTGTTACCAACGAGGCACTGGAAGAGGTGGCTCCCTATATCGATGTTTTGTGTTCGGATATTAAAAGTCTGTCGGATGAGTTTTATAAAGATGTGTGCCCGGTGAGTGATGTGCGCCAGGTACTAGCATCGATCAAAAAGGCGCACGACCTGGGTATACATGTCGAAACGCGTACCAATGTTATTCCTGGTAAGAATGATGACCCGGCTGAGTTAAAGGCCATTGCCGAATGGATACGCGATAACCTGGGTGAGGATAGCCCCTGGCATGTCACCAAATTCTTCCCGGCGTATCAGTTATCGCATGTACCGCAAACCCCGCATGAAATCATCGACATAGCCGCTCAACAGGCGAGTGAGATCGGTTTGAAGCATGTGTATGCTCATACTGATATCAGCTGCGATTGCGCCTCTGAAAACGCCACTGTGGATGACTGGCTGGGTAAGTCTGCTGATGAAGTTAAACGGATGAATAAATGTACTGCCAGTTGCTGTGGTTCGGAGGGGATCGTGTTAAAGAAATTTGAGAAAGAAGCGGGACTGATTGATTAACCTGGAATACGCAGCTCTCGCATCACCAGCAACAACCCGGCAATACTGCGCGACTCGCTAAAGTCATCTCGACCCAGCAGTTCATCCACTTTTGCCAATGGGTATTTGATCACTTCTGGTGGCTCTGGCTCATCACCACTTTCCAGTTTGTTTTCAAACAGCTCCGTCAACATCACCAGATCGGTTTCATGTTGAAAATAACCAGGAGAGACACGCAGAGTCTGCAACATTTTAGACACCCTGCCCGCATAACCCGTCTCTTCCGATAGCTCGCGGTTAGCCGCCTGTATGCTATCTTCATCCGGCTCCACTATACCCTTGGGTAATTGCAACTCGTAACGCTCGGTTCCCGCAGCATATTCGCGTATCAGAATAATCTCATTCTGGGCGGTAATCGCCGCCACCATCACTGCTCGCCCGGCATTCGCCTTGATGCGTTCAAACTGAACCTGTACTCCATTAGAAAACTGTAAATCCAGCTGCTGTATGGCGAACAGGCGTGACTTTGCCAATTCTGTAATACGTTTGATTTCAGGTTTTTGCTTCATAGTGTTAACAGGCCCTCACTTAATTATGCGATTATAACCTCTTTAAAAATGATCACTGATAACTATGCTCAACTGGACCCAGATTGATACCGTGCTACTGGACATGGATGGCACTTTGCTGGATTTGAATTTCGATAATTACTTCTGGCTGGAATACCTGCCTGAACGTTATGCGCAGGAGTTTGGTCTCGACCCAGAGCAGGCCAAAGCATCCATCAATGCAAAGACTCGCGCCCTGGAGGGCACGCTGGAATGGTACAGCACCACTTACTGGACCGAGGCACTGGGTATAGATGTGGTAGCGCTTAAACACGAGGTACGTCACCGGGTGCAGGAAGTGCCTTTTTGCCATGAATTTCTGGATGGGCTGAAAGCCGCCGAAAAAGACATTGTGATGGTGACTAATGCACACCACGACAGTCTGAACCTGAAGATGGACAAAACCGGCCTGGCACATAAATTCGACCGAATGATTACCGTACATGAGTTTTCCCTGCCTAAGGAAAACATTGCCTGCTGGGATGAGGTGAATAGAATCCATCCATTTGATCGTATGCGCACACTGCTGGTAGATGATAATTTGAACGTGTTGAAGTCTGCCGAGCAATACGGCATCGCCAATCTGCTTGCGATCTATCAACCTGACTCGAAGGCAGCCAAAAAAGACGTTGAGCATTTTCAGGCGATTCATACCTTTGATGAAATTCTGCCCATATTAAAAGCGGAGCAAACCATATGAAAGCGATAGGATTACTGGCCGGCATGAGCTGGCACAGCAGTGCCCTGTATTACCAGTTGTTAAATGAAGGGATACAGCAACGACTGGGCGGTTTTCATAGCGCCAGGATTTTAATGTCCAGTGTGGATTTTGCCGAAATCGCTGAACTGCAAAAAAAGGGCGCATGGGATGAGGCTGGAGAGATACTTGCGCAGCAGGCATTAAAGCTGCAGCAGGCTGGCGCTGACTTTTTAATCATTGGCACTAACACTATGCATATCTCGGTACCGATCATTCAGGAATATATTCACATCCCGATTCTGCATATAGCCGATGCTACCGCTAAAGCTATCAAGGGTCAGGGTTACAGCTCGACGGGATTACTGGGTACCCGTTTTACCATGCAGATGGATTACTATAAATCACATCTACAGGATAATGGTTTAGAAGTGATTATTCCCGACGACGAATCCTGCAAGCTCGTTGATGAAGTGATTTTTAATGAATTGTGTCATGGCGAAATTAACAAGGTTTCACGTCAGAACTACCTGAACATTATCGACGACCTGGTAAATAAGGGAGCTGAGTGCATTATCGCTGGCTGCACTGAAATAACCTCACTGGTTAAACAGTCAGATACCAGTATTCCATTATTTGATACTACTGCCATACACGCTCAGGCTGCAGTAGATTTCGCACTTAAGGATGACTAAATAATCTCCCATAAAAAAGCCCCACTCATACTACATGAGCAGGGCTTAATTTATCTACCTAAAATAAATTAAGCAGCCTTGTCAGGATGGTGCACATCCATCTGAGGATAAGGAATAGATACGCCATTGGCATCAAATTCCAGCTTAACCTTCTCAGTTAAATCCCATAACACCGCCCAGTAATCAGCTGTATTAACCCAGGGTCGAACCACAAAGTTAACCGAAGAATCCGCCAGTTCAGAGACTGCAATCACCGGAGCTGGATCAGCCAGCACTCTTTCATCAGACGTCACTACCTTCTGCAGCAGTTCCTTGGCTTTCTTGATGTCATCGTCATAGCCAATACCAAATACCATATCTATACGACGGGTCGCGCGCGCCGAATAGTTAGTAATGGTGCCACCATAGATAGAACCGTTAGGAATAATCACTTCGCGATTATCACCGGTGCGAAAAATTGAACTAAAGATACTGATTGATTCCACCACACCGGCTACTCCACCAGCTTCGACAAAATCACCTGCCTTGAACGGTCTAAAAACAATCAGCATGACACCTGCTGCAAAATTCTGCAAAGAACCCTGAAGCGCCAGGCCAATAGCCAGTCCAGCAGCACCTAACAATGCGATAAGAGAAGTTGTTTCAACCCCTAAACGATCTAGTGCGGCTATCACCACAAACAGCATCAGGACAGTTTTGAAAATAGATGATACGAATTCAACCAGAATTGAATCCATCTTCGATTTGGTTAGAACTTTGCGTAACAGACCGGTTAAAAGATTGACGATAAATTTACCAACCAGAAAGACAAGCAGAGCAAGCGCAATATTGATACCCCAGGGTATAACGTAGGTCTCAGTCAATTTTGTTATGTCTAATTTTTCAAACATGATATCTCCTGTCTATATAATAATTAGCTATATGCCCCTGAGGTTTTTAATAAAAATAATCCCAGGGAATGGGAAAAACACTACGAACCAGAGCTTTATATCTTTTTTCCAGTTTGAATGCATCAGAAAACTAAAATGGATTTGTTAAATTTTGTTACAGCCAATTATTAGCGGGAAAAAGGTAGCTGAATAGATGATTTATTAATTCAGATTAAGCTTATGTGCTCACCATTACAGGAAATGCCTGGAGAAAGACCTGTTTAGTGATAAAAAAAGAGGGGAGCAGTGGAGAATAGTGAGTCAGTAGCCCAGAGATCCTGGGCTACTGACTACAACTTAATGGTCGTGGTGATGTCCATCAGGTCCGTGTACATGTCCATGTTCCAGCTCAACCGCTTCTGCTTCGCGGATACCCATAACTTCAACCTCAAAGTTAAGCTCGATTCCAGCCAGGGCATGATTGGCATCGATCTTTACGGTTTCTTCACCCACTTCAAGCACAGTGACAGTGATTAATTCGCCGCCTGGCCCTTCAGCGTGAAATACCATACCGGCCTGAACACCATCGCCTTCTGGAAACATTTCACGTGGTACTTC
Organism: Gammaproteobacteria bacterium; assembly: GCA_050298595.1. GTDB lineage: Bacteria > Pseudomonadota > Gammaproteobacteria > JACNJF01. The sequence continues at coordinate 180,909 of JBNKUM010000094.1, read as the reverse complement.
TTCAACCAGTGCTTCATTACGCTGACCATATCCTTCATCAGGTGAGACCTTAACGTTCAGCTGATCACCTACTGCCTTACCGGTTAATTCCTTTTCCAGTCCAGGGATAATGTTACTTGCGCCATGCAGGTAAACAAAACTGCCGTCGTTGGCCTGGTCTATGATTTCGCCATCGTTATCGGTCAGGGTGTAATTCAGGGTAACGACATGGTTGTCTGCTATATTCATGATGTTTTAGGTCTGTACTAGTAAAAGAGCCCCACACCATACAGAAAACAAACGGGCGATGAAAGGGATGGCACCGAAAAACAGAGCAAACTTGATGAAGTTAAGGTTATTTCGGCGAACTATTGTAATAATTTCTCTATTTCAGCGATTTTCTCACGCGATTGCTTGATCAGTTCGATACTTTCCGTCGGCCCCATATGGAGTTTAACCATAGCGGGTAAAGTGCTAATCGGTGGTAATGACTTCATCTCCGGCGTACCCATCATACTGTGATATTGAGCGACCATGACCAGATCACACAGGTCTGCCTCTTCCTCTGGATTTCTAAACCAGTCCTCACACTCTTCGGCTACACGAATAATCTCATCGGTGAAATTCCATTTCTGCATCAGCATGCCGGTAATCTGGGGGCGCATGGTCACAATGGTTTGCTCCAACTGCTGAGTGTCGGATAATTCCTCGTTATGAAGGTCGATGTAATTCAGGATAACAATGACCCCAAGGTCATGTACAAGCCCAGCTAACATAGCCTGCTCAGGGTCGAATTTTTTACTATTCTCAGCCAGCACACGAGTGATTGCTGCAACCTTTCGACTATGCATCGATAACTGATGCATACGTTTTGACACATACTCAGAATGGCTTTTAAACAGCTCATTCATTGCGTAGGTCATCACCAGCTTATAAGTAGTATCCATACCCAGTCGAACCACTACCGCCTGTAGCGTATCAATCTGAGCTACGCCTCGATACAGGGCACTATTGGCTACCCGGATCAGTTTTCCCGTCATCGCCGGGTCGGCCAGCAATACCTGGGCTACTTTATCAGCATTAACATCTTCACTGTTAAATACCTGCTGAATTTTATGCGCGACCTCGGGCAAACTGGGTAGTGTGATTTTATCTTCTATCAGGTCCTGATACAGATGCATGGTTAAACTGTTAGCATTAACATCCCCTTCAAACATATGCACGCTTATATCATCCACGTCTTCCCCCTGTTCCATTAGCTGTGCAAACTGAGTGAGCAGGTGTTTATCTATCTTCAGATAGGTAAGCTGACTGGTCGCGATTACATCATAGATACAGGGGCGTAGCTGAGCAATGGGGTTAAGCTCCTGTTTCTGGTCAAAACTCAGCTCCTGAACTTTTCCGTCGCGGGCTTTCAGAGTCACTTCACCTTCAATCACAAACAAGCTGTAATCATCTGTACAACCCAGCTCGATAAGTTTCTCCTTTTTTCGCGCTGTCTTAAGCTGGAGCTGATTGGCAAGTGTTTGTAAATGCTCATCAGTAAACTGGCTAAGTGGACGCAACCGCTTCAGCGTTGAGATATCGGGGTTAATGTAATGCATAAAAATCAGCTTCTAGAGAAATATCAATGTTCTATTTGTATACTTTGACTGTGAAATGTCAATGTAAAACTGGGACCAATACAGGCAGTTAACAACTTACTATCAGGCTGCGTACCCGATCAATAAACGATGCATCATGTTGATTTCGTACAGTCTGTCCCCAAACCACACCCGGCCAGTAAGGATCATCTTTTCGCCTGGCTACGATATGGATATGCATTTGAGAAACCACATTACCTATAGTCGCAACATTAAGCTTATCGAACTGAAAATTGTTGTTGATCAACTCACTGACGCGATTAATCTGTGCACAAATATTGTGCTGTTGCTGCATAGACAACTGGTAAAACTCAACCGCATCGGTATGCGGCACCAGAATGAACCACAATACATCGGCATTATTATGAAATAGAAAGCTTATATCATCCTGCTCCAGCAGCACATTGCAGTCAGCGATCAAGCGCTCATCAATTTTAAAACCCATTCGACAAATATACTCCAAAACTGCTTGCATCAAGCGTAGTTGCATTATTGACATATTCGATATTGGTAACTCGAGCCCCAATTTCAATACCCGGAACTAATTTATAACCGTATTGAAACATAAGTCCTACTGCATTATCGAACTCTATATCTACGGGAGTATAACCCGACACATTATCGTGATAACTCGGACTCATATGGACGGTGGGACCAATGCCGAAGGTATGCAGGCCAGAGTTGACCAGATACAGCGCGTCAAAAGTTACCGTATTTATTGCTGCGTGTCCATTCGTTGCATCCACCGAGTCTCCCAGATAACCCAGTGTCAGCCGAATAGAGGTATCATAATTAATATAATTTTGAACACCTGCTGCTACCTTAACACCCCCTCCACTGTAAATGTTATCTCCATTGCTAGTAGCAATTAATTCTTTCGAGCCACTTTCTGCACCTAACTCAACGTATAAGTCAGCTTGCGCAAGAGGCATAGCCAGCAAAGCTGGTATCATTAAGGCCATTGAAGTTTTCATTGAAGTATCCTGATTATGATTTGTGACAGTTTGAGCCACCAATGCTGAACAAAAAATGAACCCGAAAAGGCTGAGAAATATTTACAGTTTCTTAATAAAACTATAGGATAGCTGCCAACTTTAAAAGAACTCACTCAAATCATATGAAAATGGAACGCTTTGACCCGCTAAACGGGTCTATTGCTCATATACTGGAGATCATCGGAGAAGGCTGGTCTATGCTGATAATCCGTGAATCATTTTTTGGTGTCCACCGTTTCGAAGAATTTCAACGCCATCTTGGAATTGCTCGCAACATCCTGACGTCTCGCCTTAAAAAACTGTGTGACAATGATATTCTGGAACGCGTACCTATCAAAGAGGGCGCCAAACGCCATGAGTATATCCTGACCAATAAAGGTAAAGAATTGATGCCATTACTCATTGCTCTAACCCAATGGGGCGACAAATGGATTTATGGCGAAGGTAATGAACCCATCGTTTTTCGAGATAAAGAAAGCGGCCAGCCAATTAGTCCTATCCGCGTCCATGCTCTGGATGGAAGAGAGCTTAGACCACGAGATATGTTACCTACTGCCGGCCCAGGTGCTAATGACATAGCATGGAAACGCTTACAGGAACTGGAGCAACTGGCCAGGGAGATGAAACATCAGGAGGACTAGCCCCCCTCTGATAAACCTGTTGAGCAGGTGGCGCTCAAATTTTTATCTGTACTTTAACCCCTGAAGATCACCACCACATCAAAGGCTGTCATTAGCCTGGATTCCTTGCAGTCAGCAACTTAAAAAGCACTGGCCAGAATACTGTCGGGTTTAGGTGATCGCAGCGAGGGAATGGCATTTTGAGTCAAATATTTCGATCATTTGAGTCGAATAGTGAGCCTATTTAACGAAAATGATTGGATTTTTGGCCAAAATGCCTTTTCCGCAGTAGATTCATCCAAAATCCGACAGGCTCCTGAACTGTATCAATAACGATTAAGGATTTTCTGAATAGGCGTTGGCAGCCCGTATTGAGCAAGCTGCTCACATTCTATCCATTGATATCTTTCCAGCTCTGACACTATTACCGGCGCAGGCAATCTATCCTGCTGTGAAAACTCTACTCGCGCGACTGAAAGACTCAAATCAAAATGAGTAAATTTATGTAGTAAAGAGTTTTCCTGCGTTTCACAAACCTGCTTAACCTGCCCCAGATGCTGTAACTGCCAGCTATCCAGTTGGGCCAGATCTTCCATTTCCGGTAATGACCACAAGCCACCCCAGATACCACTGGGCGGCCTGCGCTCCAGCAGAATATGACTTTCTGATTGATGCAGTAATACCCAGCAATGCTTATGCGGACGCTTCCTGGCTGGACGAGAAACCGGATACTGCTGCTGGGTACCCTGCTGATAACTGGCACATATATCTATTAGCGGGCAACTTTCACACAGCGGCTTACTCCGTTTACAAACGGTAGCACCCAGATCCATCATCGCCTGATTATAGTGAGCCACTCGACGGTCTGGCGTTTGTTGTTCTGCTATGCCCCATAATGTATTCAGGGTCCTGCTTTGACCATACCATCCATCCACCTGATAAACCCTTGCCAGTACGCGCTTAACATTGCCATCCAGAATCGTAGCCTTTTGTTGATAAGCCAGACTGAGAATCGCAGCAGCTGTAGAGCGACCAATACCCGGTAAAGACTCCAGTTGTTGCAAGTCTTCGGGGAAACTGCCGCTGAACCGATCCTTCACCATAGCGGCTGTTTTATGCAGGTTACGCGCTCGTGCGTAATACCCTAAACCGGCCCAATGATTCAATACAGAATCCAGATCAGCGTCTGCCAATGCGTTTACATCAGGAAAGGATTCGATAAACCGATTAAAATACGGAATAACCGTTGCGACCTGAGTTTGCTGCAGCATGATTTCGGATAACCAGACCCTGTATCCATTCACCTGCTGCTGCCAGGGCAGGTCCTTACGCCCATACTGATCAAACCAGGGCAGCAAATATTGCGCAATATCTGGCATTAAAACAGTTTTTTCAGCTTTTCTTCCAGCTTGCTTTTGGCCCTTTCCTCTTCTGCTTTTTTCTTTGCCTCCAGCGCATCCTGTTGCTTTTTCTTTTCCGCTGCCAGCTTTGCTTTCTGCTCTGCTTCAAGCAACTGCTGCTTTTTAGCCAGCGCTTCTTTTTCAGCGGCGATTTTCTTTTCCTGTGCTGCTTTCAGTTTGGCTTTTTCCGCTGCCAGTTTTGCCTGTAGCGCTGCCTTCTGATCAGCAACCTCAGCCGCGATTTTTGCTTTTTCAGCATCGAATTTCTTTTTCAGAATATCATCCAGTTGCACATCAAGTTTTGGATCCAGCCAGGAACCGGTGACCTTTACCGGTATTAATAATCCAGCCAGGTCATTGAGGCCACCCGCGCCCTGCCCCTTGGTCGTACCTACAATCTTGGCATTGACCAGATAGTCCACGCTTTCCTTTACCAGATTGACCGTTCCCGCTCCGCCTACCCGTAGCAGCGGAGCCTGCAGATTCAGGTCATCAGTGGCAAACACGCCATTGTTGATCACACCGCCTAAGGACAGCGCACTAAAATCAGTTTTCTGGACTTCACGATCCTTTAGCTTTTCACCCTGTAAACTGGCTTTGGCTTTATCGATTTCTGCTCTTAGATTAAAACCTTTCAGGGCACCATCCTCTATCGCAACAGCAACCTTACCATTCAGGTTAGACTTAAGCTGACTGAGCCAGTCACCCTGTGTAGTAACATTAACATCCAGATTAGCTAACCCGCTAACCGGATCTTTTTGCATGAAATCCTTCAGAAATTCACCGATATGGAAAGCCGATAGCTTTTTGTGCACGCTATACACGGGCTTTTCACCCTGGGCATTGATTTTTACTGAGCCATCAAAGCTGCCATCGTATAAATCCAGTTTGATTGGGTTGAGTTCAATCACGCCATCAGCAGCCTTAACCTTGAGTAACAGGTTTTGCATGCTCAGGCCCTGTGCCACCAATTTACCTATACCCAGCTCGCCATCAATTTTTAAACTACGCAGCAATTCCATTGGTAGCGCAATCTCTACATCGGGTGCCGGTTCCGTAGCAGGGGCATCCACAGTGGTCGGCGTTTCGACTGGTTCAGGACGTACCCAACCGGTGAGCTTATCGACATCCAGGCTTTTTGAAGCCAGTTTAAAGCTAAGCGCTGGCTGTGCGTAATCCTGTACCTTAACAAAACCCTCGAAGCGGTTGTCATTTAGCATCATCACCAGATTCGCTAAATCGATGCTGCGCTTATCTAGCCTCATATCCAGCTGTGAAGAGGACATACCCACTTTCATTTTCTGGTTGGGTACGGATTCTCCAGCCAAATCTGCCGTCACATCCAGCACGGCTATAGTCAAATGCTGCTGATTTAAATCAAAACCCACTTCACCGGCCAGCTTCACTTCAGAGGAGGTAAGCACACCACCTGTCGTATTGATCTGTGTACTGAGCCCCTCAACAGACAGCTGATTTCTGTTTAACGCAAACTCAACATCCGCATTGAGTAATAACTTCACTTCATCCAGCGGGATGAGTTTGCCATTTGCACGCGCATTGAGCTTGACGGCTGATAGCTTCAGAGTTTGATTTTTGAACAACACCTCGGTATCCAGCTGGATATCACTTGTCAATTGTTGCGCACTGGAGAGGGATAGTTTCAGCGCTAGCGGGAATGCCTTCTCTGGCTCTATCGCACCACTGACCAGTGACAGGTCACTAACGCTATATTGAGCGCCCGCCTGGGCATCGTTCCAGTTAATATTGGCATTAGTAATATTCAATCCGCCAAACGCTCCACCGATTTGCATAGGCTTGCCCTCAGCAGGCTGATCGGTTGCCGGGGCTGTGGTCGAAGATTCGGGCTGAGCCTCAGCTTTTTTGACCAGGTCATCCCAGTTGGTCACGCCCTGAGCATTTTTCTGCAAATCAACATTTAGCCCATCCAGCACAAGTTGCGCCACCTGTGGCTTTAATGACAGAATGGATAATACATCCACACTGGCACTGACCTTATTCACCGACAGCATGGGGCGATTACCGAATCCCACAGCATTGGACAGGGTCAGAGAACCCAGCTTCATCCCCAGTGCAGGATACAGGGTTAAGCCTATATCACCCTGAAAGACCAGTTCACGCCCAGTTTGCTGTCGCAGCAGATCTGACAGCTCCTGCTTGTATTGATTGGCATCAAAAGTAGCGAGAAATACACCCACAGTGATAACCACCAGTAGAATAAGCGCGCCTAGCGTTAGCATCAGGTATTTAAATATTTTCATGGATAGTCCTTGATTTTTGTGTTGTGTAGCAGCAGTTTAGATCTTGATCTTTACAGAGGTTCCTTAGTACATGGATATCTGTTTTAATGAACGCGCAGACTGTTGCACGAAAACTCACAAGATTCAAGATTATGAACATAACCAGTGAAGACCTAATGGACCGATTGAAAACAGGATTTAACAATTTCAAAAACAGCGAATACCCCCTCGGCTTTACCGGTGGCCTGATCGTAGCAATATTGCTGTGCCTGATTATGCTCGGATGGTACTGGAGTCAGGAACCCGACAGTTTCGATGTACAGCAGGTTACCCAGCAGATGGCACCGCAGGATTCGCAGAATATCACTATCGGCAGTACCACCACAGCAACCGTTATTCATCTTATGCAAACCCTGCTAACCAAACCCGGCGGCTATCTCAGCAATGATGTATTGCCCCCCAGCCTGTGGCTGGACAACATACCCAACTGGGAATACGGGGTTTTGATTCAATGCCGAGATATGGCGCGCGCGATGCGTAACGATTTCAGCCGTTCACAATCACAGTCTGTTGAGGATAAGGATTTGATTATTGCTGAACCGCAATTCAACTTTGATAATGAGTCCTGGCTTTTCCCAGCCACTGAAAGCGAATATCAAAAAGGCCTGAACGCGATGCAGAGCTATCTGAAACGCCTGCAAAATCCGAATAACCCTGAAGCTCAGTTTTATGCACGCGCAGATAACCTGGCTGACTGGCTGGGTCAGGTTGAAAAACGCCTTGGCAGTCTGTCGCAACGTCTCAGTGCCAGCGTGGGCCAGACTCGCATCAATACAGATCTGGCGGGAGACGCTGCCGCCGAGCAATCTACCCATACCGCTAACGAGGTTGATATTCAAACCCCATGGAGCGAGATTGATGATGTGTTTTATCAGACGCGTGGCGCGGCCTGGGCTCTGGTACATATTATGAAAGCCGTAGAGAAGGATTTCGACAGTATCCTGCGTAAGAAAAACGCACTGATCAGCCTGCGCCAGATCATCAGAGAACTGGAAGCCACCCAGGAACCACTGTGGTCACCGATGATCATGAATGGCTCAGGCTTTGGCATGTTCGCCAATCACTCGCTGGTGATGGCATCTTACATATCACGTGCTAATGCAGCCGTTATCGACCTCAAGCAATTATTGCAACAGGGCTAGCGTAAGTTAGGATACCCAACGTCCGATGATTGTCTGACCATTTTCATCCACTGAACGAAAGTCAGATGATCGAATAGCATCGCTGTTTTTAACCGACCATAAGGGCATCAAGCCCTGCTGGCTTATGATTTCCCCGCCCTTTTCCGTTAGCAGGATTTCGGCCACAGGCTTGCCCACGGTTTCGCCATCTTCTTTATAGTAATGAACCGGCAGTCCGTCGGTTTGATACTCTTCGCCCGGCCGCATCTGCCAGCCGCGTTTTTTGAAATTGCGCGCCAGTAACTCAACCTTGATGAACGCCGCATTGCCCCACAGATAACAGGCATGACAAGGCTCGTCTGGCATTTCTTCAAAAGAAAATGAGTCTATCGGCCTGGTTTTCCTGCCATAGGGCAATCTGAGTAAAAATCTCGGCAGGGCCAAACCTATATAAGCGGCCACAGATGACTGGCGTAACATTTTCCAGGCGCTGCTCACCCCTTCACTGATACTATGATTCCAGTCTTCATAATCGGGCGTAGTGGCAAATGACTCACAGCCAGCCAGAGTTTCTTCAGCAGCCGCAATAAACGGAGCACCTGCCTGTTTGGCAATAGCAGCTATACTGGCCAGCGAGAGTACATCATCAATGCTGTCGGTGAAACTATAGTTGCCCAGCAACACACTGCATGGTTCATCGCCTTCAGCGGGATCGCAGAACAGTTTGTAGATCGAAGAGGCCGTCAGGTCATCCACCGCCAGATCGGCCTGTAACTCCTGCTTGCTGACATCCAGTATTTTTATTTTCAGACTGGCATCGGTCTCCAGACGTTTAATCAAAAAGTCCACAGATTGCCAGGCAGATTCCAGCGCCTGAAAATCAGCATGATGCAAAATATCTCGCATATGGGTTTGTATCGCCTGATCGACACTGGATATCATCTCATCCTGTCGCGGGTCAGCAGCAGGTTCGATGTAAGGTGCAACCACTCTTTTAATCAAGCGGTCGATTTGACTTGTTGCAGCATTAGAAGCGCCTGAGGATTGTTGTTGAGAACCAAGTATGCTATTTAGTAAATTTCCCGCGTCGGCCTGTATTGCCTTATTTACATCAGAATCAGCAGGGCTTGCTGGCTGGATAACTGGAGATTCATTTACTATGTTCCAGCTCTGTATCTCAGCCGCAGCTTCGGCAAAGCTATTATTGTTTTTTAATCTGCGACGCAGGCTGCGAAGCTCGCTGAAGGTTTCGAGCTTTTCATACAGTTCATCGGGATGAAAATCATCCAGCTCTTTTATGCTCATCTGTATGCCTTCGCCCTCAGCGAAGTTCAGATTCAAACTGATATTGAAACGCGCCATTACCTGTTCAAAATTATCGCAATCTATTTCAATCAAACGTCGACTGGAAAGCGTCCCAGGCTCATGCTGCGAACGATTAGTACGGCCACTGAAATCTCCCAGTATGGCAATACAAAATGGGCTATTCGGACTGCTTGGGCGAATATTCGATTTTGCTGGAGCGTTTGTGTCAATATTGACTTCAAAGTCCATACTGATTTTATCTATCATTACTGATCTCCATTTCTTTTAATAATACCTGAACCCGGCAAAACCGAGCTTAATCGAAGCAAGCCTAGTGAATAGCTTTTGGGATATAAGCGATATCGTTTTCAATCAGCAGGTTCTTAACCTCAGAGTAGGCACCATCGTCCACAAAGGGCCCAAGCTCAACTCGAAAGTAAACCGTACCATTCACATCCGCCTTGCTCACCACTGACTGCAGCCCGACTAAAGCCAGCTTCGCCTTTTGCCGCTCAGCATCTTCGGCAGTGGTAAATGAACCGGCCTGTAAAATATATTGAACCTTAGCTGCTGGTTGCTTTTGTGGTGATTTTTTATTCCGCTTATTTTCACTCAAATCAGGCTCAGGGATATCCACTTCACGCTTGGGCAACACCGTATAAAAGTCAAATATCGGTTTTTTACTGTCTTCCTGAGTCGTATCGGCTGGCAAGGGCTGATGCGTAGTTTTTACAATTTTCTGATCCAGAAAAAGTACGAACGCGACAAACAACCCAATGATCAAGCCTAGTGAAACCCAGACCCAGGGTGATGATTTTTTTGCTTCAGCCATGACTTACATTTTCTCGGGTGCGCTAACACCCATCATGTGTAGTCCGTTTTTCAGAACCTGACGGGTGGCAAAGGCAAGCGCAATACGTGCATTCATCAGCTCTACATCATCGACGATAAATTTATGCGCGTTGTACCAGGAGTGAAACAGGTTCGACAGTTCGCGTAGATAATTCACGACAATATGCGGTTCACGACGTTGTGCTGCACTCAGCAGTCGTGCAGGATATAGAGCAAGCAATTTCAGAATGGCCTGTTCGTGGCTGTTATCCAGTTTTTGCAGGGCGGCGTTTTCGATGTCCAGTGTTATACCCTGCTCTTCGCATTGTTTTTCTACGCTACAAATACGAGCATGTGCGTATTGCACATAGAATACCGGGTTGTCAGTAGATTGCTGGCGCGCCAGTGTCAGATCGAAATCCATATGCTGATCGGCTTTACGCATTACATAAAAGAAACGCGCAGCATCTTTCCCTACATCTTCACGTAGCGTACGCAGGGTGACAAATTCACCGGAACGCGTCGACATTGGCATTTTTTCACCATTTTCGAACAGGTTAGCAAATTGCACCAGCAGTACTTCCAGCTTGTCAGCGGGATAATCCATCGCCTGCAGCGAAGCCTTTACGCGTGGGATATAGCCGTGATGATCAGCACCCCAGATATTGATCACGAAATCAAAGCCACGGTCAAATTTATTCATGTGGTAGGCAATATCCGAAGCAAAATAGGTAGTTGCGCCGTTCTCGCGTTTGACGACGCGATCTTTCTCATCACCAAACTCGCTGGATTTAAACCATAGCGCGCCATCCTTTTCATATACCTGCCCTTTATCCTGCAGGGTTTGCAGTGCTTTATCGACGATACCTTTATCGGTAAGCTGGCGTTCGGAAAACCATTCATCGAACTCGACGCCAAACAGCTTCAGATCGGCGCTGATCACATCCACCAGGGTATTCAATGCCAGATCGAATACCACTCGATAGGCTTGCGCACCTAATAATTTTTTGGCATTAGCAATCAGGTCATCGATATGTAACTCCTTGTCACCCTCTGGTGCATCAGCGGTTACATTGTCGAACACTTCGCCTGTGGTTTTGCGGTAGGTATCGCCATTTTCACGATGTAAAGTGGCGGCGATATCCCAGATGTAATCACCTTTATAACCATTGGATGGAAAGGTCAGGGTTTCACCCGCCAGTTCCAGATAGCGCAGCCATACCGATGTACCCAGTATATCCATCTGACGACCAGCATCGTTGACATAGTATTCATTGCTCACTTCATAACCGACTGCCTTGAGCATATTGGACAGCGTAGCACCGTAAGCAGCACCACGACCATGGCCTACATGCAGCGGCCCAGTAGGATTTGCAGAAACATACTCAATCTGCACGCGCTGTTTATTGCCAAAATCACAGTGACCAAAATCGGACTTCTGTTGCAGGATTTGATTGACCAGAGATTGATTGACATCGGCATTTAGAAAGAAATTGATAAAGCCTGGGCCTGCAATCTCTATCTTCTGTAACCAGTCCTGATACTGGATGTGCGCAACTAGTTTTTCGGCAAACTGGCGTGGGGACATGCCTGCAGTTTTAGCCGCTGCCAGTGCCACATTCGATGCAAAATCACCCTGAGAACTATCTTTACTAGGCGTAACCAGTACTTTCGCCTGAAAATCCTGAGCCAGGTCACCGTTGCTGATCAGTTGTTGAATGGATGAGGTTATCAATTGTTCGACTTGCTGCTTCAAAAGGATTCTGCCGGGTATTAAAAAAATGCGAATTCTACATGGTATTAGGGCCTGTTAACACTTTTTAAAGGTGCCAGCGCAGGTTAAAGGCCAAGCAGCACAGTATGAGGATTATTTTTTACAGGTCCAGAGGGTCAACTTCAACAATCAATCTTAAACGCGCCGTATTTTTAACGCGCTGGATTTCAGGCAACACACTATTCAGTATCTGGCGCAATTGTCGAATATTGCCTCCTAGCAAGGATAACTGAGCACGATACCGTCCAATGCGTCGTGTCATTAGTGCTGGAATCGGCCCAACCACCTTGATGTTCGAAATCTGATCTAAAGCCATCAGAACCTTATGGATCTGATGCAAACGATTCATCGCCAGATTCAACTCCAGCGCATCAGCACTTAGCGTAATCACTCTTACATACGGCGGAAATCCTACCAACTGACGCTCCTGCATGATTGGCTGCACCAGCTCGGCATAATCCTGATGACACAGCTTTTGCATCAATTCGTGTTGAGGGAATGCGGTTTGCAAGAGCGCCTGCCCTGCCCTGTCCGCCCGTCCTGCGCGCCCAGCCACCTGCAACACTGTCTGGATCAGGCGTTCTGTAGCTCGATAAAAACTGCTATATAAGGCCTGGTCGCTATCCAGAATACCCACCAGTGTAATGTTCGGATAATCGTGCCCCTTGGCCAGCATCTGGGTACCCACCAGAATACAGGGCTCGCCATCGCGTACCGGTTGCAGCATGTTTTCCATCTGCCTGGAATTGCTCACGCTATCGCGGTCTATGCGAATCACCGGCACCTTATCGAAATGCTGCTGGATAAATTGCTGTAGCTGTTCAGTACCTACGCCGTAATGACGAATCTCTTTCTCGCCGCATTTAGGGCAACTACGGACCACGGGCTCTGCATAGCCACAATGATGGCAAACCATACGGTTAAGCGATTGATGCAGCGTCATACGTGCATCGCATTGATGACACTCAGCCTGCCAGCCACATTCATGACACATCACCACAGGAGCAAATCCACGCCGATTTAAAAACAGCAGAACCTGCCCCTGCTGCTGTAAATGCTGATGCATGGCCTGCAGCAGTTGCGGACTGCATCCCGTATTCAGATTCACACTGCCGCAATCAACTAGCTGAACCTGTGGCGGCTTTGCGCTACCCGGTCTCTGTCTGAGTTGATGATGAAAGAAATGCGGCTTGCTCAGGTTATGCAGTGTTTCCAGCGACGGCGTGGCTGAGCCCAACACTACCGATATATTGAGCATTTGAGCGCGTTTAATCGCTACGTCGCGTGCGTGATAGCGCACCCCATCCTGCTGTCGATAAGAGCTATCGTGTTCTTCATCTATAATGATCAGCCCCAGATCTGGCGCTTCACTGAATAGCGCCGAACGGGTTCCAATCATCACCTGAGCTGCCCCACGTCGAAACTGATCCCAGCTTTGATAACGCGGGTATTCAGCCTGCCCGGAATGCGAAGTGACGACAGCCTTGCCCAGGCGATTTTGTAATCGCTGCAACAATTGAGGAGTAAGTCCGATCTCTGGCACCAGATAAATCACCTGCTTGCCCTCGGCGATAACCTGCTGCATGAGTGCCAGGTACACCTCGGTTTTACCACTACCGGTCACTCCTTGAAGCAGATCTACCCGAAATGCCCCTAAGCCCTGTGTTATAGATGTCACTGCCTGTTGCTGCTCATCGCTAAGTACTGGAGCCTCATCTTCAATCGTTTCAACCGCATACAGGGGCTCACGAAATTCACTACGCACCAGCCCTTTATCCTGCAGGCCTTTCATCTGTGCACGCCATCCACTATGCAGATCATTAAGTTGCGCGGCATGCAGACCATATTCGCTTTCCATCACAGTCTCTAACAACTGACATTGCTTTGGAGCCTTGCGTTGCAGGCTTTGAAAATCTTCGTCTGATAGATTTTGCGCACACCAGTATTCAACAGCGACTGATTTCTGGGTTTGCTTGTTACGTAAATAACGCGGAAGAAACTGAAACAGTAATTCGCCCGCTGGCTGACAGTAATAATCTGCCATCCATTCAGCCAGTTGCATTAAATGCGACGACAGTACGGGATGAGTATCCAGCTGTTGTTTAACAGGCTTAAGCTTGCGCTCAGATTCATTGTTCTCATTACAGCTGATCAGGATGCCAGTTTTTTCAGTGGAACCAAAAGGCAGGATGTAACGTTGCCCGGGCTGGCAGGAAATAGAGGAATCGATCAGGTAATCAAAATAATGGTATACCGGTAACATCATTGCAAAGGAACAGACTTGCATTGTTTGGGGCATAAGAAAATCAATCACCGGCTTAAAAGTGACATCATAACATCACCTATGCAACAGCAAAGTCGTATCTGGTAGTACGACTTTTTCCACCTCTAATCAAAAAACACTTACGAGCACTTGTTAAAGTAAATTCTACGCGCCGAGAGCTAAACTGTTGTCAAAATTGACAATATTCATTTATCCACATTTCCTGTGGATAAGTCTGTGTGTAAGTATTTAAAAATGTCGTCCAGCCCGCGCCAATGTTACAGTTGTGTTAAATTGTATGATTTACGAACAATTTTTTTTATTCTTTATATTCAATAACTTACAAGCAGCAATGTTTCAATAGAAAAAAATGTGCTGGAGTATTATCCCTTATTCAAAACTTGAATAAAAATGTGCATATCTTTCTATTGTCAATAGCAAAACCCCCTGTTTTATAATTATTTATTTTTATATATAGATAGCATCAGGTTATTAGAATCCTGATTTTTTAAAAACGTTTTTTTTCATTACCCGATAACGAATTTGACTTGCAGGAGTAATCTGACACACTTAGTCTCCTGATAAAAATAAAACCAACATACTCTTAATATGCGCTTGCAAAAAACCGCTGTAATCCTGACCAATCTGGGCACACCCGCCAATAATACCGTACCTTCTGTGCGTAGCTTTCTTAAACAATTCCTGTCCGATCAACGCGTGGTAGAGATACCGGCTTTTATCTGGTGGTTTATTCTCAACCTGATTATCCTGCCTTTTAGATCGAAAAAGTCTCTGACCGCATACAATCGAATCTGGACCGATGAAGGCTCACCTCTTCTGTCTATTAGTCGCCGCCAGCAGCAGGCCCTACAGCAAAAACTGGGGGATGAGGTAAAGGTAGAATTAATGATGCGTTATGGTGAGCCATCCTTTGCCTCGGTGTTAAACCAGTTACAGCAGGAGCAATACAGGAAAATGATTATCCTGCCGCTCTACCCGCAAAACTCAGCAACTACCACAGCGACCACCTTTGACCATATCGCTGATGTAATGAAATCCTGGCGCGAGGTACCCGAGCTATGTTTTATCAATCAATACCATGGTGACCCCGACTATATCCATGCGCTGGCAGCCTCCATACAGGAACACTGGCAACAACAGCAGCGCCAGCGTTTCCTGTTGATGTCATTCCACGGCCTGCCTCAGCGTAATGTTGACCTGGGCGATCCCTACTACGATCAATGCATGGGGACCGCACACCTGCTGGCCACCATCATGGGACTGGGTTCAGATCAGTGGGCGATGAGCTTTCAATCACGTTTTGGTAAACAGACCTGGCTAAAGCCTTATACCTCGGAAATACTCGCCGCTATGGCGCAGAAAGGGCTCAAGGAGATCGATGTGGTGTGTCCCGGTTTCTCGGTAGATTGCCTGGAGACACTGGAAGAGATCCAGATGGAAAATAAGGAGATATTTGAGGAAAACGGTGGGGAGCAATACTATTACATCCCCTGCCTGAATGATCGAGAAGATCATATCCAGATGATGGCTAATCTGGTTAAGCCCTATCTGGATTAAACCAACCTGCCCTGTAAAGCTTTATCAGGCTACTTCTGTGATCACCTCATCCTTTTCGTTTTGCTTTAAGGTCTCAGCCAGCGTTTCCTTATCAATATACCCAACTTTTTGCCCCTTACGATCCTCTACGACTACGTAGGTACCATCTTCAGATAATAGTGCATGTAATACGGTATCAACGGTTTCAGTTTCCCTCACCGTGACCGACTGAGAATGATCATGGTCTGGCCTTTCATCCATCATAATAGATTTTGCCAGCAACACTCGAGTACGATTCACATCGGCCACAAAACGTTCGACATAGTCGTCTGCTGGATTAAGCAATATTTCCTGCGGGGTACCATGCTGCACCAGCAAGCCCTGATTGAGAATCGAAATTTTGTCGCCAATCTTTAACGCCTCATCCAGATCATGGGTAATAAAGACGATGGTTTTGTGCAGCTCTTCCTGTAGCTCAAGTAGCAGGTCCTGCATGTCGGAACGAATCAGCGGATCAAGCGCGCTGAATGCCTCGTCCATCATCAGAATATCGGCATCACAGGCCAGCGCACGAGCCAGGCCAACACGCTGCTGCATGCCACCTGAAAGCTGAGCCGGATAATGGTTTTCATATCCAGATAAACCTACTCTGTCCAGCCACTTCTGCGCCTGCTGCTGAATATCCCTTTTTTCCTTGCCCTGTATCTTTAAACCGAAGCCGGCATTTTCGATAATAGTGTGGTGTGGCATCAGCGCAAACTTCTGGAATACCATGGCAGTTTTAGATTGCCGAAAATGACGTAACTCTTTTTCATTCATTTTCATTACGTCTTCACCATCCACCAGAATCGATCCGGCAGTGGGTTCAATGAGTCGATTGATATGACGGATCAAGGTAGATTTTCCTGAACCAGACAAGCCCATGATCACTTCGATATTCTTGTTTTCGAGCGACAAATTTATATCGTGTAAGCCAAGAACATGACCATGTTCGCTTAATAGCTGATCCTTATCTACACCGGCATTTACATGCTTTAGTACAGCAGCTGGTTTCGGGCCAAATATCTTGGTCAGATTTTCGATCTTAATTTTAATATCAGCCATTGTCCTGCCCTGTTCGGTGTTTCTGAATTCTTATTCCATATTGCTGAGAGACCCGGTCGAAGATAATTGCCAGTGCAACTATTGCCAGCCCATTCATCAGCCCCAGTGCAAGATACTGATTGGAGATCGCACGTAGAACAGGCACACCCAGACCGGCGACACCGATCATGGATGCAATTACGACCATCGACAGTGCCATCATAATGGTCTGATTTACACCCGCAAAGATATTGGGTAGCGCGAGCGGTATCTGTACGCCAAATAATTTCTGGAAATAACTGGCCCCAAAAGCATCAGCTGCTTCCAGTGCTTCTTTATCCACCAGCCGAATTCCCAGGTTAGTCAGGCGCACAATAGGAGGAATCGCATAAATACTGACGGCAATCAGGCCCGGCACCTTACCGATACCGAGCAGCATCACCACCGGAATCAGATAAACAAAAGCAGGGATGGTCTGCATTACATCCAGTACTGGGGTAATAACCATTTGCGTACGATCAGATTTCGCCATCAGGATACCCAGAGGGATGCCCAGTATCACACACAGGGAGGTCGCCACCGAAATAATCGCCAGCGTCGACATCAGATCTTCCCACATGCCGAAATAACCAATGACAACAAAAGACAGTACGCTACCTGCAGTGATCTTGATACTGCGTGATCCAAACCATGCAACCGCAGCAATGACCAGTAGAATCACCGGCCAGGGTGTCGCCTGAAGCAACTTTTCAAACCACACCATAAATTGCAACAGAGGATCAAAAAAATTTTCAATATCCTCACCATATGCGCGGGTGAATTCACGAAACCCGGCATCAATTGTTTTTTTCAAATCCCTGAGGTCTGCACGCCCCAGGGAAGGAAAGTCCTCAAAAATTTCCATCTGACCTCCCGATCATTTTTATTTTTTACGGATTCAGGTTAAATAAAGCCCATCATTAATAAGATGGGCTCTGAATTAACCGGGCCTGATAACAATCAATTCAATGATTTAGTGACTTTTCTGGCGACGTCTTCGGGTACCCATTTTGTCCACACATCCTCATGCTTGAGCAGGAACTCAATCGCAGCATCTTCACCTGATGCCTGATTATCCCCCATATAAACCAGCATCTCGTTCATGACTTCACCAGGAAAAATCCGCTTACTGTAATACTCTGTTACAGCCTTACCTGCCGTTTTTTTATGTTTGTCGGTAACGATAGTTTGTACTTCTGATTGAATCCAGGCACTCGGTTTGGGTTTGGCACAATCCTGCTCTGCTTTAACAAGGCAGTTATCCCAATGATCCCTGCCCACAAAAGGAACCCCAAAAGGAACCTTGACCATTTTGTATTTACCAATCAAGGCGGTGGGTGACCAGTAATAACCAAACCAGTACTCGCCACGCTCAACAGCTTTTGACATGGAACCATCAAGACCGGCAGCCGAGCCTGGGTCGACCAGCTTCCAGCCTTTCTTTTCCATGTCAAAAGCGCGGAACAGGTTGGCGTTTATAAGCTGGCAGCCCCAACCAGCAGGACAGCCGACAAAGGCGCCTTTACCAGGATCTTCCTTGTCAGGAAAAATTTCAGGGTGTTTAAGAATATCCAGAACAGTTTTCAATTCAGGATGATCTTTGGCGGTTTTGGGGGTAATCCACCAGCCTTCGCCAAGGTCAGTAATCGGGCCCTTATTAAGGGAATGTAGACGACCTTCGCCCATTGCCTTTTTCAATGGAACAGCAACTGCATTAGTCCACATTTCAGGAGCGACATCCGGCTGACCTTTTTCATTCATGGATGCAAATGTGGTTTGCGTAGCCCCCGGTATCAGACTGACATCGCAACCATATCCATCGTCCAGAATAATCTTATCGACATTGGCCATTAACTCGGCTGAAGCCCAGTTCATTTCAGCAATCTGGATTGATCCGCAATTAGATGCATGGGAGGGCATTGAAAGAAGGGATAGCGCGAGAATTGCGCCAGGTTTTATTATTTTAAGCATGTATTCCTCTATAAGTTAAGTACATGCTTATTTATATAACCATATACAAACTGAGGAAGCAAATCAGCTCGGGCTTATGTTAAGTTGTTTTTATTATAAAACAGACCAGCAATCAGCTAACAGCCAGCTTGTTACTCATAAGTGACCGATACCTGAAATAAAATAGACCAGGGCTTGCTGACGCCAGTTGCAGATTACATTCAGCTGAGTTGCTGCGCATATACAATTGAGGTTTTGCCCGTCAATCAGTCAATTTGAACAACTGCCTACAGTTTTGTGACAACTGTCTGGCGCACTCATCTACATCCATTTCACGTAAGTTCGCTACAGTTACCAGATGATCCATGATAAATGCGGGTTCATTTCTAACACCCCGATGCTGCGGGCCACTCTGATCAGGCGCATCGGTTTCGATCAACAGCGCATTCATATCGATCTCACGCACTATCTGCCTTAGTTTCTTTGCCCGCTCATACCCGACAATCGCCGCTATGCCCAGCTTAAACCCAAGCTCAACCAGTTGATGCGCCTGTTGCAGACTACCACTAAAACTGTGTATTACACCCAATTCGATACTGGAATTACGAATCTCGCGTATCACCAGATCTAGCGCTTTACGTGCATGGATAATCACCGGTAAGCGATGATTACAGGCCACTGTGAGCTGATCACGAAACAGTATTAGCTGCGCATCCTGATCCTGATCGGAAATAAAAAAATCCAGACCGCATTCGCCTACGGCTACCGCCTCATTCTGTTGTAACCATTCATCCAGCAGCGCAATATCTTCAGGCTGGTGCTCTGACATAAACATCGGGTGTAGCCCATAACTGGCCGATACCCCGGTGAACTCATCTGCCACCTGTCTGACTTTGGGCCAGCGTTTAGCGGTGGTAGCAGGTATTATAATTCTGGAAATACCGCAGGCCTGCGCACGCTGCATCATCGCTAAACGATCTTCATCGAAACGATCATCATCCAGGTGACAATGAGAATCTATAAGCCGGTCATACATATTTAACAAATCTCGATCAGTGGTAAATTTGTATTAAAATCAATAGGCTGCCTTTGTGAATATCAGGACTCAGGCCAGCTTCAGTTATATTCATCTTCAGCATAGTGTCGGCGAACTGCTATAAACATTGGGTTAGTCAAGCTTTTGACCGACAAGGCCGATAACAACTCCGCTTTATACTATCCGTATTGTTTCTCCAACAATCTGTATGCGTTGTATCACCCTCATATAATAAAGCACAGGAAATAATCATGATAAAACGACATATTCAGCTATTAACCGCTAGCCTGATCCTATCCTGTTTTTCGGCGATGGCAACCACTGAACCGGGTATCGTTTTTTATAGCGATAATGATAACGACAGAGTGTATAAAATCGACATTCCCAGTATGACGCTACTTGCCACTGTTGATACGGCTGATCAACCCTACCCGGTCGATCTTGCTGGCCCCAATAAGATTTATGCCATCACACGGAACGCTGCCTCGGTAGGTGTTATAAATGTATGTACCTTCGAAGAAGAAACCCGCCTGGCATTGAACCATAAACCACGTTCTTCCAGTTATAACCCGAAAAATCGTAGCGCTCTAATCTCCGGTAAGGATAAACCTCAAACCACGCTGGTGAAGGTTAAACAGTCGCAAATTAAGCAGCTTGTAGGCAGCGAGGTTTACAATCCACCTGTTGATTTTGGTGGCAGCAATGCTACCGGACACCCTTACTGGGTGAGTAAGCACAGCTTTCTCCAACTCGATCGCACCACCCGTATCCTGCAATATTATTCAACCAATGGCCATCTGCTGGATATCCTGGTTTTACCCACCGCAATGCACCATATCCTGAAGGCTGGCTCTGATTACTATGCGGTACTTGAAGGCAGCCCATTTCAGCACATCCCTCCTGGACTAGTTCGCTTTGAAATACGCGGCAATCATTTGATCCAGACCGGCCAGGTTTCACTGACCGGCTTTGACCCTGCGATTATGGGCTCGCATCACGCTGACTTTCATCCCGATGGCATCCATATCTATATGGGCTCAACCGAGGGACATCTGTTTGTGATTAACCGTAATACTATGACAGTGGAGGCTGTAGCCGATGTCGGACAGGGTGCTGGACATACGGTATTTGCACCAGATAGAAATATTGCCATTGTTACCAATCACAACGATACCTTTATCAGCGTGATCGATATTACTACCCACACAAATATTCAAAATATCACCGTAGCCAGCACTCCACCGGCAGGACGAAAATCTCAGGGTCATACTGCCAGCGTCAGTCCCGATGAAAATTTCTACTATGGAATAGCCAGTCAGGACGGTACGTTTTACGAAATTGATCTGGATCAGATGGTGATTACACGCAGCTTATATCTAGGTGGTTACACGCTACAGGGATCTTTTCTGTGGGGTGAGCAGCCCAGCAGTATTGGAAACGATATATGCCTGTAAAGTAAATCAAGGGATATTATTTCAGGCACAAAAGAACCGCTGACCAGATAATCGGTCAGCGGGCTTGAATATAAAAACTTACTTACGCTGTTCCAGCATATTATGGATGATAGGTGTCAGAATAATCTCCATCGCCAGCCCCATCTTGCCGCCAGGTACCACAATGGTATTACGACGCGACATAAATGAGTCATGAATCATGCTTAACAGGTATGGGAAATCGGTGTTGAATTTCTTGGGATCTTTAAAGCGAATAACCACAAAGCTTTCATCTGGTGTCGGAATATCGCGCGCTATAAAAGGATTCGAGGTATCCACCGTTGAAACGCGCTGGAAGTTGATATCTGTTTCAGAGAATTGCGGGGTAAGATATTTGATGTAATCAGGCATACGGCGCAGGATAGTGTCGACAATGACATCAGCACTGTATCCACGCTCAGCATTGTCACGGTGTATCTTCTGGATCCATTCCAGATTTACAATCGGCACCACACCAACCTTAAGGTCAACATGCTTGGTCATGTCTACTTCATCGTTTTTAACACAACCATGCAATCCTTCGTAGAACATCAGATCGGTATTCGGTTCGATATCTTCCCAGGGTGTGAATTCACCTGGTTTCTTATCTATGCCCAGGCGCGCATTATGCTCAGCGGCTTCTGGTTCAGAATGCAGATAATAACGTTTCTTACCGGTTCCAGTTTCTGAGTAGGATTTAAACAGTTCGGCAAGGGTATCAAACTCATTAGCTTCTGCACCAAAATGACTGAAATCACGTCCATCTTTGATCGCTTTATCCATTTGTACTTTCATTTGTGCACGATCATATCGATGGAAACTATCACCCTCAATCACACAGGGCGTGATACCTTCACGCTCAAAAACAGCTTCCAGAGATTTTTTTACTGTAGAGGTACCGGCCCCTGAAGAGCCCGTCACCACAATAATGGGGTGCTTTGTAGACATAAATATTCCTCAAATGTTATATGCTTAGGCAGCAGTGCCATAAAAATCCGGCCTGCCAATTCAAATATAGCGATGCATTCTAACCATATAACCGTTTTGTTGCGACTAGTTTGTATTAATGCCCCAATAGTGTTTTATTTTCATTATTTGAACGAATTATTCCTGCAAATGATTTACAGTCTGTACATGTACAGTAGAAACTATTGAATAAGAAGTAATTTTAATTTTCTCGGAAACGGATATGACTCAACCACAGGCAGGAATCCTTGCTGCAAACCCTGTAATAGCAAGGTTTTTAACTTTCAATATACATACCAGCGATGCGCTGCAAAACTGTTTGCAGGAACTCAAAGATCTGGTCGATGGTGAAAATCTGGTGATTGGCTTAGGACAGTCTCTGGTCCTGGCATTGGGTAAATCAGTTGATGGATTACGCAGCTTCTCGGCTATCAGCGCTGCAGGGCTGGATATTCCAGCAACGCCAACTGCATTATGGTGCTGGTTGCGCGGTACTGATCGCGGAGAGTTATTTCATCAAACTCGCCTGATTGAATCCCTGCTAACACCTGCATTTACTCTGTGTGACTGTATTGATAGCTTTACCTTCGACGAAAACCGAGACCTGAGCGGTTATGAAGATGGCACTGAAAACCCTCAGGGCGAGGATGCTATCAATGCCGCTATCGTCAAGCATAAAGGTCCTGGCCTGGATGGTTCGAGTTTTGTTGCTGTACAACAGTGGCTGCATGACTTTGATACGCTTGATGCGATGAGCAGCGAGCAACAGGATGACTGTATTGGCCGTCACATCAAGGATAACGAAGAATTTGATGAGGCTCCCGAATCTGCACATGTGAAGCGCACCGCACAGGAAAGCTTCCAGCCAGAAGCCTTTATTCTACGCCACTCCATGCCCTGGACATCCGACACCGAAGGTGGGCTGGTATTTGTTGCATTCGGACATTCATTTGATGCTTTTGAAATGATCTTGCATCGAATGAGCGGTAATGAAGATGGCATTCAGGACGGCCTTTTCAGTTTTACGCATCCGATCAGTGGTAGTTATTTCTGGTGTCCGCCGATGAAAGGCTCTTCATTGGACCTGTCGCTGCTTGGCTTATAGCCGCTCTTATACGTTTTTTGCTAACCCTGAAAAAAACAAATGACCTGTCTTACGACAGGTCATTTGTCGACCTTCATGCAATATTGACCTTACCAATTAGACTCTTACTCATCCCAAAACAAAACTTTAATCCGAGCTGCTCGAATTACTCGCCAACTCATTATCATGGCATAAATTACAGGTTACCTGATCACCTCTATTTAAGGTGACTGTGCCATGTTCATTCTGTAGCACACGGTCAGTAGCGGCTCGAGCGAGTACGCTACCTTCACCATTCTTACCATGACAGGCTCTACAGGCGTCTTTATTACTTTCAGCCATATCTTCATGCCCACCATTAGAGAATCGAGTATCACCAACCGGATGCATACCATGCGGTCCTTTCAGGGTATTGCCCAGGTCGCCTTCATGACAAACACTACATTCAGCTATTGGACCTGAATGGCCCTGTAACTGAAGCGCAGCCACATTATCATTAGCATCTGGATTTTTGTTGGGCCAGATACCATGAGTTGCGCCATGACAGGCTTCACAGAAGATTCCAGCGTGATCATCGGTACTCACTCGATACAGCATTGGGTTGCCTGTTGCAGGCCCAGCTTCCACCACATTTTCGGCAAAACGCTTGTTACTCGGTACAATCGGCGTTGCCTTGGGATCATTGACGCGATAGGCCTGCATCAAACGGATACCATCCTCAGGATCTCCAATGGTATTCGGAGTGCCATGCATATTATTCATTACATCGCCGGTATGGCAGGAACCACAACCTGGCTCATTGGCCCAGGGAACTCGAGGTGTATCAGGATTGCTGAAAAAGTCACTATCCAGATGGAACTTGCCTGGCCCTTTAGTTCCATCAGCCGAAGCCAGGGGTTGAACATTATTGGTGAAATCGCTTCCAACCTGCTGCATGTCTCCATGACAGTCCTGACACAGCATGCCACCACTGGCCATCGCACCACGCAGACAGTCGGTACGACGACCTGGGTGACATTGATAACAGGTCTCGTCGAGCACAGCTTTAGCTGCTACAGGATCACGAAAACTTCCATCCGCGTTCACCGCTGGAGGCATATCAGGGAATAGCTTATTACCATCTTTGTCGGTGACAGAGCCATGATGTCTATGCATCACATTCGACATTGATTTATGCTTAATCTGATCACGACCATTAGCTATAGATGGAGATACTTCAACACCCTTGAGTACCAATGGAGCATCGTTTTCAGGACCCTGTGGTCCCAACTGAGCCAGATCCAGTGCAGGAGTGTAATGGCAGGTTTGGCAAACTACCGCTTTAAACGGCAGGCTGCCGCCATCCATAGTGGTGCCCACGATCAGGTTGGTTTTATGTTTTTGATCGTGCAAACGAAGAATATTGATATCAGCCGCCCATTCCAGGCTAACATCTAACGGCACTTCAGCATCATCATCAACAGAATAAGCTATTTTACTCAGATTTTCTGTCGCAACTCCGGCGGCGTCATTAAGATCTCCAGGGCCATTATGACATGCACCACAGTTTGCCTCTCCAGAGATTGGCAATACCGTATCCAGCGAAGCCAGCACCTGTCCGCCAGATTTTGATTTAGCCTGTAAGCGCATCAATGGCCAGGGATTTTCACGTCCATAGTCATCATAAGCGGTCATAGGAATACCCGCCGCTTCAAACCAGTTAGCCTCATTTTTGGTATAACCGAAGGGGAAACTGGTGAAGAACAACTGGTCCGCAACAAAAAACTTGAATGCCAGAGGATCATTCAGTTGTGCCAAAGTGGCTCGAGCTGGCATTTGCTGTTGCTCGGCAGTGAGATGTTCATTCAAAAACAATTCTTCAACATTCGGCATTGGCAGCCCGAGGTCGATATTGTCCTGAGACTGAGCTGAATAGAAAGCATTTAAAATCCCTTCAGGATAAAAAGGTCCATAGGCATCACGTGCCACATCCCAGAAGTTAGTTTTATACACACTGCCATCGGCTAACAGGCTGGAGGCTACAGGCCCGGAACCTGCCGAGTTTATACCAGTTAAGATAGGGTCATTAGGATTGGAAGCCGCTGAGTAAACCACTTCGATATCGTCTAATGGTGACAATATACTTGGGCTTAGACCGCGTTGAACTACCTGAGAATGCACCGTATTAAAAGGAGGCAGTATGCTCGAGATACGAGTATCAAGATCACCACAATGCATACCAAGGTCGTTGGAACCAAAAATAGTGTAGCCAGCCTGCCCGCTAAAACTCTGTTCACTGACGACTCTGGTTATACCGTTTTGACTGCTTGAATTTATGGAAACTGTGCCGGGGTTTCCGCCACCAGGGGGAGGGGGATTTCCGCCACCAGGGGGATTTCCAGCATCACAATTACTGGGGGCATATTTAACCGCAAGGTCATCGGTTTTACCATTTCTCTGAGTGGCTTTAACGGTACACGGAATATTATCAGGGTTGCGCTTTGTAAATTTCCACTCACTCTTTCTGATCGTCAATGAACCAATACTGGCACCGGTATCAGCATTTGCGATAGTGACCTCCTGCCTTCTCTCTCCGACTCCTTTAACAAGTAGCTCCGACCTTTCTGAGTTCCAAACGGCTTCCTTAATAGAAAAGCTGTCTGAACTCCCACCATCGTTATGTCTATCAGCAGACTGGTCGTCAGAAATTGATGCCGCCCCATCAGAACAGGCACTTAACACAAATGTAATAAAAGCGATTAACAGGTAATTGAATGATGAAACAGTTGTATATTTTTTGACGTTCATGACAGATCTCCTTAAGTTACAGTTAGAATTTAAGGACTGAGAATCCATGCCAAGCTCTGGCCTTAATTTATTATTCCCCGATTACCTTGCCAGACATTATTTTTATGATTTTTGTCGAGCACCATTTCTCGATAACCAGATTATTACTTATTAACTTAAATTAACGAACGTGAAAATTGCATGAAATTTATCTAAATAGCCATGATTTAATATGGGAATTTTGTCCCAATCTGACGAATGGTATATTTATGAGAAATAAAGTAACAAATCTAGCCTGAAAAAAACCATACCTGACTAGTTTACCAAGTTTTTTTTGAAGTATTTTGAAAACCGATCTAGCTTAAATTGACCTAATTGAAGAGCAGGCCTACCCCTTTTAATATAGAAGAATCAGCCCTCAGCAGTACCCAGCTGATAAGCCTGAAGCAGCGCCTGCCTGAGAGGTTTATTCTCATCTAGATCGATGATATTCATTTGCTTTAGTGCGATTTCGGCGAGCTTTTGCTCAATATTCAACTGTTTCCAGCGCGCTTCAAAAGCGGCAATATCAAAATGATCTTCACTACAGAATTCTTCAGCCAGGCCAGTTGCCTCAAGATATTGACACTGCCCCACTTGCATCACTTCATATTGATAGGAATAGAGGTCAATATCATTCTCTTTAGCCACTATTTGATAAAACTCTGGAATTGCTTCGCCTTTTTCCAAAAATCTATCCAGATCTATGCGACTTGAAGGTTTATATGTAACCCCCTGGTAGGAAAAAGTGATTTGTACGGTAAGGTAATTCTTCATACGGTTAGCGCGTCAGGCTCATAAATAATCGAGGTAATTGTTCAGGCAGGCGATCAACATGATCGATAACAGCAAACTGATTACCGAAAATATCTCGAATGTAATCATCTGCCTTTTTATCCAGTGAGATGCAGTAACTATTTATGCCTCTGGAGGATAATTCATCAACCGCTTTTTTGGTATCCGAGATCAGATACTGCTCATCTTCAACATCAATATCTGAAGGTTCTCCATCAGTCAGGATCAGCATCAGTTTTTTATCGGCTTTCTGCCCCTCGAGATAATGTGCAGCATGCCGCATGGCGGCACCAATACGGGTTGAAAACCCGGCATCCATAGCGGCTAATCGACCTTTGACCGTATCGCCAAATTGCTCACTGTAACCTTTTAAGTGGTAATAACGCACATTGTGACGCGTGTCGGAATGGAACCCGGCTATCGCGTATTTATCACCCAACTGCTCAATAGTCCAGGCCAGTAAAGAGACAGCCTCCTGACTTAACTCCAGAATGCTTTGCTCACAACCTTCAGGAATGTCAGCTAAAGAGGCGGACAGATCCAGTAACAACATGACCGCGATATCGCGCCCCGCGTGCTCATGGCTCATATTAATGCGTGGATCGGGCTGTGCGCCGCATTTATAATCGATCAGCGAGCGTATCGCGATATCCAGATCCAGTTCACTACCCTCTTCCTGATAACGCACTCGCATATATTGCTGAGGCTTCAGGGTTTCCAGAATCTGCTTCAGCAATTTTGCCAGTGCTTTGTGCTTATCCAGAATTTCATCGATATCCGACGCATTGCCTGAAGGGTGGATCGACTCATATAAACTCACCCAGTCGGGCTTATAGGTTTGCGTAGCATAATCCCATTCCGCGTAATGCCTGGGGGGCAAGCCATCATTATCCAGCTGTTCCGGTTTGGGCTTAGTTTCATCATCAAACGATTCTTCTTCATCACCCTGTTCGATATAGATCCACATATGGCGATTATCGTCGCGGTAATCGACCACGGTATTTTCAAAACGGATGCGCGCCTGCTGATCGCTTTGCAGGCGGGTTCTTGTGGTAAATAAAATAGCCAGATCAGCCATGGCCTGAGTAGAGCTGCCATCTACTTCGACGGCCTGATAAAAACGCTTCACAAAATCAACAACATACTCATTCCGATAGCCATGATTTGGATCCAGAATCGCTCTCGACAACATCGCCAGACGATGTCGCACACAGGATTCTTTTTCGCTATCACAATCATCTTCTATCGGCTCTGGATGTAACGCCAGCATATATTTGCGTAGCCCGGGATACTCCTGAAGCATCAGATACTCAATCCGACAATCTTCCAGATGTTCGATAGCCAGGCGCTGAAATGGGCTGAAGTTATCGGCAATGATTGGAGTGGTCCATTTTCGATGCGCTGCGATATGTGCAATGGTGATGCGGTAGCGGTCGATCCCTGACACACCATTCAGATCTTCGTAAACGTCAGGAATACGGATACCCATTTGATCGTAATAAGGCACAAGTTTTCTGGATGCATCAAGTCCTTCTGAATAGGGGACAAAGTAAGATTGATCCTCCCATAAACCACGTAAATACATATCCAGATTTCGCTCATTATCCATAAACAGCGTGCCATGACGTTCGCGTTGTAGCATAGCCTTGCTGTCCGCAGATTGCAGGCTGAAGTACTTCATCTGCCGCTCGGGATGATTAACGTAATTGCGCGCGCCATAATCAATCCAGCTTTTTAATCCAGCCAGCGACAGTTGATTGAGTAAATATGGAATCTGTTTTAATAGTTCGGGCAAGCCCTGACTGGCATGTGTTTTATGATGCCCATGCACCGAGGTCGTGGTGTCATCCATCATTTGAAACAGGATATCGATAAAGCGCCGCATCTGTTCCAGCGAGCCCAGCCTACGTGCGGCCTCGGGCAGGCACTGCATAAAGGGTGGAATAGCCTTTCCATTAGGCGTACGTGACATATCCCACACGGCTTTGGAAACCATTTCCAAAACCGGTTCACCCAGCTTTTTTGCCATCTGCGGCATTTCTTCCAGATAGATAGAAACCGGTTCCCAACCACGACCGATCATACAGATCAAGGAAGCACCGGACAGGTATTGCTCAACACCCTTCTCCGATAAACTGGTCAATGCATCATATAGATAATCTTCGAAACAATCATCGATCTGCCCGAAGCTGCATTTAAGTTTATCGCGATAGCGTTGGACGTTATCTGTGTACATTTGAAATCTGGATCAGCCGAAAATACTGTCTATCGAGTGATACAGGGTAGTACGAATATCGGCATCATCGGTAATGGGTCGCACTAATGCCATACGGCAGGCAGCTTTGGCTTCGACACCTTTATTCATCAAGTTCGCTGCATACACCAGCAATCGGGTGGAGATACCTTCGTCCAGGCCATGACCTTTCAGGTTGCGGGCCGTATGCGCCACTTTGACTAGTTTCTCTGCAATATCCGTATCTATCGATGCTTCTTTAGCGACGATAGAGGTTTCAACCACGCTATCAGGATAGTCAAAATCCAGCGCTACAAAACGTTGCTTGGTGGATTGCTTTAAATCCTTCATCAGACTTTGATAGCCGGGGTTATACGAAATAACCAACTGAAAATCTGGATGGGCATCAATCAACTCGCCTTTTTTATCCAGTGGCAGGGTTCTACGATGGTCGGTAAGAGGATGAATGACGACAGTCGTATCCTGCCGCGCTTCTACAATTTCATCCAGATAACAGATGGCACCAATACGTGCGGCAGTGGTCAGCGGACCATCCAGCCAGCGCGTACCATTTGCATCCAGCAGATAACGTCCTACCAGATCCGATGCTGTCATATCTTCATTACAGGCCACTGTGATAACAGGCTTGCCCAATTTCCAGGCCATGTGCTCGATAAAGCGCGATTTACCACAACCTGTCGGTCCCTTAATCATCACCGGAAGTCGACCTTCGTACGCCGCTTCATACAGGGGTATTTCATCTTCTTGCGCTTCGTAGAATGGTTCTTTGGTGATTTTGTATTGTTCTATATCGATATCTTTCGAAGTCATAATGGCTGCCTTGGATATAATTAGTACGTAAGAAGTAAGGACATTCTACTTGGTATGAAAGCACACCAAAACTTAAAATCTTTGAACACCCCCATCAACCCATAGACTACGCTACGAAGGCTGAATCTTGCAAGCGCGCACTTCAGGAAAATTTCTCCTTACCCTAAGCACAAAATGCTATTATTCCAGTTAATTATCTCAACATGGACTTTCATTTTCAGGGAGAAACCATTTCATGAAACTTTTTTTCATTTTATTACCGTTCCTTTTACTACCCTCATTTTCTCATGCCTCTAATCCAGTCGATCAAACCCCAGATTTACTGCTCGCCAATATTTATCAATCCGGCATTAATCTGCAGGATTACTGGGTAAGCGAAAAACTCGATGGCGTCAGGGCATACTGGGATGGGACGCATCTAATTTCACGTCAGGGAAATATCTACCCTGCACCTGAATGGTTTACCGCAGCGCTACCCCAAATCGCACTGGATGGTGAACTATGGTTAGGTCGAGAAAAGTTTGCCCAGCTTTCTGGCCTGGTCAGACGACAATCATCAAGCGACGCTGACTGGCGCGATATCAGGTATATGGTTTTTGATTTGCCCGGCAGTGATGATACTTTTGATGAGCGGCTAAAACAGCTTAAACAAATCATCGGAGCTATTAACGCCTCACATATCCAGCTGATTGAGCAATACCGGATTTCCAGTCACGAAGCATTGATGAAAAAGCTGGATGACATTGTTCATCAGGGTGGCGAAGGCCTGATGCTGCATCTGGGATCATCCAGATATAACAAAGGTCGCTCTGATGATTTACTAAAACTTAAAACCTATCTTGATGCTGAAGCTACAGTGATTCAACACATTCCAGGGTCAGGAAAATACAAAGGCATGCTCGGCTCAATACTGGTCGAAACCGCAGATAAAAAACGCTTCCGGATAGGCACAGGATATTCTGATGAAGAAAGAAAAAATCCTCCCGCTAT
This sequence comes from Gammaproteobacteria bacterium, assembly GCA_050298595.1. Lineage (GTDB taxonomy): Bacteria > Pseudomonadota > Gammaproteobacteria > JACNJF01. Next base: position 149,819 of record JBNKUM010000094.1, on the reverse strand, counting down.
TGGATCGTTGATTACCTATAAATACTTTGGCTTTACCGCTAATGGTATCCCGCGCTTCGCCAGTTTTGTGCGTGTGAGGGATGATTACTGATTTTCAAAAATAGCTCATAAGGAGGACTCAAATAAAATATTGGGCTCCTCATTTCAAAACCAATATTCAAATTTGTTCAATTTTTGTATGCAACCATTGGCCTGTTTACCGAACAAGGTAGCCTGGCGTCATAATCAACATGTAACCCTGGATCTTAGGTTGTATATGGTAGGTTGTATATGAAGGAACGACGCCTTCCAACATTGACCTGCCTTTGAGTTTGATTGGGTGCTTGTATTGTTTACGTGGGGTAGTGCTTTGCTCGTCGGCTCCGGCTTCCTGCATAGCTATACTCTCGGGCATCCATGCCCGGACTATCCGACCTACAAAAAAGGAAAACATCTAATAAGAATATCAAAGGGTCATATAGATGACGGCTCCCAAGTGAAGCTAGTCCTTTAATAAAACGATTAAGAGATAAAGGTAAATATTCTCTTTTCGTATAATAAACCTTTCAATTTTATTTAAGTTGAGACTGTTTTCTCTTCCTGACAAATCCAAGGCCGGCTAAACCAAGTGAAAACAATACAATAACGCCTGGCTCTGGAACAGCTTGAGGAACAGCTAGAGGAGCATCAAAGCTCATCGTAAATAAGCCAAATCCATCAGTACTTTCTGTTGAATCGACATATTCAGACTCAATTGATAAAGTGCCAGAATATAATTTAACTTCAGTTAATACATCAACGATGTAAGCATCTTTGACAACACTTAAGTAATGACCTGTATCATTATCAACGATAGTTTCAGTTCCAATATTAGTTTCAAATAAAGCTAATTCGGATTCATTCAAATAATAGTTGTAACCAGTTAGATCCAAACCTAAATATATATCTTTAATTGAATCAAGAGAAAACCCATAGTTAGAAGTAAGTTCAGCAGAGTTTTTATAAATAGAATGATATCCGGGAAATGGTACTCCCGCTGTAACGCCAGATATTTCAAAAATCACTGTTGAATTAGCACTAAAGCTAACAGTGATTAACAATATCGCAAAAAAGCTTTTCACCTTAAAAAACCCTAATTTCATTTTATGTTCCTGACAAAGTTGATTTTTCAGCAAGTCTATATGCATTAAGCATACCAAAAATAAATGACACCTTTAGATCAAAATCTTACAAATACAAATTCAAATTTAAATTTAAATACTGTCAAGAACTTTTACAATACCTCACCAATCTGTCAGAAATTTTTACACTTATAATAAACAATGTAATTATCAACATATGCACATGATCTCGATTAATCGAACCCGCGTGATATGCATTTCTTTGCTGACCGCTATCTGAACTATGCTCCCATAAAAAAACCCCTGACTAGCAGGGGCTTTTCTAATTAGCGCAGGCTTATTGTTACTTATGAACACCCAGCTTGTCTCTCCAACCTGGATACAGTGCATCAGCATCATGCTCAAATGATTCGAATGCACGTGCAAATTCATGATGCTCTTTCGCGTACTCAATTGGGTCTGCACCCTGCTTCCAGCAGTCATAAGCCTGATGCAGCGATTTAGCACCTGCTGCAGGAGAATCGATATGTCCGTAAGCACCACCACCAGAGGTATTGATCACGTTACCATGACCCAGATTCTCAAAGAAACCTGGTAGACGCAGTGCGTTCATACCGCCAGAGATGATGGGTGTTGTTGGTTTCATGCCATACCACTTCTGGTAGTAAACCGGTCCCTGACACTCATCTCGCTCAATCATATAAGCAATAATCTTGTCATCCGCTGAACCTTCCATCTTACCGTAACCCATGGTACCTACGTGGATACCGGAAGCCCCCATTAGACGAGACATTTTCGCCAGGATATAAGCTGTGTAACCACGCTTGGAAGACGGTGAAGTCACCGCACCATGACCCGCACGATGATAATGCAGGTATTGCCCAGGATAGTTACGACGCGCCGTTGTTACCATGCCGGGCCCACCCACATAGCCGTCAACCAGAAATGCTACCTGTGATGCATTTTCACCGAAGGTTTCCAGTACAAAATCTGCACGAGCGCACATTTCATGGTGATCGTCTGCGGTGATGTTTGCTGAGAAAAGCTTGTTTTCGCCAGTTTCATCCTGTGCGCGCTTCATAGCGTCAGCAACTAAAGGAATAACCTTCTTCATTGGGCAGAAAACCTGATTTCCCTGAGGTTCGTCATTCTTGATGAAATCACCACCTAACCAGAACTGGTAGGCAGCATTAGCAAAAGGCTCAGGACGCAGACCCAACTTAGGCTTGATGATAGTACCTGCAATATAACCGCCATCTTTAATTGGACGACCCAGTGCACGCCACATGTCAGAGATATCCATCGCAGGGCCATCGAACAGGCGTAACATTTTGGGCGGCACATAGAAATCAAACATTTGAGCGTTTTTGATATCGCCCATGCCCTGATTGTTACCTATCGCCAAAGTCAGGAAAGAAACGATCATGGCGCGACCATCGATCACATTACGATCGAACAGTTCATTCGGGTAAGCAATCTTCATGATGCCTTTAGCTTCGTCGATTTCGTAAACCAGAGCGTCTACACCCTTGGTGAAATCATCGGTAGTTGATACTTCTACGTTAGTACCGGTAGAAGATTCCGCCGCAAAGTGAGCAGCAGCTTCCAGATACCCATGACCTTCAGCAGGTTCCATGGTGTATGCCACCAGGATATGTTTACCATCAGCAAGTAAATTTTCTTCGTTTAAACTCAGGTCTGAGTAACGTCCGGTTTGATCTAATAATGCCATCTTGAGCTCCTCTTTAAGTATTAAGGCATCAGCTAAAAAACTGCGTTTTTATCTGGTTATTGAAAAACAGGCTGAGAATATATTCTCTTATCAAAATAAAGGATATTCATAGTTTTTGATACAAGTTATAAGTAAAACCTTATACCTGTTTTGAATCAGTTCAAGTGGCAAACAAAGTTGGTCACTTCTATTTGTATTAACCCCAGTTATCCAAAAACCGAAGGGCAGCTTAAATTAGCCCTCCCTTATTTAATAAGCTCAGTTCAGATTGATATGCTCGACCTATTCACAGTTCAAGCCTCACAACGGCATATGTTGAACATGGATTTTTCACAAATTTTTGTAGCGTTACAGGGTACATGCTCCTATGCATATATGCATCCGCGAATTAACAGCATCCATGCTGAAAACGCTTCTATGCATCCATGCATTCGCGAAATAACAGCATCCATGCTGAAAACCCAAATGGGTGTGGATAAAATTCAATAATTGATTCAACATCTATCATTACCTTACATCATAAATTAGCGATCAACTACGGAATGCTGGATTAGTTTTTTTATATTGACGTCTGTAAGTAAGGTTTAAATTTCCTATACTGAAAAGACAACTGCGAACTCATAGCGTAGAGGCAAACAGATGAACACGATAAAGCTAATGCACAGGACGCCAAGGCGTTCGATACCGTCAATTCTATTAATAGCGATAGCGGCTCTGCTTCTCACGAACTGCAGCAAGGAGCAACCTGTCCTCGTGGGCTTTGCTGGCCAGCTCACAGGCATCCAGGCCGAACTGGGGGTTCAGGAGCGCAACGGTGTGCAGTTGGCCATGGAGGAGGTCAATGCGGCGGGCGGCATTGCAGGGCGTCCTGTTGAACTGCTGGTACAGGATGACCTGGGCACGCCAGAAGGTGCCCAGGCTGCTGACCGCGCACTGATCAAGGCTGGTGTAGTCGCTATCATTGGACACCCAACCAGCAGCCAGTCACTGGCGGGGCTGGCCGTGACAAATCCAGCCGAGGTCATAATGCTTAGCCCCACCACCTCGACCCCGGTACTCAGTAGCAAGGATGATTACTTTTTCCGTGTCGTCCAACCCATTGCGGCTCAGGCTGTCCAGTCCGCTCAGCACATCTTCCAGGATCTTAATAGAACCCGCATCGCCGTTATCTACGGCACGGATAACGCAGCATATACCACAGCTTATCTGGATGCCTTTGCGGAAGCATTCGAGTCTCTGGGTGGCAAGGTAGTTGCGAGGACAAGCTTTTCGTCGAAGGCGCAACCTGACTTCAGCCCGTTGATCACCCAGCTGCGCGAGAGTAATCCGGATCAGCTATTGATTATCGCGGCCGATGCCGACACTGCGCTGATTGCCCAGCGAGCCCGCCTGATGGACTGGCAAATTCCGCTGTATACCACATCCTGGGCGCAGACAGAGACATTGATCAACAATGGCGGCAAAGCAGTCGAAGGGATGGGAATCGAATTAACTAGTGCATTCAACAAGCAAAACCCGGATTATCAGGATTTCGCAACACGCTACCAGTCCAAGTTCGGCCGCGCGCCCTCATTCGGGGCGGTAATGGGCTATGAAGCTGCCAAGGTGCTGACGCTCGCCTTGCGAGAGACCGGTGGTAACGCTGACGGGTTGAAGCAGGCCCTGATAAATATGAAGGAGTTCCAGGGCCTGAGCGACACCGTCCATTTCGATGAATACGGTGATGCACTGCGCCCCATCCATATTGGAGCCATTCGTAATGGCAAATATGTCAGCATCGATGCTGCACCAGCAATACAACATTAACAGAACATTGAGAGGCTCGTCCTGTTGAACCAGAAAGAATCGCCTGCACTTGCCGAAGTACTGCAACGTGTAGTGCTGTTGCGCCTGTTTGTACCACTGGTGGCGTTGAGTGTGATCGCCATCGGTGGGGCAGGCTATCTGGAAGAGCAAAGACTGGAAGCTCGGCAACACCAAACCGTGCAATGGGTAGCCCGAACCGTTGACCGCTACCTGGATCAGGCGACTCGAACGCTGGATGCAGTAGGCCAGGTCGCCGAGGTTACAGTATCGGAGAACCTGTCGGCGTTCATGCAAGGCACATGGAAGGCGTACGGGTACTTTGATACCGTCTACTACCTGGACAGCAGCAACAGGATCACACTGCTCACGCCTCCCGATCCGCGCTCCAAGGGTCTGGATATGTCCAACCTGTCTTACCTTCAGTCGACGCAGCAGAACAGGCTCACCATCTCCAGGCCCTTTGTATCGGTTCGTACAGGCAATCCTATGGTTTACCTGATCAGACAGCTTGATCGGGGCGGTCAGATCATTGGCGAATTGAGCCTGGGAGCACTTCAGGAGGAAATCACCCACGGCAGCGGCGCACACACCCAGGACTTGATCTTCATTCTGGATCAGTTCGGAACACTGCTGGCGCACCCTTCCTTCGATCTGGTTAAGCAACAAACCAACCAGAGCCAGTTGGAGGTATTTCGTCGCGGGCTGAGCGGGGATGCCACACTGTTTTATCGATACGCTGACAGACTGGTTCTGGGTAGCGCTATCCGGATCCAGCGCTCGGGATGGGTTGTCGTTGATCAAACCCCGCTGTTGCTCGCCATGGGCCCGTATCTATTGGCACTGGGCATGACCCTCCTGACCTCCCTGGTCATCTGGCTGGTCCTGGCCTGGAGCCAACGCCGCCAGCTTGAACAGCTCGTTGCCATCCCATTGACGCAACTTAGCCGCAGGACCAGTGCGCTGGCAAGTGGAGACTTTAGCCAGGACAAAGCCCTGGCCTCCATTCCTGACAGCTTTACCGAATTGACGGCACTGGCGCAGGACTTTGAACAAATGAGCGATGCACTGGAGTCGCGCCAGGCAGCGCTGCAGGCAAGCGAAGCCCTGCTGAATGCGACGCAACGGCTCGCCAGAATCGGCGGATGGGAATGGGATACCGAACACCAGACCGCATTCTGGACTGCGGAGGCTTTTCGCATCCATGGCTTCGAGCCGGAGCCCCCGGGATCGGTTGAATATCTTGAGCGCAGCCTTTCCTGTTTTGCCCCCAATGATCGTCCCACTGTATCGGCTGCATTTCAACGCTGCGTACAACAGGGGGAACCCTACGATCTGGAATTACCTTTTACCTCTGCCGATGGCCAGCACAAATGGATTCGAACCACGGCGACGGCAGTACGCCAGGATGGTCGGGTCAGTAAAGTCATCGGCACGATCATGGATATCACTGAGCTCAAGCAGGCCGAACAAGCCTTGAGGCAACATCGGGACAATCTTGAAGATCTGGTCAAAGAACGGACAGGGCAGCTGGAGATCGCCAAAGAACAGGCTGAGCAAGCCAATCTGGCCAAGAGCACCTTTCTGGCCAATATGAGCCATGAATTGCGCACTCCCCTCAACGCCATTCTCGGTTTCTCCAGCTTGATGCGGCAGGATCCTCTGGTGACGGCCAGCAACGCCGAGACACTGGACATCATCAACCGTAGCGGTGAGCACCTGCTCAATCTGATCAATGATGTATTGGAGATCTCCAAAATCGAGGCGGGCAAACTGCAACTGGAAATCGCCACCTTTGACCTCAGTAAACTGATCAAGGAAGTGAGTGGCATGATGAGGCTGCGGGCTCAACAGAAGGGACTGCAACTGAAGCTGGATCAATCGTCAGAGTTCCCCCGATTAATCAGGAGCGACGAGGCACGGCTACGACAGATCCTGGTCAACCTGGTCGGCAATGCGGTCAAGTTCACCAAAACCGGGGGCATCACCATTCGACTGGGCGTGAAGCAGAAAGAGCGTTACCATATACTGATCGAAGTCGAGGATAGCGGCCCCGGTATGGATCAGGAAGGGCTGCAGCATATCTTCCAGCCCTTCGTGCAGCTGACCCAGAGCGCGGGACAGAAGGGTACCGGCCTGGGCCTGACCATCACCCACCAGTTTGTTGAGTTGATGGGCGGCACTATCGTTGTTGAAAGTGAGCCTGGCAGAGGCTCCGTGTTCCGGGTCGAACTACCTGTCGAACTGGTCGAGAGTGCGGCCATTGCCGAAGTGGAGCAGAGCGACAGGGGAGACATAGTAGGTCTTGCTCCTGGGCAGCCTCACCGCCGCATCCTGATCGCCGAGGATCAGAGTGAAAACCAGCTACTTCTGACCGAACTCATGAGCAGAATTTCCCTCGATGTGAAGGTGGTATCAAATGGGGAGGAATGCGTGGAGCTATTCCAGCAATGGCAGCCGGATTTGATCTGGATGGACTGGCGTATGCCAGTCATGGACGGCATGGAGGCCACTCGACGCATACGCGCACTTCCCGAAGGTCGTGACGTGAAAATTGTGGCAGTAACAGCTTCGGCGTTCTCTGAGGAAGAGCAGGAAATGCGTAAAGCCGGAATGGACGACTACATCAGCAAACCCTACCGCCTGGATGAGATATACCACTGCCTGGAACAGCAGCTGGGACTGACATGGGCATACGCCAGCGCAGAAAGCGAAGACAAAGCACCTATGGTCACACCGCCCGCTGAACAGCTGCGTGAGCTGTATCAATTAGCCGATACAGGACAGATCTTTGAAATACAGGAGTTGCTGTCTCGCCTGCAAGCAGAGAATGAAGCTTACATCCCGTTTGTCCAGAAACTACAGAAGCTGGCCAAAGGATTTGAAATTGAGGGGATAACCGCTTTTATAAAACCGTTTTTAAACTAATAGCGAAGAATTTAAGGGGACAGATTCGATGATTACGATCCCTTGATATTCGGAGCAATGAAGTTGAATCCAGCTTGCCACCATATCCGCTGAAGCTGTCACCACAGGATTCTCGTCGCGATTGAAATGACCATTGCCATCATTCAAATGCAGATAGTCCTGTGCTGGCAGTGGGTATTTGTCAAGATAAGAGATAGCCACATACAGCTCATAGCCCAGGCCTACTGGCAAACCTGGTTTGTTGACATCAACAGTTTTGCCGTTATCAATGTCGTTATCATTGCCATTGCCACCACAGGCTGACAGCATCAACGCAGTCGCTGTCATTTAGGTGATCAAAGATAATGATTTAAATATATAAGTAACGCCCACAGTTTTAATAAAAAATATAAGCAATACATTATAATCAAACCATAACTAATAATTGACATTTTACATGAATATTACAATCAGACAGCTTAAGGTTTTCTCAGAAGTCGCCAGACATAAAACCTTTACTCAGGCGGCCAGGCATTTGCATCTGACCCAACCAGCGGTATCCATGCAAGTCAAACAACTGGAAGAAATGGTGGGCACTCCCTTGCTTAATAAACAGGGCAGAAAGGTTCAACTCACTGATGCCGGTGAAGAAATGCTGCTGCTTAGTCACAATATACTGCAGCAGATTGAGCAAACTGAACAGCAACTTAAACTGATCAATGAAGGTCATCAGGGGAAATTAAAACTGGTAGTTGCCTCCACTGTATCTGCGGTTGCCACCCGACTACTGGCCAGTTTTAATGCACTCAACCCGGACATGCATATCAGCTTTGATGTGACTAATCGTGCAGGATTGATCGAACAGCTAGCTAATAATCAGGCCGATATCGTATTGATGGGGCAGCCACCAGAGAATATGAACCTGCATACCGTTGCCTTTATGGAAAATCCACTAGTCGTTATTGCCTCACCTGAGCACCAGCTAAACCAGCAAAAGCACCCTGCCACTATTAATCAGTTGCTGGAACATGGCTTTGTGGTACGCGAACCCGGCTCCGGCACCCGGCAGGCAATGGAACGATTCTTTAATGAAAATGATAAAGCCTTAAATCCGACCATGGAAATGAACAGCAATGAAGCTATCAAACAGGCTGTCGCTGTCGGCCTCGGCCTTGGTGTAGTATCGATTCATACGCTTGAACATGAACTCAAAGAGCAGCGCTTAAAGATTATCAAAGCCGAAGGGTTCCCAATCATTCGTAGCTGGTATCTGGTTCAGCGTAAGGACAAACGCCTGTCGCCATTGGCAGAAAAATTTCGTGATTATGTGTTACAACAGGCTCACTTATTTAAACCTGCACTGTAATTAAGTTGAGACCAGTTTCTTTGTCCCCACAAAAGTTTCTCATCCTGTTACTGTTATTGAGCAGTGCAACTCCATTTCCCGCAGTTGCTGAAACAGATTGCCAATCGACCATTCAGGATATTGTGTTTAGCGGCAACCAGAAGATCAAACCCGACTATCTGTTAAAGTGGTCGAAGCTACACAAAGGACAACAGGTATCTCAGCAGGATATAGATCAGGTGCGACAGGAAATACTAAATACCGGCTACTTTTCAGAAGTCAATGTTGAGTATCAGGGCCTATGTAGCGAGCAGACTGTAATTTCTATTCATATCAAGGAAAAAAGGTTTTTCCTTGCCTACCCAAGGATCAGCCGTAACGGCAATGGCGATATTGATACAGGATTCGAATTTCGCGGATATCAGTTATTTGGAGTTGATCAGAACCTGTCAATGCTGGTATCCAAAAAAGATTATGCCAATGGAAATACGGCTAATCGCTTCAATGCGTATTACGAGCTGAATCCTCTCAACCTGGCCTATGAATTACGCTGGGGTTATCAATCCACTGATACCCTGCTGGCAGACACAGCTCAGTCAGTCACTGATCAGAACAGGGAGTTTTCCTTTCTAGTTGGCAGAGTGTGGCATACACCCTGGACTACTCAACCTGTTGGGGTATTCGCCAAAATGATTTTACACAACAGGGCTATAGACGGATCAGACGAAAACGTATCCATAGAGCCCGGTGACTACAATACCCTTGGAGTCCAGCTCGAATATGACAAGGTGAGCGAGCAGATTTATCGTCGTATTGGACGGTATCACAGTCTTGAACTGAGTCAGGGCACAAGCCTTCTAGGCAGCGATTTCAATGCTTATCGCTTACGCTTTGAAACACGCTACTACTATCCACTTAATCAGCTGGATAACCTGAATATCCGCTTTATCGTAGACTTCACCTCTGAAAAAATCTTCAATCAGTTCAATTATTCGATTGGTGGTGCGAATAGCCTGCGCGGCATTGAGTCAGGAAGTATATCGGGGAACAGCCTGTATCTGGCGAATATCGAATATGTTACTGGATATGAAAGCTGGCCTTCATTGCGTACCTCGCTATTCACAGACATGGGCTACCTGTTCGAAGACTCCAGTTACATCGATGAAGATGAGTGGAGACAAACGATAGGTATCGGATTGCGCTGGAAGTTAAAGTCCTTCGTCAAGACAGACCTTGTAATCGATTATGCCTATGACCCGAAAAGTGAATATTCAAAATTTTATCTTTCAACCCGATTAGTTTTTTAACACATAATCAGGTATTCATACTGTTTTCAACCTGGATTCTAGCGCTCAGTGTTTACTGAAAGGGACAACCTTATTTTTATGCCCTTAATAATGTGAAGCATTTAAAACTCGTGTGTTCGTTAAAAATTACTCATATTCTTTTTATCGATGAGTAATTTGAAAAAATGGGGATAATTACTTAAATAATGTGCATAAATTCTTCACAGGATGGATATTATCCCTATCAAAAAACCAAACATTTAATTATAATAATATACTGTTTTACGTATGCGGCCCTACATTCACCTAAGCCTGGCGATAAATCTGATTTTTTAAAGGCATCAATCAGTTCTCAAAGGCGTCAAGGGACTGAAACTACTTAAATTAACACTCACATCCCGGTTTCAGGGCCTAGCTCCTAATGCCTGGTGATTCTGATAATTATTTGTGCAACCTATGAATTTATTAAGTTTTCTTCCATTTTTAAAATGGTTCCGGTTAGTTTCCAAAGAGACTATCAAGGCTGATCTATCAGCTGGCCTTACGGGTGCCGTGATTGTGTTACCACAGGGCGTCGCATTTGCCACCATTGCCGGCCTGCCTCCTGAGTATGGCTTATACACCGCAATGGTGACCCCAATTATCGCAGCGCTTTTTGGCTCATCCTTTCATCTGGTATCTGGTCCTACAACCGCCATTTCTATCGTTGTCTTTTCTGCCATCAGCAACTATGCAGACCCCGGATCAGCTGAATTTATCTCTTTATCACTAACGCTTACTTTTCTCGCCGGTATCTATCAGCTGGGGTTTGGTTTAGCCCGACTTGGTGTGCTGGTTAATTTTGTTTCTCATACCGTGGTAATAGGATTTACCGCTGGTGCAGCAATTTTGATAGCAACCAGCCAGATGAAGAGTATTACAGGTATTTACGTACCCAAAGGAGAATCTTTTTTACATACCTGGATTGATATGTTTAATGGTATTGGGGATATAAACCCCTATCTCTTTGGTATAGCAATAATCACCCTGATCTCTGCTTTGGCAGTAAAAAAATACACTCCAAAGATACCGAATTTACTCGCCGGCATGGTAGTTGGAAGTCTTCTGGCCCTGATATTAAAAAATTATTCCGACAGCATTAAACTGGTCGGTGAAATACCTGCACACTTACCTCCTTTCTCCGTCCCTGAATTCAGCTTTGAAACCATCCGCATGTTAGCCCCTGAGGCATTTGCGGTGGCACTTCTTGGTCTCATTGAAGCTGTATCCATAAGTCGTGCGGTTGCCACAAAATCCAGCCAGCGCATCGATCCTAATCAGGAATTCATCGGTCAGGGGCTTTCCAATACCGTCGGAAGCTTCCTCTCCAGTTATGCGGGGTCAGGATCTTTTACGCGTTCTGGTATTAACTATGATGCGGGAGCCAGAACACCGATGTCAGCAATTTTTGCTGCACTCTCGCTTATGATCATAGTATTACTCATTGCTCCCCTAACCGCTTATCTTCCAATTGCGGCAATGGGCGGTGTCATTCTTCTGGTGGCTTACAACCTGGTCGATGTTCACCATATAAAAACCACCCTGGCTTTAAGTAAATCTGAATCTGCAGTATTGCTGACGACCTTTTTTGCCACCTTATTCCTGGAGCTGGAATTTGCCATTTATCTCGGTGTCTTGCTGTCGTTAATTTTCTTTCTGGCTAAAACATCTACCCCAAGAATTCCTACGCTATCTTTTGATGAACCACCCGGTGCCTCCCATCGCAAGCTGGTCAATATTGACAGCAAGCCCATTAAGCAATGCCCACAACTCAAGATTATCCGCATTGACATGTCTGTCTATTTCGGGTCGATCAATCACATTCAAAAACGATTGACTACCATTGTCGATAACGAAAGGATTTATCATATTTTGATTATTGGAAGTGGCATCAATTTTATCGACCTGGCAGGTATAGAGGCTCTGGAAGCTGAGCAAATACGACTAAAGAAACTTGGTGGGGGCCTGTATTTTCTCGGACTTAAATCCTCTGTTTACGAATTTGCTGCTCGCGCTGGGTTTATCAAACATGTAGGTAGTAGTAACTTCTTCGATTCTAAAACTCAGGCAATTAAAACTATCTACAAAAAAATGGATACAGAAATTTGCCTGAAATGTCATTCCCAGATATTTGAGGAATGCCCCTGATTTCTAAGCGGGGATAATTATCGACAAAGGATTTAAATGAATAACGATTCATTCAGCCACAGGTGAACTGCAATGCTGGTTGCATACCCTATAGCAATGACAGGTGACCATTTGAGGTGACCGAAGAAGGTATATTTTCCCCTTGCCTGGCCCATAAGCGCTACCCCTGCTGCCGAACCAATTGAGAGTAGTGACCCACCCACACCGGCTGTCAGGGTAACCAACAACCATTGCCCCTGCGACATCTCTGGCAGCATGGTGAGTACAGCAAACATAACTGGAATATTATCAACGATTGCCGACAACAGGCCGACCGTAATATTGGCTGAAGTCGCACCCCACTGGGTGTACATCAACTCTGACACCAATTCCAGATAACCTATAAAACCCAATCCTCCTACACAGGCAACCACACCATAAAAGAACAATAAGGTATCCCACTCCGCTCGTGCAACACCCTGAAAAACGTCGAAGGGCACAACATCTCCCACTGCAGGATGCAGAGTAGTCGGCTCGTTTTTGTCTCCTCCATTTTTATGCGTTACTTTTAGATAATACCCAAACACTTTCAGATAACCCAGACCGGTCAACATACCTATCACCGGAGGCAGATGCAGGAAGTTATGAAAGCTTACCGCAGTGATGATGGTACACAGAAACAACAGTATGATACGTTTAGCACCGCGCTTCATCGCCACATTATCATCCGCAGCCTCTGGCTTCTCATTGGGTACCGCAAAATGCATAAAAGCCGCAGGCACCAGATAATTCACTAGCGAAGGAACAAACAGTGCAAAAAAGCCCCAGAAATCGACAATACCTTTCTGCCACACCATCAAGGTCGTGATATCACCAAATGGAGAAAAGGCACCACCCGCATTGGCCGCAATGACGATATTGATACAGCCTAATAACACAAAACGATCATTATCTCCTGCCACTGCGATCACCACTGCACACATTAATAACGCTGTGGTCAGATTATCTGCCACTGGAGAGATAAAGAAAGACAGCATACCTGTGATCCAGAATAAGCTGCGAAAACCAAATCCGGTCGCGACCAGTTTTGAACGTAGTGCTTCGAACACATTACGCTCATCCATGGCATTGATGTAGGTCATAGCTGCCAGCAGAAACAACATCAATTCTGCATACTCCAACAGATTATGACGCACGGCATTCTCCGGCAGAATTTCCATGCCTGGGTGACCACGATATACCCAGGCTATGGAAGCCCAGATAATACCGGCAGCAATAATTACAGGCTTGGATTTACGCAGGCGGGTGAACTCCTCTGCCATCACCAATAGATAGGCGAAGATGAAAACGATTAAGGAGAAGATGCCGACAGTGTCAGCAGTAAGGTCCAGAGCTATCAATTCTTCAATAGCAAAACTGGTGACGGGAAACAGACAAAGTAATATAAGTGCTGGAACCAATATCAGTCTTTTCATAAGCCCTGAGAGTCCTGTTAAATATGCACAGAAGACCCTATCTTGCTTAGATGAAATTGTGGTGTCAAGGCTGGTTTTTTTATACAGGAAGGATTGAGTAATGAATACTCAACGGTCCAGTACTGCCCCAGCACCTGGACCGCCTTGAAATAATGTTCAGAGATTAAACAGTGATGCGTTAACCCAAAAGTGAACCCAAATGCTGGCGGCATAGCCCAGGGCGATAACCGGCATCCATTTCAAATGCCCAAAAAAGGTATACTGTCCGCGAGCCTGACCCATCAAAGCAACACCTGCGGCTGATCCGATTGAGAGCAATGAACCTCCTACGCCAGCAGTCAAGGTAACCAGCAACCATTGGCCGGTAGACATTTCCGGGTTCATCGTCAATACCGCAAACATAACCGGAATATTATCAACGATGGCCGAAAGGACTCCAACAGTCACATTGGCAGTAGTAGCGCCCCATTGCGTATACATCAGCTCAGATACCAGACCTAGATATCCCAGAAATCCCAGGCCACCCACACAGGCAACCACGCCGTAGAAAAACAGCAGCGTGTCCCACTCTGCACGAGCCACAGGCACAAACACATCAAAAGGTACAATCTCTCCCAGCGAGTTATTCGGCCCTGCCTGAGCCACCTTGCTGGTCTTTTTCAGGTAATAGCCAAAGATTTGCAGATAGGAAAGCCCCGTCAACATGCCAATGACTGGAGGCAAGTGCAGAAAGTTATGAAAAGAAACCGCAGTAATAATCGTTAGCAGAAAAAGTATAATGATGCGTTTCGCACCACGTTTCATTTGAATATCTTCAGTATTCGGCTCAGGTTTTTCATTCGGTATCGCGAAATGCATGAAAGCAGCAGGCACCAGAAAATTGACCGCCGCAGGTGCAAATAGCGCAAAGAAACCCCAGAAATGGACTAAACCTTTCTGCCATACCATTAAAGTAGTAATGTCACCAAATGGAGAGTAGGCACCTCCGGCATTAGCACCAATCACAATATTGATACAGGAAAGCGTGACAAACCTGGTATTAGTGCCTCCAACAGCCATCACTACCGCACACATCAACAGCGCTGTTGTCAGGTTATCTGCAACTGGTGAGATAAAAAATGCCAATAGGCCGGTAATCCAGAACACTGCTCTAAATCCCAGTCCAGAGCTGACCAGTTTAACCCTCAGCACATCAAAAACCCGATGCTCATCCATACTGTTTACATAGGTCATAGCAACCAGCAGAAACAGCATTAATTCTGCATACTCGAGGAGGTTGTGGCGAATCGCATGCTCAGGTAGCGCTTCCATACCCGGATGCCCCTGATACACCAGAGCAATCATTCCCCAGATCAAACCTGCAGCCAGTATTACAGGCTTGGATTTACGCAAATGGGTGAATTCCTCAGCCATGACAAACAGGTAGGCCACTACAAAAATTAATATGGCTGCATAGCCCACCGTACTGGACGTGAGATCCAGTGGTTTTTCAATAACTTCGGCCGCAGCCACACCTAACCCTGGAATGATCATGGCGACCAATCCTGATAACAACACCAGCAATTTATTCATACAAATCTGAAACCTAAAAAATCAAACCCATCATCAGCATCATTACAATTAAAAATAGCACGGTCATGATGCCTCCTGCTTTCATAAAATCAGGGACTCTATACCCTGCAGGCCCCATGATCAATGCATTAACCTGATGAGTTGGTATGATAAAAGAATTGGAAGTAGCAATAGCGACTGTTAAAGCAAACAATGCTGGGCTGGCACCCACGCCTATCGCTATATTTACCGCCAATGGCACCAGTAAAACCGTCGCCCCGACATTAGACATGACCAGTGTAAAAAATGTCGCCAGTGCCGCCACTGATAACTGGATGACCCAAATTGATGCATCGCCGACCACATAAAGCACCTGTTCAGCAATCCATTTAGCTGTTCCACTGGTTTCAACAGCCAGCCCCAGCGGGATTAATGAAGCCAGCAGAAAAACCGTTTTCCAGCTCACCGCCTCATAGGCTTCTTCAATCTTCAACACCCCCGATAACACCATTCCGATGGCACCGGTTAACAGTGCAATCGACAGGCGGAGATCAGAAAATAAAACGAGTCCTAGCGCGATGGAAAAAAACAGGCCTGCCCACTTTAATTTTTCTGGACGCAGCTTTTCTTCGTGTGGGTATTCGGTGGTTACCACCACAAAATTTCGGTCATGGCTCAGTCGTTCAAGTGATAACCAGGTGGTATGCACGACCAGTGTATCACCCGCATTAAAAGGCATGTCTCGGATATAATCCCCTTCACGTAGCGTTTCCCCATTTCGATGCAGGGCAACCAGTGCCAGACCATAGGTTTTACGCATCCAGACATCGCGCGCTGACTTTCCTACCAGATTAGAGCCTGGGGGAATAACTACTTCTGCGATACCTGCCTTGGCAGTGGATAAAACTTCCACAAATGTTCTTAACGAATCGCGTTTGAGTAGCTGATATTTTTCAACAAAGTGCTCAAGATGTCCTGGTGCCGCCACAACACCCAGTACCATACCCGGCTGAAACTCGGTATCACGCGCCAGGGTACCTGGCCCCACCTGACTTTCCTGTCCACCTATCTTGTTTGCAATAATACGAATACGATATTTGGTTTCAACATCATCCAGTTTCTGGCCGATCAATTTACTGGTATCGGGAACCACGACTTCGTACAGGGAGTACTCAATATTGTAGACCTCGCGAAAATATTTCATTGGATCAGAAGACTTGCCTTTCTCTGACTTGCTAACCGGTAAAACAAAACGACCAGCCAGCACAAAATAAATGATACCCGTCACCACCAATGCCAGCCCGACCGGCGTAACCGAAAACAGGCCCCAGGTTTCCATCTGGTGTTCATCTGGCAATGCTTTATTGGAAGTAAGAATTAAATCGTTCAACAAAATCAAAGGGCTGGAACCAACCATTGTGACCGTACCCCCAAGGATTGCAGTAAACCCCATAGGCATCAGCAGACGTGACATAGGCAGTCCCGAACGCGATGAAATCCGGCTCACCACTGGCAGAAATAACGCTGCTGCGCCCACATTTTGCATAAATGAAGAAATGATTCCGACTGTACCTGAGATGATAGGGATTATTCGCGTCTCAGTTGTTCCCCCAATTCTTAGAATAAAGGACGCCACCTTACTCATTAAACCGGTTCGATCCAGACCAGATCCGATAATCATGACGGCAATAATCGACATAACCGCATTGGAACTGAAGCCATCAAAAAGATGGTTGGTATCAACCAGGCCCTGCTCCAACCCCATATAGGGTGCTAATAATGAGGTTAATCCCAACAAAACCATGATCGACGCAGCCGCCACGTCAACACCAACAACCTCAAAGGCAAAAAGATAAATGGTTAGCATCAGGATGCCAGTGACCCAGGCAATCTGCACAGAAGGCACAACAGTCGCGAGATACCCCCCCAGTAGTGCAAACACTAAAGCGGCAATTATCTGTTTAGGTGAAAAGTAGGAAGTTACAGATGATGATGAAGTACTGTCTGAAGAGGACGCAACAGACTGTGTTGATGCATTCATTTATTTACCTCAGTTGTTACAAACTTATCAGCAAAACCAATCCGGAGATTTTGCCTGCACACTCTGTGCGTCTGTTTTATTTATATATGAGACCATTCCTGGCAGAGAATGTAAAACGTCCAAAAGGAATATATCTAACTATATTTTTACTATCCAAAAAAACTTAGAAATCATGAATATTATTAGTGGAAACATCAAATGATATAGAATACATTAATATTCCAATATGGAATATAGAAACCTACCTGACTTAAAAGGCCTGGCAGCATTACGTGCTGTTGTTGAACTGGGCGGCACCGAACAGGCGGCTCATTTTTTACACATTGGTCAACCAGCCGTGACCAAACGTTTGCGTGCTCTGGATGAATGCTACGGCACCTCTTTAATGCTGCGCAAAGGTCGCAAACTGGAACTGACTGCAGCCGGAGACCGGGTATATGCATTTGCTCGCTTGGCTCTCGACCACCAGACAACACTGCTGGAGGATCTGCAGAGCCTGACTCAGGGAAAGAACAAGTTACGCCTGGAAGTTACTTTTGCTATTGGCGAACACCTGCTTCCAGAGCTGCTGCTTAGCTTTTCTGACAACTTCCCTGAATATCAGATTCAAAGTCGCATGGGGTATTCACGCAGGATTCAAACCCGACTGGCAACCGGCCTGGTCGATCTGGCTTTACTGGAACTGGCACCAGACCACCCTGACATTCTGGTACAGAAATGGATTGATGATGAGTTAATCCTGGTGTGCGCACCCAATCATGCACTCAGTGGGTATGACAGTATTTCTCTACAACAATTGAATGAACAGAAATTTGTGCTACGCGAGACCAATTCATCTATACGTAGAATTCTTGATCAAGTTTTGCAGGACGCAGGGATTGCAAGTCTGGATATTTCGCTTGAGGTAGGGTCAACCGACACGATTGTTGAGATACTCAACCGAGGAAGGCATATGAGTTTTCTACCCAGATTTGCTGTAGCCGATGCACTAGCCAATCATCAGTTACAACAAATCAGGGTCGAACCACTCAAAATAATCATCACGCTATGGATTGCGCGTAACCGTGCCAACATCAACAACCCTGTAGCCGAAGCCTTTGTACAATCGCTCAGAAACTTAACTTCTAAAAATTAGATTTTAATTCGGAAGTTTCTGAAACATTAAGTCCCACACACCATGCCCCAGACGGTGTCCACGGCGTTCGAACCGGGTCACAGGTCGATAATCGGGTTTAGCGCAATACCCCTGAGCATCACCAAGATTTTTAAAGCGAGAATCTGAGAATAGATCTGCCGCCATATGCTTAGCATACTCCTGCCAGTCAGTCGCCATATGTAAAACGCCTTCAGGCTTTAATGAGCGGAACAATAAATCGCGAAACTGCTGATTTACAATACGCCGCTTGTGATGCCTTTTCTTATGCCAGGGATCGGGGAAAAACAGAAATACGCGTTCAAGACATTGCTCAGGCATCATATTTTGCAAAACCTCAATCGCATCATGCGTCATCAGTTTTAAGTTAGGAATACTTTGCTCATGAATCAGTTTCAGACAATGACCGACACCAGGCTCATGCACTTCGATGCCGATATAGGCCGAATCTGGATCGGCTACCGCCATCTGCACCAGAGAGTCACCATTACCGAAACCGATCTCCAGCTTCAAGCGATTCAGGCCTGGAAAAAGCCGTTGAATATCTATCTGCGCCTGAGGTTTATAATCAATCCCATACAGCGGCCAATATTCCGTTAGCGCAAACTCCTGCCCGCTGGTTAGGCGGCCAGTACGCTTAACAAAACTTCTGATTGAACGCTTTTTTAGCGTCTCCTGATCATCTAAATTCATACAACGTAATTAGTTTAGGAAATAATGCCTTCAATGGGCGAAGAAGCCGATGCATAGCGCTTCTTTGGCATACGCCCAGCAAGGAATGCTTCGCGTCCTGCCTGAATACCTTTTTTCATAGCCGACGCCATTAACACAGGATCTTTTGCTGCTGCTATGGCGGTATTCATTAATACACCATCACAACCCAGCTCCATCGCAATTGCAGCATCTGATGCCGTACCCACACCCGCATCAACAATCACAGGCACATTGGCATTTTCGATAATTTCCAGAATATTGTAGGGGTTTCGAATACCCAGACCAGAACCTATCGGTGCAGCCAATGGCATTACTGCAACACAACCAATCTCTTCCAGTAATTTTGCGATGATGGGGTCATCATTGGTATAAACCATAACATCAAAACCATCCGCTACCAGCGTCTCAGCCGCTTTCAAGGTATCCAGAACATGGGGAAACAGTGTCTTTTGATCGGCTAATACTTCAAGTTTGACCAGGTTGTGACCATCCAGTAATTCGCGCGCAAGCTGACAGGTACGCACAGCATCTTTGGCATTAAAACAACCTGCTGTGTTGGGTAAGATGGTATAGCGATCAGGTGGCACCACATCCAGCAAATTAGGCTCATCAGCATTCTGGCCAATATTGGTTCGACGTATTGCTACGGTAATGATCTCAGCCTCACTGGCTTCAGTCGCCAGCCGGGTTTCTTCCAGATCTTTATATTTTCCGGAACCCACCAGTAAACGTGAGTGATACTGCTTACCTGCTATCGTTAAAATGTCTTTTGAACCGGCCACTTAGCCTCCTCCAATTGCATGAATAATTTCGATTTTGTCACCCTGCTGGATAACCGTAGCATCGTGCTGACTTTTAGGCACGATGGATTCATTGATTTCTACTGCAATGCGTTTGCCTGAAATCTCTAGCTGAGTTAACAATGTAGAAAGCAAGATGCCATCATTTAATGTATGGTCTTCGCCATTAATTATGATCTGCATTAACTGACCTCGATTAAACCGGTGTGCGATTTTACACCAAAAGCGATATGATGTGAGCGCAGATTCACCCTTAAATAATCAGTACAAATAAATGAAAAAAGTAATTATCGTCGGTGGAGGAATCATCGGCTTATTAAGCGCGTATGAGTTGCACAAAAACGGCTTTGAAGTCACCGTCATAGACCGACAACAATTTGGTCAGGAATCTTCCTGGGCTGGTGGAGGAATTGTTTCCCCCCTGTTTCCCTGGCGTTATCCTGACGAAATTACTGATCTGGCTCGCATCAGTCAGCAGCTTTACCCCGACATCATAGATGAAATGCAACAGGCTACCGGTCTTGAGGCCGAGTTTCTGCCTAGTGGTATGTTAGTTGTCGGCGATTATGACTCTGAACACCCCTATGAATGGGCTCAACGCACCCAGATCAATATGCAACTTGTAGATAAGACAGAATTGAGTCAGCTTGCTCCAGAGCTATCTGACGTCTATCAAAATGGTTACTGGTTCCCACAGGTGCATCAGGTGCGTAACCCACGATTAGTCGCTTTGGCCTTAACCTATTTAAAGCTCTGCGATATCCGCCTGATCGAAAATCAGCCCGTCGACGAAATCCTCACCAAAACTGGCAAGATCACTGGTGTTAAAACACAACAGGCCACTTATGACGCAGATGCCGTAGTAGTTGCTGGTGGCGCCTGGACATCAAGTATCATAGATAAACACCCCATCGACAGAACGGTTAAACCCATAAAAGGCCAGATGCTATTACTCAAAGGCGAACCCGATGCTGTTAGACATATCACCCTGTCAGATGATCATTACATCATTCCAAGAAAAGATGGGCGCATACTGGTAGGGAGTACCACCGAGGATGCTGGATTCGACAAAAAAACTACCGTCCCGGTAAAGCAGGAATTATACGATTACGCCATATCAACCATACCCGAGCTAAAACGATATGAAATAGAGCGACACTGGGCGGGCCTACGCCCCTCATCCTCAGATGGTATTCCTGTTATTGGGCAACACCCTGAACTCGCAAACCTTTTTATCAATAGCGGCCACTATCGAAATGGCGTTGTCATGGCCCCGGCCTCAGCCCGTTTGTTAGTCGAAACCATGACCCAACAAGAGTCCAGTCTGACACAACAGCATTACGCACCAGCAGACGTAGATCACGTTAATATTCAGGCGTATGACCGTTCATCCGTACAAACCTGATACCCATCTACAGCTTGATGCAATTTATTACCAGTAACCTAGGATACAAATATGAAAACATTCCGACAACAAGCTTTCTCATTGATTGAACTGATGGTAACAATTGCTATCGTCGGCATATTGCTCCTTATCGGGTTACCTAATATGTCAGACTTTATAAAAAACGAACGACTGACTTCTCAAATCAATTCATTAAATAGTCATTTACAATTTGCACGAAACGAGTCTGTCACACGTAACAGTCAGGTGATCGTCTGTTCCAGCAGCTCTGGTTCTACTTGTAGTGGAAATTGGAAAGATGGCTGGATTATATTTGTGGATAAGGACGCGAATGATTCTTTAAGTGATGGCGACGAAATAATCAAAGTGCACGAAGCACTTACTGGCGGGACCACACTAGTAAGCTCCGGTGGTTCTACAATCATTTACGATAACAGGGGGTTTTCACCCAATTCTAGCTCTACATTTTCCATTTGCGATGACCGAGGAGCTAGTAAAGGCAAAGCCATATCGATTTCCAATACCGGCCGTATTCGTTTGGGAGGAACCGTTTCATGCTCATGACCACACAGCAAAAACAAACTGGTGTGACCTTGATTGAGTCCATGATTGCTTTATTGGTCATATCAATCGGTCTACTGGGCATTGCTGCACTGCAAATAAATTCAGTTCAGCAGAATTCCAGTGCTCTGTGGCATAGCCAGGCTGTGCTCAACGCCTACGACATGGCTGATAGAATTCGTTCCAACGAATCAGCAATTAATGACTATATTGGAATTGACACCGACACCGG
The DNA here is from genome assembly GCA_050298595.1 of Gammaproteobacteria bacterium. GTDB lineage: Bacteria > Pseudomonadota > Gammaproteobacteria > JACNJF01. The sequence continues at coordinate 127,548 of JBNKUM010000094.1, read as the reverse complement.
ATATAACAAGGATTGCACCAGCACTTCTTGCTCCACATCAGATCTAATTACTGCCGATGCAACAGACTGGTCCAAGGCACTCTCTGCACTTCCGTCAGGGCGCGGATTAATTCGCGCAACCGATGGCATTGATGGCCAATTAGATGTGGTCGTCATGTGGGATGACGAGGGTACCGGCGCTACGGGTACTGCATGTGGCGCAAATCCTAACGTCGACCTGACATGTTACACCATAACTATGGGGATATTGCCATGAGAATACGCAAACAACTTGGCCTATCTCTTGTTGAAATTCTGGTTGCTCTGGTAATCAGCCTGTTTTTGCTCGGAGGCATGATACAGGTATTAGTAGCGAACAAAGCCACGTATCGTTTTTCCGAAGGCGTCTCCAGGGTTCAGGAGAATGGCCGTTTTGCCATTGAAAAGATGACCCAGGATATTCGAATGGCTGGTTTTAGGGGCTGCGCAACTACAAAATTCGTCAACAATCTTAACCCCGAGGGAGAAGGGTATAATCAAAGCATGCATGATTTTTTCGGGCAGCCAGATATCAAAGGCACCGAAAACGACGGATTAAACGGCTCTGACACCTTAGTAATACGAGGGGCGGCTCCAGGGCAGGCCAACGTTTTAACACCATATAACTCACCCACATCTGCCCAGATTTTCATCAATGTAACCGGTTTTGTTAAAAGCGGTGATATCGTTTTATTAAGCAATTGTCGCGGTGCCGATATCTTCCAGGTAACCAACGCTACACCGAGTGATGTAGCAAACAAGATCTCTGTTGTCCATAATTCGGGAGATAGCACTGCCCCCGGTAACTACAACCCCGATGCCTGTCAAAGTGGACATTGCCTGTCACAAACATACGGTGGAGATTCTGCACTCCTCAAGATGCAAACCGTAACCTACTCAATTGCAACAGGCGAAAGTGGAGAACCGGCTCTGTTCCGATCTGTGTTCGCAACAAATAGCGAACTCGTCGACGGTGTGGAACAACTGCAAATCCTGTATGGCGTCGATAGCGATTCCGATGGCACACCCAATCAGTACTTTAACAGTACCGGTGTAACCGATTGGGATAAAGTCACTGCAATCCGCATCATGTTACTTTTAAGATCACCCGAGAGCGCCTTCATCGAGGGCTCCCAGAGCTACTTTTTTAATGGACAGACATTAAGCTCGACTGACAATCGATTAAGACAGGTATTTACAACCACCATTGCGTTACGCAATAAACGGTAATGAGTTAGAAAAATGAAATTATCAACAGATAAAAGGCAAAATGGTTTTACCCTAATCATGAGCATGGTCATTTTAATTATTCTGACCATGCTGGGGTTAAGCAGCATTCAAGGCACACAAACAGAAATTGCCATGGCCGGTAACATGCGCGATGCGGACATCGCGTTTCAATCAGCCGAATTGGGGTTAATCTCTGCAGAAAGCGTCCTCGGATCAACCATTTCAAAGAATGACTTTGATGACACAAATGGCTTATACGCAGAAAACACTCTGGACCCGGATTACTTCAAAGCAGACAGCTGGGGTAGTGATAACTCGCAAACATCCTCTGCAACCTTAGCAAATGTCTATACCAACCCCAAATTCATCATCAAATACCTTGGCGACCGTTCGCAAAATGAAGTCGCCAAGGTCAACATTGGTGGATACGGAACACAGCAACCGGGATTTACCGTATCCAACTTCAGAACAACTTCACGCGGATTCGGTCAATCAGACCGCTCTGCGCGAATGCTTCAGTCTTACTACGGCAAGGCTTTTTGAATCAATCGAGGAAACCATCATGGACATCAAATTTATCCAATTTACGCAGTCCCTTCTCATTGCCTGCTTGACTTTTTTGCCATCCATGTCATCTGCTGCGCCACTTGGCACGCTACCGAGTTCACCTCTATATCTATCCAATTCTGTTGAGCCTAATATATTCTATATTATCGATGACTCAGGAAGTATGGAGTTCGAAACACTGATGAGAAATGGAATTGCCGGCATTGAAACCAATGACGGAGACCCAAAGTACAGAAAAAGTACGGACACTAGCTACATAGAAAAACGTTACGTTATTCCCGACTATGCCAATGGCAGAGACGGGAAATCCACAGCGCTGAACGAGTACGAATTCACTGTTCCTTCTACCACAGTCTGGGATCTCGCCTGGGTAGCCCGAACACATCATGGAAACGCAATTTATTACAACCCAGCGATTGACTATAAACCCTGGCCTGGATCCAACAGTGATGGCACTCCACTGTATAATTATGTTACAGATGCCACACAAGTCATGCTCGATCCTAATAAACCGAGTGCAGGCACAATCAATCTTACCGCTCCAATTAATTTCAAGGTGGGTGTAGGCGCTGATTGGGATGAGAGCAATGTCGTATGGGAGGATGACACTCTTTACCCTGCAACCTATTACGAATGGGATGATGATAAAGGTGATATCGTTGGAGTTCTCGAAGCAGGAGAGAAGGGTAGAAAAATAGAAATCAGAAATGATGGGACTGCCGATGCTTTTGGCGCCGGAACCTACCCTTCGGGAAGAACGTATGCCCAGGAAATCCTTAATTTCGCGAATTGGTACCAATACCATCGCAAGCGTTCCTATGTTGCCAAGAACGCGATAGGTCATACCATTTTGAATACCGATAATGTGCGTTCCGGTTACTCGGCATTTAATGGCTACTACACACCTCCGGGTAACTTCAGTACATATACCGTAAAAAGTCTAAGTAACCCTGCTGACAAACTTGAACTGCTAAAAAACATGTACGGTCACGAGATTCTCTGCGGTAGAGGCAAAGACAAGGATGGCGGCTCGAATTACCCTTATCCCAATACATGTAAGGGAACACCGGGGCGCGAAGCTCTGATCAAAATCGGGAAACTGTTCGAAGGTACTCTTGATAGCGCAGTTGACCAACAATATCCTTCCCCCATCCAGTCAGCAGCCGATGGTGGTTCATGCCAGCAGAATTTCGACATCTTTTTATCTGACGGATACTGGAACTCGTTAAATGATACCGGTGAAGCTAGCCTAACTGAAACTTACGGTAACGCAGATAAAGATGATGACGGAACACAGGTTGATGGATTTGATGGTGGCAGATACGCTGATAATTATTCCGTCACCCTGGCGGATATAGCCATGTACTATTATGAGCATGATTTAAGTGGATTACCCAACATTGTACCTACTATTAGCGGAGTGGATGAGGCTACGCACCAGCACCTGGTCACCTATACGATCGCTCTAGGCCTTAAGGGAACACTGACCACGCACCCCTCGACTACAGACACCACTTTTGCCTGGCCAGACGCGTCGACCAGTACAAAAGACGAAAGGAGGGTCGATGATCTTGAGCATGCCGCATACAATTCCCGGGGGAAATATCTGGATGCGTCGAATCCAGCTCAGTTACAGACTGCATTATCAGATGCGATCGAGGACATCGCCAGTCGCACGGCTATAGGTGCAGCAGTAGCGGTCAATTCTGGCAGGCTGACAACAAACTCGGTTGTTTATGTTGCTCGATTCAATTCAAATCGCTGGCAGGGCAGCCTTGCTGCCTACCCCATTGGAAACACTACCCTGGGCACTCTGGCTGACGAACCGAATTGGCGCGCGGAAGAAAAGCTCAACGCACGGCCTTATACAAATGACCCTGCCATTGCAGCTTATCGTAATATCATCACTCATAACGGCACTACAGGCGTTCCATTTAAATGGAGTACCGCCAATCTGAGCGCAGAAATGCAGGCTGATTTACGCACCAACCCGCTTGGCGGAACCGACAGTGATGCAATTGCTTCAGCCCGTCTTGAGTATCTACGAGGTGACAGATCTTCTGAAACCAGTCAAGGTTTCAGATCTCGACTTTCACTGCTAGGAGACATTGTCAACTCCGGCCCCGTTTTTGTGGGCAAGTCTGACCTGGCCTGGCCGGATACAGCCCCCTTTCCTTCGGCATCTGGGTCGAGGTATTCGGATTTTAAAAACGGCCTATCAAACACTCGAGCTAAAACTGTATATGTTGGTGCCAATGATGGATTTCTTCACGCCTTTGACGACACCAGCGCCTCCACCTGGGGAAAGGAGATCTTTGCCTATGCACCAAATATTCTGGCTTCTTCTACTATCAATAAAGGATACCATTACCTGACCGACCCCGGTTACGTACACCAGTGGTATGTAGACCTGACCCCAACCATATCTGATGTCTACTTGACCACAGGCTTTGGTAACGGATGGCATACGGTTTTAATCGGTGGATTACGCGGCGGTGGACGTGGTTTATTCGCACTTGATATTACTAATCCGGCAAATCTTACTGAATCCAATGCCAACAAGGTTGCCATGTGGGAATTTTCATCCAGTAACGACAACGACCTGGGTTACAGCTATAGCCGACCCGCTATTGCCATGGCGAATAATGGACGCTGGTACGCAATTTTTGGCAATGGATACAACGATCAGGGAAGCGGTCAGGCCAAACTATTCATTCTGGATATAGAAGCAGGAGTGGATGGCTGGGCTGCAGGAGATTACATTGAAATTACCACAGGTGTTGGTGACGCCAACAATAGAAACGGCCTCGCATCACCCGCTCTGATAGATACAGATGGTAACGGAACTGTGGACCGGGTTTATGCTGGAGACCTTAGAGGCAATATGTGGGCTTTTGATATGTCTTCTGCCTCCACCTCCCAATGGGGTGTCGCTTATAAAGCGGGCCAAGACCCTAAACCTCTGTTTACCGCTGAAGCCGGGCAACCCATTACCACAAAACCGGTAATCGCCAAACACCCCACCATTCCCTATTCCTCCAGTCCGAGCAATGCTCCGAACATGATGGTTTATTTTGGTACGGGTCAATACCTTGTTAATGCGGATATCGCGACTACAACTACTCAGTCATTCTATGGCGTTTGGGATAATGGCGACTCCGGACTAAACCGTACTGACGACCTAATCGCACAAACAATTGAGACCTCGGCGTCGGGTGATACTCGTTTTATTTCCAGAAACGCAGTCGATTACTCTACCAAAATGGGATGGTATTTTAATCTAACGGATAGTGGTGAGCGCGCGGTCACCAATCCAATTGCGCGTGGAGGCGCGGTTTTCTTCAATACTTTCATTCCCGCTGCATCGAATGCCTGCTCATCTGGTGGTCATGGTTGGCAATTAGCCGTCGATATGACTACAGGCGGATCGCCACTGGAAGCGGTAATTGACTACACCAAGAATGGAGTAGTCGATCAAAATGATCTGGTCAATGGGAGAGCTGTTGCGGGCATAAAACAGGCTGGTTATCAACCTGAACCCACTTTTATTGAAGACCTTAAATACGACGCCGACGTACCGACAAAAGTCAAGGAATTACCCGATGTCCCCGAAGGCCGCTTTTCATGGCAGGAGCTTATAAAATGAAGATTTCAAAGCACGTTAATCTTATCGCTGCGGTATTATTTTCAATCTCTTTTTTCAGTGCAGGTGCTGTACAGGCTATATCCCTGGTTGATTCTGGATTCGTTAATGAAATCGATAGAGATTTCATCCAATTGAATGACCAACATTTTCGAATATCTCCAACAGTTAAGGTTATACTGAAAAACCGAAAACCCGGCACTATAGATATGATAAAGCCCAATGACTGGGTTAAGGTTAAGGTCATCACCATAAACAAACGAGACCTGGTCGACACGATATGGGTAATGCCAAAGTAAATAAAACACTTCAAACTCGGAAATCAAAATGTCTAAAAAAGCTGGCTTCACATTATTAGAGCTTATGATCGTAGTGGCGATTATTGCAATTCTTGCATCCATTGCATTTACGTCATATCAAAATAATATTATCTCCTCCAGACGCACCGATGGCCGCAAGGAACTTCAGCGAACTGCGACCTCTTTGGAAAAATGCCGTGCGTTAAATGGTACATACACTACAAATTGCTCAATCATCAACGATGCCAGTATTACTTCCGAAGAAGGTTTTTACACCATTGCTGTCACACTAACTTCTTCAACCTACTCGCTAACAGCTTCTCCTGTCAGCGGGAAATCTCAGGCAAATGATGCTGAATGCACTAGCCTTACTCTTAACAATCTGGGACAAAAATCTGGCACAGGAACCGATTCTTCAAAGTGCTGGTAAATCCTGCTTAACCATTCCTTTCTATAAGGGCTCTGATATAATCAGCAGCCCTTTTTTATGCAAGAACCGAATGACTCATAAAGCTGTTGCCCTTATCTCTGGTGGACTGGACTCACTACTCGCCGCAAAAGTTATCCAGCAACTGGGAGTGCATGTTGAGGGGATCAACTTCTTCACAGGCTTTTGTGTTGAGGGTCATACCCACGCTATCCGTAAACAGGACAAGGCTAAACCAAAACGTAACAATGCACTCTGGGTTGCCGAACAACTCGGCATCAAACTGCACATTGTGGATATCGTTGAAGAATATAAGGATGTTGTGATCAACCCCAGTCATGGTTATGGGGCTAACCTGAACCCCTGCCTTGATTGCAAAATATTCATGGTAAAAAAAGCTCAGCAGTGGATTGAGAAGAATAACTTCGACTTTATTATCACTGGTGAAGTCATCGGCCAAAGACCCATGTCCCAGCGCAAGGAAACCATGCCGATCATCTCCAATGAATCTGGAGCAGATGATCGCTTGCTACGTCCTTTGTGCGCAAAAAACCTGCCCCCAACCCTGCCAGAAAGAGAACAATGGGTTGACCGCGAGCAGCTTTATGGCTTTTCTGGAAGGTCTCGCAAACCTCAAATAGAACTTGCTGCAAAATTTGGATTTGAGGATTACGCTCAACCGGCGGGCGGTTGTTGCTTTCTGACTGATGAAAACTATTCGGTACGATTACAGGATCTATGGGATAACCGTGGACAGAAAAAATATGACCTTGACGATATCATGCTGCTCAAGGTGGGCCGACATATCAGACCCGAAGCTGGATTTAAACTCATTATCGCACGCGAAGAAGGCGAGACCCGTTTTTTAAGTGGCTACAGGAATCAGTTCCAGTCGATTAAAACCATCAGCCATAGCGGCCCTCTCGCGCTGGTTGAAGGTGAAATACTCAATCAGCAACAGCTTGAACTGGCCTGTGCTATTGTTGCCCGCTTTAGCAAGGGTAAGGATGCAGAGCTGGTCGAGCTTAGCTATAGTGCGCCTGATATTGACCCACACCCTGTTAAGGTTAAGCCACTTGCAGCACATCAAATGCCGCAAAACTGGTACCTGGTTTAAATCCATGACGATTAAAGTTGACGCACGACGCTTACTTTGTCCGATGCCGGTAATCCGGCTTCAGGATGCCGTGAATCAGGCCATGATCGACGATTTCATCGAAATTACCTGCACTGACCCAGGGGTCAAGAATGACATTCCAGCCTGGTGCCGTATCAATGGACATCAGCTGGAAAGCATTACCGAGGGCGATTACGAAATCATTATCCGCGTGAGAAAATGCAACGATGATTAATCAGCGTCATGCCGTTATCAAACGTGTGACCTATACCGGCATTCTGGTCAACATACTACTTTCTGGGGCTCAGATTCTATCTGGTTTTTTTGCTCATAGTCTTGCCTTGATCGCTGATGGAATACACACCCTGGCCGACTTGTTAAGTGATTTTGTCGTTCTGTTTGCCGCTCAACATGCCGCTAAAGCAGCAGACGATGACCACCCCTATGGACACGGAAGATTTGAAACCCTGACTTCGATTTTTCTCGGCATTGCTTTACTTGCAGTTGCCATTGGAATAGGCTACCGAGGCATTCTTTCCATCGCTGTCCCTGCTCCTCAAGCAGTAGAACCCTATGCGCTCTTTTTCGCTTTTTTGGCTATTTTTAGCAAAGAGTTCCTCTATCGCTATACCATAAAAGCTGCCCGTGAAATCAAATCCACACTACTCGAAAGCAACGCCCTGCACCATCGTTCAGATGTATTTTCTTCCATAGTTGTTGTCGCTGGTGTTGGTGCACAGATATTCGGGGCACCTAACATGGATGCCATGGCTGCAATAATCGTTGCCGTTATGATTTCTCTAATGGGATTACATCTGGTTAAAAAATCTTTTGCCGAATTAATCGACACCAGCCTTGATCAGGAGCTGCTTGATAACGTGAAACAACATATCTTGAATACCGGCGGTGTTGTTGCAGTACATAGCCTACGCTCTCGATCTATGGGCGGTTTAGGTTATATCGATACTGAAATACGTGTAAACCCCAGACTGAGCGTATCTGAAGCTCATTTCATTTCACTGCATTTAGAGCAGTCGGTAAAAAAAACCTTCAGCGAAATCTCCGATATAACGGTTCATATAGATCCAGTCGCAGATATAGATCATGACAGCATCGTAAAATTACCCTCACGTTCAGAGCTGTTGTTTTCACTCTTCTCATCATGGGAAAGCGTGGAAGGCTCGGATAAAATCATCAATATCCATCTTCATTACCTGAGCGACCAGGTTGAAATCGACATTATCCTACCGATTAGCATGGCCTGCGGAAAAGACCACTCACTGGCAACGAACTTAATTGAAGCTGCCACTCACCTGGATTTCATTGGGAAAATCAACACCTACTACGCACAATAATTGTGCGCAGAGCACTATTTAAGTGCTTGCGGCTATTTTTAGTGCATTTATTAATGAAATACTCGCTGTAAGAATTGGCTAGCCTAGATTTATCTGTACAATGCTACTGTTTTTCATCCGCCCTATGGGTGGCTTAACCTTATCAATTTTCTTACCTGAACTTCTTTGGAGGATAGCTACATGTCACCTGCTGACGTAATCAATATGATCAATGAACAGGGCGTTAAATTTGTCGATTTACGCTTTACAGATACACAGGGCAAAGAACAACACGTAACCATTCCTGCTCAGATACTGGATGAAGACATGTTTACAGAAGGCAAAATGTTCGATGGTTCGTCAATCTCTGGCTGGAAAGGTATCAACGAATCAGACATGATCATGCGTCTGGATGCGTCCACGGCGGTACTTGATCCATTTACAGATGAAGCTACTGTTAACATTACCTGCGACATTCTAGAGCCCTCTACTGGCGAAGGTTACGAGCGTGACCCGCGCTCTATCGCAAAACGCGCAGAAGCTTATCTGAATGCTTCCGGCATTGGTGATACCGCTTACTTCGGACCTGAAAACGAATTCTTCGTATTTGATGATGTTAAATGGGGCAATGAAATGGGCCACGTTTTCTATCAAATCGATTCACAGGAATCTGCCTGGAATACTTCAAAAACCTACGAAGGCGGCAACATGGGTCACCGTCCAGGCGTAAAAGGCGGCTATTTCCCTGTACCTCCAGTTGATTCATTACATGACCTGCGTTCAGCTATGTGCCTGGCCATCGAAGAAATGGGTCAGAAAGTTGAGGTTCATCACCACGAAGTTGCCACTGCTGGACAATGTGAAATCGGGGTATCTTTCAATACTCTGGTAAAGAAAGCAGACGAGGTACAAACGCTAAAGTACTGTATCCATAACGTTGCACATAGCTACGGCAAGACCGCTACTTTCATGCCTAAGCCACTGGTAGGTGATAATGGCAACGGCATGCATGTTCATGTTTCTATTGCTAAAAATGGAGAAAACCTGTTCTCTGGTGACCTGTATGGTGGCCTTTCTGAAACAGCACTATTCTTTATTGGCGGGGTCATAAAACATGCTAAAGCGATCAATGCTTTCGCTAATGCCTCAACCAACAGCTATAAGCGTCTGGTACCTGGATTTGAAGCCCCTGTTATGCTGGCCTATTCAGCGCGTAACCGCTCAGCGTCTATTCGTATTCCTTTCGTTAGCAGCCCTAAAGGACGTCGTATCGAAGTTCGTTTCCCTGATTCAACTGCCAACCCATACCTGGCATTCTCTGCCATCCTGATGGCAGGCCTTGACGGAATCAAAAACCAGATGCACCCTGGCGAAGCGATGGATAAAGATCTTTATGACCTACCAGCTGAAGAAGAAAAAGCCATACCTCAAGTCGCTTTCTCTTTTGACGAAGCCCTGAAAGCGCTAGATCAGGATCGTGACTTCCTTAAAGAAGGCGGCGTGTTCACTGATGACGTTATCGATAGCTACATCGCTCTTAAGAACGAAGAAGTACAGGCCGTAAGATTGGCTACTAACCCTGTTGAGTTTGATCTGTACTACAGCGTTTAAAACACACACCCACTCCGGTTATACAAAGGCCCCTTGCAAAGGGGCCTTTTTTTATCCGGTATTCAGCCCCAAAATCAGCATCCAACTTTACTTACTGCTTTACGCACTATTTTTGGGCATAATCATTAGCGCAATACAACAGTCTGACTCCTGTACAAGAGCCATACTGCTGTCTTTGCCCAACTTTTAATTATTGGTCAAATAATTGCATTATTTATATCTATGTCATTAATAACCGCGAACAAAATTCTCGACTATCTGGATAGCAGCCTCATTTGTATGAATTCGAATCTACAAATAAAACAGGTTAACGCCACTGCAGAAGTTTTTTTCGACACCAGCGAAAGCGCCTTATTTAATAAAAAATTCTCGGATTTACTGAGTAAACAAGAAGAGAACTCGATCATGTCTTCGTTAGAGTTTAGCGTCGCAAACAATCACCAGGTAACCGAACACGAGGCCATACTTATCCTGAGCAATGGAAAATATATTTCCTGCGACTATTCTATCCACCCAATCATAGAACTTGATGCGCTCAATTTGCTGTTAGAAATCAGACCGCTGGATCGACACCTGGAAATAGCTCAGGAAGGGCAACGTATAGCCCAGCAGCTAGCCAGCCAACAACTGGCACGAGGCATGGCTCACGAAATAAAAAATCCTCTCGGTGGCATTAGAGGCGCAGCTCAGCTTCTCGAAAGGGAAATCAGCAACCCAGAACTTAAAGAATACACCGATGTCATCATTCATGAAGTTGATCGACTTCAGGTGCTGCTCAATAGCATGCTGGGACCGAACCGGAGAATAACCAAGGCCCCTGTCAACATCCTTGAAGTACTTGAACACGTAAGCAGTGTGGTACTAGCCGAATTTACGCACAACCTGCAAATCATCCGCGACTATGACCCCAGTCTCCCTGACATCTGCGCTGACAAAAACCAGCTGATACAGGCCTTCCTGAATATTGTGAGAAATGCGGCACAGTCTGTTGCCGAACAGGAGCGGGGGATTATAACCCTTAGAACCCGTGTTTCACGTCAGCACACAATTTTAAATAAACGCCACAAACTTGTGATGCAGATAGACGTCATAGATAACGGGCCGGGTATTTCGCCAGAGTTAATTGAAAACATTTTCTTACCGATGGTGACCGATAAAGCCGATGGCTCTGGACTGGGTCTACCCATAGCACAGCAAATTATTACCGGCCACGAAGGCATTATTCAATGCAATAGCGCAAGTGGCTTAACCGAATTTAATACATTATTACCTCTAGAGGAAGAACATGAGTGACACACCAATTAATGAAGCCTGTATCTGGGTCATAGATGATGACCAGTCGATACGCTGGGTTCTTGAAAAAGCCTTAAAACAGGCCAGCTATAAGGTCCATAGTTTTGATTCAGCCTCAGTAGCACTGACGCGACTCAAACGCCAGCAAACCGATCAACCAGACACCATTATCACCGATGTGCGCATGCCGGGTATTGACGGTTTTGAATTCATGAAGCAGGTACATAACTTCGACCCAGATCTGCCGATTATTATCATGACCGCTTACTCAGACCTCGACACCACCGTACAGGCCTACCAGGAAGGCGCATTTGAGTATCTATCAAAACCTTTTGATATTGATGAAGCTATCGCACTTGCAGCATCAGCGACTCAAAAACGTTTCGAAACTTCACCCAAAGCAACCAGTAATGAAATCTCCAATGACATTATCGGCGACTCGCCTGCCATGCAGGAGGTTTTCAGGGTAATCGGCCGGCTATCTCGCTCCAATATCAGCGTATTAATCAATGGCGAATCAGGTACAGGTAAGGAACTGGTCGCACATGCTTTACATAAACATAGCCCAAGAGCCAATCAACCCTTCATCGCCATTAACACCGCTGCAATCCCCAGCGAATTGCTGGAATCAGAGCTGTTTGGTCATGAAAAAGGAGCTTTTACCGGTGCTCAGGGACAACATAAAGGGCGTTTTGAACAGGCCGATGGCGGCACACTTTTTCTTGATGAAATCGGCGATATGCCGATGGAACTACAAACCCGCCTGTTACGCGTACTAGCCGAAGGTGAGTTCTTTCGTGTTGGCGGTATCACATCTATAAAATCGGATGTACGCATTATTGCAGCCACACATCAGAACCTGAAAGAGCTGGTTGCACAGGGGCGCTTCAGAGAAGATCTATACCATCGTCTGAATGTCATCAAAATCCATCTACCGGCTTTACGCGAGCGTAAAGAAGACATACCGCTACTACTCAACCATTTCATGCACCAATGCGCCCTGGAGCTTAATGAAGCACCTAAAAACCTGAGTAAAGAGATTGTTCAATACCTGAGCAATTACGAGTGGAGCGGTAACGTACGCCAGTTAGAGAATACCTGCCGATGGTTCAGCGTTATGGCTACAGGTAATACCATTCACATGTCCGACCTGCCTGATGAATTACAGAACGTATCAGCAAGCACAGCCACCGATACCGAATCACCAACTCCGCAATATAGTGACCAAAACAGCTGGGCCGACCAGCTTTATCAGTGGACCCGATTGCATATTAATGCCGGTGAAACTGATATTTTATCGCAGGCATTGCCACAGTTTGAAAAAACTCTGCTTGAATGTGCGCTTGAGAAAACAGGAGGTCGAAAGATAGAAGCCGCTAAAATTCTGGGTTGGGGCAGAAATACGCTGACGAGAAAATTGAAGGAACTATATAATCAGGAGACTTAATGACTGCTACTTCTTAATGATTAAAACACTATTTGAAAATACAGCCTCAAAATATGCCCACTCTCTAATTATATTTATCACACTAATATTGGGAATTATATGGCAAGGGGGCGATCTTTTCTGGTTTGGCCCAGCCGCATTTAGTGCTTTTAGTTTATTACTTTATTCCATCTACAGGAACTATAAAAAAAACCTAATTCTGCCGAAACCACCTATCAGCTTACTTGTTGTACTATTTACTTTTTGGTGTTTTCTAACCGTTTTCTGGAGCGATGTTCCAGCCATTAGTCTGTTACGCGCAATCACTATCAGCGCATCAGTTGTTGGTTTATATAGTTACTTCCTGATCACAAATAACACCTTAAGCTGGGAAAAAATCTGGTGGTCTGTCATTGCTGCAGGAATAATCCTTTTTATTTACAGCTGCATTGAAGTATATCTAGGAATCAACCCACCAAATTCTCTATTTTTTAATAAAAATACACACGCGTCTTACCTCAATTTAATCATCTTACCTACCAGCGCGTATTTCTTATTATCACCAAAAGGAAATACCAGGCTATTCTTAGGTATCGCCCTGTTCGCACTCGAATTTAGTCATGCCCTCCCTGGTAGCCGAGGAGCTACTGCCGGTCAAATAATTGGGCTAATCATGATTTTTTTCGCCGGCAGACAACACTTAACTCGGAAGGTAGTCAATCAGTACCTGGCCATCTATCTAACTGCAATAATTTCAGCCACACTATTAACCAGCAACTTACTCCGTTTTTTTGAATACAAAATAGAGGAGGCCGATCTAGGTAGACGTGAGATTTGGGAAGGCGCCATTAACTTGCTTAAGGATACGCCCTGGTATGGAGGAGGAATTGGTACCTTTTGGTTAACATATCCTGCCTATCGCCAGATCAACGATCCGAGTGCGGGACTCAATGCTCATAATGACTATTTGCAGTATCTGATTGAAACTGGAGTACCCGGTCTGGCATTTTTATTAATGATCATGCTTGCCATTCTCTATTACTGGTGGATATATATACAGAATAAAGAGATTGAGGTCAGTAGAAAAATCGAAGCATCAGGCTTAATAGCGGGTATAACTGCTATTGGGTTCCACTCTTTTTTCAGTTTTAATTTAGGTGTTTTTTGCGTTCTTTATCTTATTGGTTTATTACTAGGGCGCTTCCTTGAAATTAGCAAATATACAAAACCTGCTGTCTTTCTCGACCTAATTCCCATTCGAAAATCCATCTTTGGCTTAACCATTGGGGCCATTTTTATCGTTTACACAGTCTACTTTTCCATTATTAGCACCTTCAGTCATCTTTACGTTAAAGGCGAACAGGCTTATTTAGAGGGAAAGATTACAGAAGCTGATACATTAGTCTCTAGCGCAATGAGCATATACCCATACGATGATCGGCCATACCTTTTTTATGTTCAGACATTTCTGTCAATACTGGAAAAAGATACCGAACTGACCGATCAGAAAAAACAACTCCTATACGATAAGTCTCTGGAATACCTTAACAAAGCCAGACAGATTAATCCTCATCGTGAAGCTGCCGATTATCTTCAGGCCAGCCTCTATGAACAAATGCCACTACTCTCCAGTGGACACTGGAAGCTGAAAGCCACTCGATATTACCAGAAATGCCTGGAAACCAACCCTCGCTTTTTACCGGCTTCACGTGATCTTGCCTCTCTCTACCTGAGCCGGGGAGAGACTGAGAAAGCTGCAGATGTAGTATTTAAAGCCATTAGATACTGGCATATGAGTAACCAGACAACCCTCGATTTTTACAACTTTGCTGAGAAAATTCTTGCCCGTGAAAGCAACCAGGAGCACATCGAACTATTAGCTGAAAAAAAGGCAGCACTAGTTGAACATTTAATGGAGAAAAAGAAGTCTTACGAAAAGCCTGATCCTTAAAGCAGAGCTTTGCTACGCTTCAATGCACTTCATGTATGCCTGCTCAAGAGTGTCAGACTCATAAGTTGACAGGCAATCCATAGGGGTACCGAGAAACTTTAAGCTACCGTTATGCAAAATACCGAAGCTATCACAAAGCTCATCAACATCCGAAAGCATATGGGTGCTATAAAATAGTGTTTTGCTAGTTTTTTTCTTTTCTTCTAACAGAAGTTTTTTTACCTGGAGTCTTGCCTTTGGGTCTAGACCACTCAAAGGCTCATCAAGCAACATAATAGGTAAATCCAGAATAAAACAGCCCATTAATCCCACCTTTTGTAGCATACCCTTTGAGTAGGTTGCTGACCTTTTAGCCAATGAGTCAACAGGGAAATCTAACTGGCCGCAAAGGAATTCAAGTTTCTTTCGATCAAGGTTTTGCCGATACACGCCTGATAGCAACTTAAAATATTCCAGTGCAGTAGTATTTGAGCTAAGTTTGAATTTCTCAGGCAGGTAGATCAGACTCTTTCTGCTATCAACACGCCAGCTACTGAGCCCGTTAATCTGTATATCGGATTTATTCGGAGACCTTAACAAGTCCACTATTAAACGAATAAGAGTGGTCTTACCCGCACCATTCAATCCAGCTAAGGCGAAATAATGGTTTTTTTCAATAAGTAACGACAGGCTATTCAGAACTGAATGGGAATTGTATGAAAATTGTAATTTATCGATTTTAATCATAATAACCCGCCACAGTGGCGGGTAATTAGAATCTTAACCCGGGAATCCCTTACAAACGAAAGCCTAGATTAAAACGTTCACTATCAGTATATGCAGTTACACTTAAAGCAGCATCTGAAGTTTTTCGACCCTGCATTCTTCCCGTCGCAGGACTGCCATCATCAAGTCGAGCTTCAAGGATTTTTGCGATGGGTCCTTCAATTTGACCGAATACCGTGACATGCCCTGATATAGTGCCAAAACCATCCTGAACTCCAATCTTACCTCCATAAGCATTAGAAGGCCTGGTGGTATCTGCTGCATTACCCGCTACTAGACCTGCAGCACGCAAGTGAGACCAAAAAAGTGATGTTTCAGCAGCAGAATCGGAAGATGCCCAGTCATTCCCACTTCCGATTATGCCATTCCCATCCCCATCACCAACCACTGTAACATCAAATCTTGAGGAAGCAGCACTATCATCTCCTGGTAATTGCAGGTAACGATCCTGATAGGAAAACATCGCCGCTGCGATACCCGCATTATCAGACTCGATACGCTTTAGCTTTGCATTTGTGATCATTTCCTGACCTTTTAGTACACCACCTATCAACAGTCCAACAATGACCAGAACTATCGCTATCTCAACTAGTGTAAAACCTTTATTCTTAAATGTATTCATACCATTCTCCAATCAACTACACTATATTATGCATATAATATACCAAAACTTATAATCATTGGGTTTTCAGACAAGATAGTTTCAAAGACCAGCCAAAAGCGCTATCACTGTCCAAATTCAGACATCTTCTGTTTAATTTTCGACAGCCTGAATTCTAAAAATCTTTTCTCATCTGTATCTATAATTTGACCACTTTGTAACAGGCTCACGATTAACAGTGCAGCCGATTCGTTCTGATCAAGTTCATCCAGTAATATCAGCTTCATATCTCTTGCCCAAAACGGCATTTTTATTGACTGTGGTAATGATGAAATCTGCTTCGCGAGATTAAGCGCCAGATCCAGGTCTTTAAGCTGATGTTTGGCTAGCAAACAGGCTTCAGTCATTCTACGCCAAAACTTCTGCGGGTTTGATTCGAACATCAACTCTATCTGTTGAATCATTAATCTTACTTTATTTTTTTCTTTTACCTGACTATAAACTCTAGAGGCTAAAAAAGCGGGGTATTCAGAGTCAGGATTAAGCAAGTAAACAGTACGCAACCATTGGCTAAGAAAATCATAATCAAGACGTGAGTAAGAGACATGCTTACCCTTTTGATTATCATGTAATTGAAGACCTATCGCTAACAGATAACTCATCAACCGATTCGAGCCTAACGAGATCATCCTGTAAAAGTCTACATTTTGAGGCTTAGTTAATTGCTGAAAAGAATACTTATTATTTTCTTTTTGCTTAATGCTCAACTCTAATTGAAGTAGCATGAAAAACACTGCCATGCATAGGATTAGCAATGGAACCTGTTTAACGCTTCGGTAGGAATTATTTCTCAATGATTAAATTCCTTTCGATAAAAATCAATCAAACTGATAAATAACAAGAATCCACCATAAATAAAAACAGACAGAGATTGTTCGATAAGATTTTCCCAGTTAACAACCAGCTCAAACAATATATTATTTTGTGCAAAAGAGCTCGAGGTTGGTAAAACATACTGTAATAACTTAAACAGATATTCAGAAAACCTGAAAGTCACTTCATCAGAGTAATAATCAACAGATTGTTCGAGAGCGCTATTAATCTGTGGAATTAATCTTGATAGCAAATAGGCTGCAACACTAAAAATAATAGCTACTGGCAATTTTTCCAGGCTCAGAATAGCCAGCATTGTAAACAGACCTATCAGTATCAACTCCAGATAAACCGATAAAAAC
The DNA here is from genome assembly GCA_050298595.1 of Gammaproteobacteria bacterium. Classification (GTDB taxonomy): domain Bacteria; phylum Pseudomonadota; class Gammaproteobacteria; genus JACNJF01. The sequence continues at coordinate 110,031 of JBNKUM010000094.1, read as the reverse complement.
CAGTATACCGCCAGTGGAAATGACGCAAAAAAAGGCATAGAGACAATGACTGGAATCGAAAATATAAACCCGGCAGTTAGAATGACTAATAGTTGGGAAAAAACATACTGAGCTCTTGTGATAGGCATAGACAACAATCGATCAAATTGACCAAGCTCATAATCTTGAGAGATACGATAGGCTATAGAGACGACCATGAAAAACAAAAGGCAGTAACGCAACAACTCAGCAGTAAAAGCCAATCCGATAAGTTTGCTATTGATGATAGCTAATTCAGAAATATATTGGCCTGACAAAATGCCTGTAAGAGTAATACCCAGCAATAGTATTAATAACCGAGTATTTATAAGACCGCTCAGTAAATATCTAAACAATGCTATAGTTTGTGAAAACACCTATAACTCCTTAAATATGACCCATAAATTGTAATGAAGCTAGTTAACTTATTAATAGTATTAGAGCAGCAAATACTTGCCTCCATATTACTTTTACTTCACAGTCTCACCTGGACATTTTCAGACAAGTTTATCCAGTTTTCGATGGTGTTAGTACTATATGGTTTATTTTTTATGTGGCAACCATTATGGGGAAAAGACACAAAAATCAATACACTTCCATCCTTTATACTAATAATATTGCTGCTAACTTTCAGTTATTACTATCAAAACGAATCACTCATCCTGTTCAGCCTGATTGTTTCTGGACTTCTTGGAAGCCGTTTATTTAGCCAGAATACTTCAAGAGCTTTTGATTTACTTGCCATGTCTATTCTAATCATTGAGATGGCGATTGGCATCATCCCGGATACCTTTGCGCAAATTAATCTTCCTGTTCAATTTACCTCATTAATTCAAACCCTGTTATTAATCCCAATCCTGGGGTTTTTCTTTGCCCCTAGCCCTGATAGAACACAGCAACCGCGCAGTCAGATAGAGTTTATGCATGGTCTGCTAACCGCTACATTAATATTCCTTGCCTTACTCGGCGGTATAGTGATCAACCTTTTATATGGTGTTGACTACCTCGATGGGCTGCTTTTAACGGTTTTCATTGTATCAACACTTTCCATCGGTATCAGTTGGTTCTGGAACCCTGGCGTTGGTTATTCAGGTCTGGGAGTGCTCTGGAACCGTTACGCAATGACTATTGGAGGGCCTTTTGAAATCTGGATAAACACCTTAACCACACTGATAGAAGAGCCCTATATATCAGCATCTGAATTCTTACAGGCAGCCTGTGAACACTTGATTGAAAACGATTGGCTAAATGGAATTCAATGGCAATTCAAAGGCTTTACCATTGCATCAGGCCCCAGAAATGGCGCCGTATTCCGTCACCAGCTATCGGAACAAATTTTAGTCACCATTTACTTCAAATCCGACCCAGGAAAAGCTTTACGACAACATACTATTCTCCTGATTCGAATGGCTTATCAATTTTATCTAGCCAAATTGAATCAGGATAAAATACGCGCTGAGGAGCATTTTGAAACCATTCACCACACCGGCGCCCGATTGACGCATGACATAAAAAATATTCTGCAGTCCATTAAAACCTCTCTTGATATTGTGCAAGCCACTTCAGATGACAAAAAACAAAAATCCAATAAACTACTTAGGCAAAACCTGGATCAGATTAGCAGTAGACTTGAGTCAACCCTTGAAAAGCTAAAATCACCGGAGATATCAACATCCATCAAAATCATCAGTATTAAGGACTGGCTTAAGCGCTTTCAATCTGAACATAGCTACCCATGGTTAATCGTTAATCAGGATATCAGCCTTAACCATGCCATCCCCTGTGAATTATTTGATAGTGTCATCAACAACCTGTTATCGAACACTCAAAATAAAAATGAGGTCAGCCAGGTAATCATTGATATTACTGCCAACACTGAAATGATAGTTGTCACAGTGTGTGACAATGGAAGTCAGGTGAAAGCAGACCTCGAAAGTAACCTTTTTATAAAACCCGTATCCTCAGGCGAAGGCATGGGTATAGGCCTGTATCAATCGGCAATTATGGCAAGGTCTTTTAATTTTGAGCTGGAATTAGCAAGCAATGAAAAGGGCAGGGTTTGCTTTAGCCTGTTTCAACATATAGGTGAATAAATTTTCTAGCCGACTTTAGGGCAGCTGGCCCGCTTCGATAAGCTTTGATAGTAAAAGGTTTGTAGGTAACCACTTGACCAGATCATCATATTCAGCACCACTAGCATCACTACGTTGAGCATATATGTAGACATGATCTGCAGTCGATGAATTATTAAAGTTATCCTGATTCTCAGCCTGTATATTGGAAGTGGGAGTACGCCCCCTGTCCTTACCGGTAGAAACTACAATCGCTGCAACACGACTCATCACTTCATTGCCGGATACTGTTGAACAGTTTGCATTAGCACCGGTAGTGTTACTATCATCACAGATAAAAATATCACCATTCATTCCATCAACACCCTGAGCTCGAATCTGATTCCGATCAACAAAATTATCCGCCGCATTACTGGTAGAACTTGAAACACCATACCTATACGGTTGCCCCCAGGGATCGAGTAAGCGATTGTTTGAATCGTAGTTGCCCTGCATTCCCAGATCTCTGCCCGGTAGATAAGCATATATAGATCTACATTTTCCAGGGCCATTTAGATCTTCCTGACCATTTACAGTACCGCCGGTACTAGTATCAGGACAGGGTAAACGGCCATTAATCTCGGCGAAATATAACAGGCGCTGGATAATGGAATCCATTTCAGTTTGGGCTGCTCTGTATTGTTTCAACTCCTGCTGCACTGGATACACCCCAAGTGAATACCCTAGCAGGATAGTCACAATCAGTAAAACCAGGGAAACTTCTATCAGGGTAAAACCAGCGGCGTTTTGATTCATGCCCAACTTTGTTCCTTAGGGTAATTTACCAGCATCGATCATTTTTGAGTAAAGGACATTGGGTACGATCCATTTAACCACATCGTCAAACTCATCACCGCTGGCATTGCTACGGGTTGATTTTACAAACACATAATCCTCAAAACTACCATTACTATTACTATCATCCCCATTGTCCAGGTTCTCCTTCTGGATGCCTGAAGGGTTTCGCCCTATATCTTTACCAAGAGAAAGAACTACAGCAGGAATGCCTTTTGCTACAGTTTTAGCTGCACTTCCACACGAAGGTTCTTCAGCACCAACTGCTGGATGGATTGTACAAACCTCTAAATCAGGTGCAAAACTTGGAATGCCGATAGCTTGTATATCATTGACAAAGCCACCTCCATTAGCTTGAGTAACTTGATACCGGTAAGGCTGCCCCCAGGGATCTAGTATAGAAAACTGAGCATTTAAATTCCCTTCCAGCCCAAGCGTTTTACTCGGTATATATCCGTACCATACGGTACAGGAAGTGGTCGCTGTTTCTGGATCGGCAACCCCATCAGCACTAGCCATATCATCAGCACACGGCAACCGACCATTAACCTGAGCGTAGGCATACAGCGCATCCAGGATTTTATCCATCTCTTTGTCAGCTTTACGATATTGCTTAAGCTCCTGCTGAACTGGCACCATCGCGACGGTATAACCAAGGAGTATAGTAAGCACTATCAGAACAATAGCGATCTCTATTAATGTAAAGCCCCGAGTTTTCTTAAACTTAATACTCATCAGCTACAATCAGACACCTCCAATTTTGTAGATGAACTCACTTTGATACAGTAAGTGATATCATCAAGATCCCGGTAATACTGATTCACTACACCTCCAGCACCTGTATAAGCTGCATCATTCGGATATTGGTGGGCATTCCAAATTGTGGGTTGTGAAGCTATTGAAGACAGATACTGGGTAATATCCTGTTTTTCATCAGGATCTGTTCCCACATTCCCCGCACTCCTCGATTCACCAATTTCCACACTATTTGCATAGAAAACTATACCAGCCAGATCATCAGAAAGACCAGCTATAGTGACACATTTTCCTGACGAACACCTTGTGGTTAAGTCACCACCTGTAGCCCCATCTATCTTAAACTCTTCCGAAACTACATAGAAAAAGTGATCTTTCCAGTTTTGCCAGAGCATCTTATCATCCGGCAACAGGCAAGTTGAAAGTATATCTGTCATATCGGGGAAGACTGATATAGCAGAAGAGGTTTCATTACCTTCCTTTGTATTACTATTAGTTATATCTGTAGGGAAACGCCCCATCAAATCAGATGGATCATCCTGATCTGCATAGAGACTGTCTGTTCGATAATCGGCCAAACCTATTGGTGCTGGCCAGGGCAACCAGTGATTTTCATTTGAAATATCATTTGCATATCCAGCCAGGCATTGGGCTAATTTTTGCGTTAATATATTTATTTCTTTGCTGGGATCCGCAGCTTCCAGATCCCCCTGAGCCTTCACAGCATCCCAGTATTCCGATTTGGTGATCCATACCATACGATCATTATAATTAGTATTATCCAGATCATTATTCAGTGTTCCATACACATAGGTCCAGATCGTATCGGCAGTAGGCACATGGTTGGTGGTATAATTAACGCTACCTCCTGATTCAAGATATTCATTTTCATCTCCATAATTACCACGACAATGCGTCAAGGCATTATTAGAAGGCGTGCGATCCTGACCAGAAAGAAGGGGCCCTGGAGCAATGATCAGAGCGATAGGTCGGTCATCTGGATTAGCCCCGTTATACAGCTGTCCATTCTCATCTTGTACCTTTAATAATCCATTGGTATCTTCATTTAACATGCGGGCCTCGGCTCTATCTTTGTAATCACCCGATACTACATACCACAGGCAGTCGCCATTGCTGTCTTTTATCGAATCAAGGCCCAATGTTTTCCATGGCAGAAAACCCTGGGCATTTACATGGATTGCGCCACAGGGCCCATCTTGAGTACCTTCTGAAGCAACACCGAGTTCTGTATAATCAGGACAGGGTAAACGCCCCATATCGTACAACCCACCTGGGGCAGTATGATATTTAACCGCATATCCTAACAAGGCCTGCTTGGCCATTTGCAACACCGCCTGATCATGCTTCATTTTTTTGACCTGCACGGTTTTCGTCCGACTCTGGATTAATTCAGAACCGACTACACCAGCGATACCCAATAACACAACAACAAAAATCAATAAGGCGAATCCTGATTGATTACATTGGGTGTTCATAGCTTAAATTTATTGCTCAGCAGCACGAAGATAGGTCAATTCCAGCACTTCACCACTAACCCCAGTATGACTTTTACCATCAACCGTGGTAATAATGACAGTGGTATTCCTTATTCTAATTTTTGAGCCATCTTCCATAACGTCACCGGATTCATAGGACTTACCATTAACCCAGGCGGTTTTGCTACCTTCGGTATTAGTAGATACACCAGATATTTGATAGGACACATTGACCTCTACTTTTGGTAGCTCTACAACTTCTTCTACCGACTGAGGTTGAACAGGTGTATTTTTAACCGGAGTGTCATTTTTATATCGATTGTTATTTATAATCTGTCGTTCTTGAGCTGTACTAAATAAGGTTAATAGCTGCGACTTATCCTCAGCTAAGGCCTGAGTAAAATTACCCGATAGAAGTAATAAAATAATAAAAAAATGTTTAACTTTTAGCATTGATACTAATCCATCGAATAACACAATTTGCGTTTAAGTTTGCTCTCTTTGTGTCAAATTTACCCCCCACCTTTCCCTGCAATGAAATACTACAGCTATCAACTGAAAACAGGTTACTGATTGAAGAACTCAAGCCATCAAAAAGTGCAGATATATCTTCTTCATGTAGTATTGCCATATTTAATTCCATAGGGGAACTTTTGACTTCGACCATTCTTTCAGCTTTAAATCCCGGTCGATTAAACCCTTCCTGCGGTAACAGATTAAAACTAATTTTTGGAAGTTTCAGGACCGAGTTGGTGGATTTCAGACTTTCAATCCAGCTCAATCTACGTTCATCACCGACCAGCCCTGAAGCTTTATAGGCCGAATATTTAACGGTATATTGTTCCAGCAAATCAATATCATTAACCATATTTTTATAGAGTCGATGAGTGGTCCTCAGATTTTCCACCCCCTTCTGGTACTCTTCAAATTTTGCATCCTCATACTCCCAACCAAGAAAAGTCAAAACAACTGAAAAAATAATGGCTAAAGATAAAAATATTAAAGCTCGTCTTAGAAAAAACCAGTCGATTTTATTTTTCATCAATGCTTACCTTTCTCACAACGCGTATGGAAAACTCAGCTCTGTTATTTCCGACGCCTGCATTAGCACCTGCATCACCAGATAATTTGTTTTCTGGTTCTATATCCAGAGGACGCTTTAAAATAGTAACAGAGTCATACTCATTCGATACTTTCATTGCATCCTCCAGATCATCGATAGCGCTCAACACATATCTGTAATTTCCATCAAACTCAAGGAATTCTCCAGATAATATGGCAATTTCATACAGGGCATTCCCTGCTCGCGACCTTGAGCCTCTTCGAGCATTCCCACCACCCCAGGACACCTCGCTAATAGATTTAGAATCTGGAGAATTGGAAATAAACCAATCTAATTTTTTTAACCTGAGCGCATTAAATAACGATATGTGCTGACTGATTTTAACCAGAAGATCTCTTGGACGGGTTTGATATTTTTTTTCAATCTGTTCTACTGTATTAACAACGGACTGCATGGTAGTAGTGCTAGTACTGGAGTCGATTCGACTCTCTGAAAGCTGATTAAATTTTGACTTATATTTCTGTTCGACCAGCTGCATTTCATTAACAGTACTTCCATATAAGACACCCTTTATGAAGGCGGTAGTAAAAAGCCCGACAGCTGTTGCGATTAATATCATACCAATTACTTTGCCACTAACAGCAGCAAGCTGATGATAAAAATATTTTTTTTCAGAGGTATTCGCATAATGATTAACTAGCAGTTTTTTTGAGGCATGATAGCAAAATAAAACTGAGCTAAAATCCTGCTCCTCCTTGAGTTCTATTTTTTCCTGCTCAATAACATCATTTACATCATGTATGTGATAGTCAAAATATTCATCCCCGGAACATTTTACAGCCAGTTTATCTTTATGCCGTTGATTACACAGTATATGCACTGATATCACATCGGTACGATCGATTATTCTCTGGCTAAAGAGGTAACGCTGTGTACCTTCAACATCACGAACAACATCCGAGGCATAATCACCCTGATAGAAACTGGCTATCGGAACCAGACGACTAAGAATTAATTTACCTTTTATGAAAACGGATTGACGGAGATTGCTGGGTACCTGTTGAGTAACGAGAATGACACATTCATGCTCCCCCTTAAAACGGGCAATAAAATCTTCACTTATTAGTGGCAGGCTTAAAATTCCAGATAAAGGTGTCCGAGTATCATTTATTATTTGCAGCCAGGGTTTTAGTATGTATTGATTCGTCAACCCCATCAGCAACAGATGCTCTTCTTTTCTTTCCTTTTTCTGAACTGATTGTGATCGTGCCAGACGATACACGGAGTTTCTAAAAAACTTGGTAAAATTCCTATTTATAATCTCCTGCCGATCAGAACCTCTGAGAAGCGGTATTTTAACCTGACGAAACTCTTCTTCGATTAAATCAATTAACAGTCGGACTGGTTCATTTTTAAGTGACTGGAGATAAGCCGTAAATAAATCCAGCCCCTGCTCATCTGGCTCAAAATAAACACTACTCAGCAGCTTCGGCCCAGACCACTCCTGGGCTACCATTCTATATCCTGTAAAGTAGAGAACTCTTTTCATAATGATTTAAAAGTCTATGGTGCTGATAGTGTCATAAATCGGGCCAAGTACTGACAACGCCAACCAAAGTACGATAATACCTATTGCGGCCATTAACGATGTTTGCAACACGGGTTCAAGCTTATCAATCTGGTCATTAATATCTCTCTCAAAAAAATAACTCACATTTTTTAGCGACTCATCCATACGCCCGGTAGACTCACCCACACGCAGCATTCGAATGACCAGAGGAGGAAATATCCCTATATTCTGAAAGCTCTCACTGATGCTACCACCTTCCGAAATCTGTACCCAGGCACGATCAATACCATCTTCCAGAACCAGATTGCTAACAACAGCTTTACTCATTTTGATTGCATCGAGAACCGTGATTCCAGAAGCAAACATCAATGCGAAATATCGCGTAAAACGAGAGATTTTTATTTTTTCATTCACATCACCTATGGGCCAAATCCTGAGTAGAATGCCGTCCATCTTGAAATGAAATTTAGTATTAGTTTTATAAAAATGCCTAATCAGGAAGAACAGGGCTATAGGAACAGCAATAACTAGATACCAGTAATTAACCAGGAACCATGACACAGCCATAAGCGCTTTGGTCTCCAGCGGTATCTCTCCACCCAGAGAAACGATTGCACTCATTATGTCCGGTACTATAAAAATCATCAGGAACATAATAACAGCCATAATCAACGAACCGATAACAGCCGGATAAGTCATGATTTTTTTCGCTTTGCCAAGTATCTCATCCTGCCATTTAAGAGTTTCCGTAATGTCTGATAATACTACAGCCATTTTACCGCTATGCTCTCCAACCTTAATCAAGCTAGTGAAAACATCATCAAACACCTTGGGGTACATTGCTAACGCCCTGGAGAAAGAATTACCACCCTCAATCGCTTCAATCACACTCGCAATGACATCACGGAAGCCAGGGTTCTCTTCACTGGCTCTCAAGTCCTTCAAGCCATCAAGAATAGGTACGCCTGATCGGGTTAACTGTTCAAGATGAAAGCTAAAGTTAATAAGGTCGCGACGCTTAATTTTATTGCGTCCAAAAATATCTGCTCCGGGATCTTTCTGCTTGAAAGTAATCAGATCGAGACTCATTTTATCCAGGCGTAATTCCAGATCGGCAATATTTCCCGCGTCCAGACTCCCCTGAATAAATTTACCTGACTTATCTATGGCTTTATATTTATACAATGGCATAGAGCTAGGTCATCCTGTCTGTCAGGTCAGTTACTCGCGATATTTCTTCAATAGAAGTCACACCGCTTAGAACATGCCGAATTCCATCATCAGCAAGCGTGAAAAAACCCTGTTGATAAGCCACATCTTTTATTTCTTTGGTTGTTGCACCATGAGCCAGCATGTCGTCAATTTCAGAGTTCATCTTGAGAATTTCCATCAGCGCCATACGCCCTTTATAACCCGTGTTATCGCAGGCCGAGCAGCCTTTGGAGCGATAAATTTTATTGGGCCTGATGCCATCAGGATTTGATAAAAGCCTGAACTCATAATCGTCAGGATGATATGGCTCCTTACAGTATTTACACAATTTACGCACCAGGCGTTGCGCTATGACACCAATAATATTACCCGCCATAATTTCAGGCATAATACCAATATCTCTTAAACGAGGCAGCGCGCCAATGGCAGAATTTGTATGCAAGGTAGAATAGACCTGATGCCCCGTCATCGCTGCGCGAAAAGCCATCTCTGCAGTATCTTCATCACGAATCTCACCTACCAGAATAATATCTGGATCCTGACGCATTAAAGACTTAATGCCGTCAGCAAAATTCATCCCAGCCATATCACTCACTGAAGTTTGCCGAATCAATGGAAAAGGATATTCAACAGGATCTTCCAGGGTCATGATATTAACTTTTTCTGTACTCATGTGATTGAGTAGCGAGTAAAGCGTAGTTGTCTTACCACTACCCGTCGGGCCGGTTACCAGAATTATCCCCTCAGGCCGAGCCATCATAATCTTCAAAATTCGCATCGAGGCATCGGGTAGTTCCAGCCCATCCAGAGGAATTACCCCTTTTTCCCTGTCCAGCACACGCAGAACGATATTTTCACCGTGAATGGTTGGTTGGGATGCCACACGAAAATCAATCTGCCGACCTATGATTATTCTTGAAATCCTCCCATCCTGAGGAGCCCGAGTTTCAGCAATATTCATATTCGCCATAACCTTTAGCCGTACCGCTATTGCAGCCCAATAGGTTTTATGCAAACTCCGGATCTGCCGCAATACACCATCAATTCGATAACGGATACGTAGAAAGCTTTCCTCTGGTTCAAAGTGAATATCTGAGGCTCCTCGCTTTACCGCATCGGCCATCATGACATCCACCAGTCTTACCAGTGGCTGACTGTATTCTTCAATATCACCCTGATAATTAGTATAATCCGCTTCTCCAGTTTCAATTTCACGCAGGATGCCATCAATTGAAAGTTCATATCCATAGAACTGATCTATGGCATTCGAAATCTCGGTTTCACCCGCCAGCACTGGTGTGATTTCAACATGCTGTCCAATCTGAATTCGAATACGATCCAGCGTGAATAGATTGAAAGTATCCGACATGGCGATGGTTAAGCTGCCGGTCATGCTATTGTAATTAAGCGGGATAACTTTGTGTTTACGCGCAGTGTCTGAATCTATCAGCTTAATCGCCTCAGGATCAGGCACTACTCTGGAGAGATCAACACTGTCCTGCTCTAGCGCTTCACCTAGAGCTGAACGCATTATAGATTCGGTAGCAAACCCCAGATTTACCAACAGTTTACCTATTGGCAAATCGACTTTTTTTTGTTCAGTAAGCGCGATATTTAATTGATCCGGGGTGATAACCCCTTCATCGATGAGTATTTCGCCCAGTCTTTTTGGCTTATTAGTACCGGGTACGGTTTTCACTGACTCAGCACCTCGATACGTTGTACCACTAAAGATTCACTGAAAGTCGCCAAACCATTTATTTTATTTTTTAATGCCCGTTCATAAAACGTAATTGCAGAATCTGACTTTTGTAAATGCTCGAGACTAACGGCCATGTTATAGGCATAGTTTGGATCTTCGGGTTTAATTTGTAACGCCTTAAAATATTCAGTTTGAGCTTCTGCCCAACGATTCTGATTTCCAAACATATTACCTAAAGCAAAATGCAGGTAAGGTGATTCAGGTAAGTCATTCAACAGGCGCTTTATTTCTGTCTCCCCTGTTTGTGGGTCAACATTAGCAACCGAGATAAGCGAAGTCATTGCCAGATCATCCTTAGGATTAGCAAGCAAAAGTTTCTGATAGAGAGTAATAGCTCTCTCAAATTGATTATCTAAAACATAAATAGCAGCACGACCTAACAGAGCATCCCTGTTCTCGGGGTCAAGAGCTATTACCTGTTGATATTGCCTTCTGGCCTTATCTATATCTCCAGCTTCATAGGCGGCATAAGCCTCAGCTAATATCTGATCTTTTTCAGAAACTCGTTTATTTGAAGAAATTTGCAGCGATGCCTGTTTAGACTGAGCTGATGGCTGTTTTTTTACTGAATTTGCTTTTGCTTTCACAGCAGGTGACTTCGACTGCTGGCTACCCAGAGAATCGACCGAATCGTTTGGCGATACGCTTTGAACAGCGACCTCACCTATATCTTCTGCCTGTATAGCTGAACCTTTCTGTTGAACTTCACCGGAAACACCATCAGCAACTTTACTTGCTTTTTCAATAACCTTTATCGCATTATTATCAACCTTTGGCGCAGATAAAAATAGATTATCCGGCTCGGACTGCCTTTTAGGTTTAATCACGCCCGGCATGGGATCTCTCTTTAAAGCAATCAAACTATTATCGATTGACTCAGATTCAGATTGAATCTCAAACAGTCCCCAGACAACCACAACAAGTAAAATACACAGCGCAATACCGGCATAGACCTTGTAGTAATAATTTTTAACACCTCGTGACTTGGTGATAAATATCTTTTTTGCATAGTCTGGCGTCATCACAGAATCAGTTTCTGACCTCATCCCCGAGAATATCCGTGATACGTTATTATCCGTGAGCTTCATCAAGGTCCTGTCATAATTGTCAGGTGCAAAAGTACGAGTGAACGTACTATCTTTGATGGTTACTGTTTCATCATTGGTTAACTTTTCTATATCCACTGAAGTGCTATCAGCATTCATCATCGTCGACTGACTACCTTCACCAGGCTGTACTGAAGAAGACGTGCCCCGGCCCCTTTCTTGCCGAGACAAAATGCCATCGTAAGAATTATAGTTTGCTGATTCAGTTCTGGTTGAATCCTGAGCCTGCGAATAATCCTTATCAACCACTGGTTCCAGATCCAGGCTATCCCGATCAATATCTGTCAGGCTTATGGCATCTGGATTCGTTAAGGTTGTATCGTCTGATATTTCATGCCTGACCGGAGGAGGCACAACTTTTTCCGGTTTCGTCTGTTTCGGGTAATTACCGTCACCCAAAAAATCGGTGATGTCATCAGGCGTTAATACTATGGTTTCATCCTCTGCCTTATCATCGGTTATCACCTCTTCCTCATCAATAAAAGAGAGAGAGTCATCTGCACCTGAATCAAAAATAACTTCATTTTCCTCAGCAGCTAGCTTTGATAAATCCAGATTTTTGATATCTAATTCCAGGGTAGACTCATGATCAGCTTGAGTAGCATCAACTTGAGTCGAGCCTATTTTTAAAGTCGTATCCGCTGAGGTTTTATCCAGTTGAGTCGCATCAATGCTAGTTGCATCCAGCTCAGTCTCAGTCATCGCTAGCGTTTCATCAGCGATGGTTTTATCGTTGGTTACCCGAGTTCTGGTTAGAACTTCAGTATTTTCTACCGCCTTGCTTTCAGCATCTTTCTGCGCCTTCTTCTCGGCGGCTTTTTTCAATGCATCTAATAGTAAGCTCATAGCAATCCCCAGTTGGTTGTAGCTATTCTGCTAACAGCCGGGGTTTAAGGTAGCGTTGAAAATCAGTCAGATCGCTATTCAGGCTTGCGCTATCGATAATTCTGGGTCTTAGAAAAATCACCAGTTCAGTCTTGTTAGTATTTTTTGCCTGTGTTCCAAAAAGGACGCCGACACCTTTCACGTCATGCAATCCAGGGATACCCGCACTGTTTTGATCAATACTATTTTCCATAAGACCACCTATTACTGCTGTATCACCATCTGCAACTCGTAATACCGATTCCATCTCACGTACCTGTATCTGAGGGATTTGAGACTCAACATTTGCAGCTGCTAACTCAGGATTAGGATCATTTACATACCCCAGTATTCTGGAAATAGTTGGTCGTACGTTTAATATCACTTCATTGTCAGAGGTAATAAAAGGAGTGACATTCATGACAAAGCCGACAGGCACAGTATTTATCGTTGTATTAAACGTAGTATTCGGTACTCCCGTATCACTCACAGTCGTACTCACATCAAAATTAAAATAAACAGCGTTGTCTACCACCTTCAATATTGATGTCTGGTTATTTAAAGCCATGATCTTGGGGGAAGACATAACGGATACATCACCAAACGAATCAAGCGCTTTAATAGCTGCAGTAACCGTACTACCTGAGCTGGTATTAGAATAACTTGCGGATACAAAAGGGGCTGTTCCCAGTGCACCACCCAGAGTACTCTGTGTAATATCCCAGCCATTACCATTTACAATTCTTGACCAGTCAACACCCGCCTGAAACTCATCGCTGAGCGTAACCTCTACCACTGTTGCCTCGATTAGAACCTGCTTGCGTACACTGGACATAACCTGATCGATAAAAGCCTGAATGGAATCATGATTCGATGCAGTGGTCATTACCGATATCATGCCACCCTCTTTATTCACAATGACAACACCCTTAGCCCCATTACTACTAGCGATAGCGGCAAGATTAGTCTCCAGGGTCTTCCAGAAGCTGTTATCGCTCTTATTACTGATACCAGTAGAAGAGTCACTACCGCCACCTCCACCGCCACCAGTTCCTGATCCGGTCGAAGAAATCTTGGATGAGATCTCTACTTTCGAAGAGGTGGCTCTTTCCATATTCAGATAATTGATCGGGTAGTTACGCATAAACGGTAAATCTCGTTCTACTACCAGGTTGGGGCCATCGATGTAGTAATGTAAGCTAATTTGCCGAGAGATTCTTTTAAGGATCTGGGGCAGTGTCTGATCAATCGCGTTAATGCTCACATTTCCAGAAATTGCAGGGTCGATATCCAAATTCAAGCGCGCATCTCGGGCTAAGGCAAACAGCAATTCATTGGCTGGCAGATCGGTTGCTACTACGGTAAAAACCTGTAACTTTTCAGTGGGCTTTGGTGCCTCAACTATAGGTAACTGATCCACCACAGCTGGGATATCCTGCTTTACTGACTGTTTCTCTGGAACAGGATCCCCCAGATGCCCAGTCGACACTGACATACGGTCATCCGTACCCCTTGTCACTGTCTGGCAGGACACGAGGCTAAATAGCACAGTTATAAAAATTAGATATTTCATTGTTTTTCCCAGTCCTTACAAGAACCTATTCAAATTTATAACAACTCTTCTTGCATCCGGTTGATAGAATGCAAGTAAGGTGAATTGACTCGCACCGATTCGGGTAATTGTTTAATGCTCTGATGCCCCAAAGTAACGTTAGGATACTCATCATAGAATACCCGATAAATGCTTCTATCCTTCAACTTGACTTCATATATATAGGTTTTATCCAGCTCCAGAGGCCAGTCATTTTGCAGATATAATGCAAGCTCTTTCATCGCCACCTTGCTACGCATCATGACCTGAATTGAAACACCATGCGCATCAGCCCCTTTTAACCACTTTATACTCTGCTGAATTTTATTCTGTAGCCATGCCTCATAGTTTTGAGGCATTTCACTTGAAGATACTACTTCAAGAGGCTGATTTTCTGTAACTTTATCAAGTTTAACCACTGAGTGTTGATTTTTTTTTGAACTATCCGGCATTTCAGCAAGTGGATTTATAATATCGGTATTTACACCTTGAAACTGCACAGTTTGTTTTTCGCTAGCCTTATCATCTTCTATAGCGGTATTAATTCTTTCTGCTACCTTTAGCTCTGGCTCAATAACTTCAGGTTCAGCCAACTGATGATCTATCTCTTGCGCGTAGGACTGCATTTCTGATAGAACGGCAGACTTATTAGGTTGTTCTTCAACAGACGCTGTGGCAAGTGGGGTTTCTAAGGTTTCTTTTTTAGGTATTTCAGATAATCCTGCTGTTTCTGCACCCAACCCCGCCAGTGCAAAACCCTGCTTATACGCGATGTAGGCCGCCATCAAGATCAACAGGGTCAACAACCCTGACACTAATATTATTGACAGTGTTTTGTTCTGTTTATAATGCAGCTCACTAAAACCACTATCTTTCACCGCGTTCATCAAATGCTTAGTGGTGATATTATGAGTGCCTTCAGCAAAAGCCGACAGAAGCATTTTATCGCCCAGAATATTTATACGCCTTAACAGGCCCGCCGAATGCTTCGCCATCTGATGAGCCAGTTTCTTACTGATAAGTTCGGGGCCAGTATAACCGACTTCTCGCATCCTGAAATTCAGGTATTTGTGAATCTCTTCACTGGTTAAAGGCGAAAGATTAAAATCATGAGTAATCCTTTCACGAAGTTGACGAATAGAATTATTCGCCAGATTCTCATCCAGTTCGGGCTGACCGAACAGGATAATTTGTAATAATTTGTGTCGATCAGTTTCAAGATTCGATAACAGTCGTATCTCTTCGAGCGTTTCCAGCGGCATTCCCTGAGCCTCTTCAACAAACAAGACCACCTGTTTGTTTTCAGCGTGCCTTTTCAGCAGATAATTCTGCAGCATGCTCACCAGCTCATGCTTGGAGGCATCGCGCTTCACATCAAACTTCAGCTCATCCGCAATCACAAAAAGGATATCTTCAGGGGACACACTGGGATTAGCGATATAAATAATTTCAACACTATCTGGTAATTCGATCTGCAACATACGGCACAGCATGGTTTTACCACTACCGACCTCGCCGACCACCTTAATGATGCCTTCCCCTCGGTGCACTGCATATACCAGCGCTCCGAGAATATCTCCACGGCGTCCACCGTCAAAGAATAGAGAAGTATCCGGTGTGATACGGAATGGTTGTCGATTTAAACCAAAGTACGCTTCATACACAGGTAATCACCCTAACCCTTTATTGTTGAAATCCAGATCATTTCTCATACCAGTTGCTTTTAATTCTCCAGTACGTTCCATTCGCCCATATAGTGTAGAGCGGTTGACACCCAGTAGCGCAGCCGCTTTACTCATGTTATTCGAACTTTCTTTTAGCGCGAGTTCGATATAGTGCTGCTCCACACGCTTTAACTCTTCATTTAACTGAAAATCTCCTGAATGTAGGTTTTTCAGGAACATGTCATCCTCGTTCAGCCCAGTACTCCGCACCCTTTTACCTGTCATCTCAATCTCCAGCACCGAGCGCTTGATGGTTTGGCCGGGATACTTAGCTGACAATCGAATAACTATATTGCGCAATTCTCGCACATTGCCGGGGAATTCATACTCCATCCACAGTGCTTTAGCGTCTTCATCCAGTACAAAGCCCTGAGTTTGGGGGTTTACTAATTGCTGAAAATGGTCAAGTAATACCAACTTATCCTCTCTTCGCTCATGCAGAGTGGGAACTCGCAATGTGAGTACACTGAGGCGATGGTAGAGATCTTCTCTAAATTGTCCGCTATCAATAGCTGCCAGCAAATCTTTGTTGCTGGCTGCCAGCACTCGAGCAGTAGAGGTGCGCGCACGAGTCTCACCCAGGCGGTAGTATTCACCGTTTTCCAGTACGCGCAGTAATTTTGCCTGCAAATCGAGCGGTAAATCGGCGATTTCATCAAGCAGCAATGTGCCATCACCAGCCTCTTCAAAAAAACCATTTTTTGAATCAGTCGCCCCGGTAAATGCACCTCTCACATGGCCAAACAACTGAGACTCCAGTAACTCACCATTAAAAGCCGCACAATTCAATGTAAAAAATGGACTGGATTCTCTAACACTCAGGTTATGCAAATAATGAGCTGCCAACTCCTTACCACTACCTGAGGCCCCTTCTATTAACACCGGGTAAGGAGAGTCGGCCAGCTGTCTGATCTGCATGCGTAATAATTCAATAGCAGGACTCTCTCCGACTATGCCCTTCAGCGGTCGTTGCTCAGGCTCATTATTTCTATCTTTGCTCAGATAGGGGCTTAAGCGCGCTTTAAGAGCTGCTACATCACAGGGCTTGGAAATAAAATCTACAGCACCCAGCTTTTTTGCACTTTCGACATATTTATGCTCATCCTGACCCGATAAAACAATAATCTGAGTCATTGGAAAATGTTCATGAAGATATTCAATGACCGCAAAGCCTTCATCAGGTTTATGTGTATCCGGGGGTAGCCCCAGGTCAACCAGAGCCAGCTGGGGAGGCGTCTGATAGCTTGCTAGAACCTGGATACAATTGAGCCGATCATAAGCAATTTTTACATCGTACTCATCACTTAAGACGTACTCGAGGCTCTCCGCAATAATCGAATCATCATCGACCAATAAAAGAGTGGGATGCTGGTTTGATACGGAGTTCATGGGATATCACTAAAAAATAGTTATTACAGTATACTGTTGAAATCTCAACGACTCAAACCGTACTTTAACACTGATTCAGAAATTATTGATATTTCAGGCGTTTTTAAGGTGGCGGAGTTGAGACTGTAGCGCGTATTCTGCGTGAAACATAATCTGGGTTAGCGTTTGCGCCTGAAGCATAAGCGCCACTAGTGGCCTCTGCCGTCAGCTCATACACGGTAAACGGAGTAACACCTTCTATATGAGTGGATTCAATACAGATCAACCGCACGTTATACGGCGCCAATGCGGGTCCAGCTCCAATAAAGCCTACATTTCCTGCAACTATGGCACATCCTCCTCCACCGGGAAGCGGCAATACCTGAAAGATCGCATAATCCAGCGCCGAACGCGCCGCCTGCATTGCCTGGGCGCCTCTAACAGCCATGGCGACAGTATTATGCTGAACCACGCTTAGGTTGACCATATACCCCAACAACCCCGCCAATACCACTAGCAGAAAGATTGCAGTAACCAGCGAAAAACCTTTTTGTGTCGCTCTCATCATGGCTGGTTATCCACATGCACCTGTTGCAACAGGCTGACACTTTCACTCTGTGCATCGGTTAATGAAACTCCAAGCGTAATCATGCCGGCCCTTTGCGCGGTACCGGGATCATAGTCGATACTACACGAACTTACCTGAGTGGCTACAGTTCCCCCTGTCGCCCCAGCCAGCCCTAGCGCCAAATCAGTACTCGCTTGTGCTGCCTGAAAAGCGTATCCGGTATAGCGGGTTAACTGCCCTGTTGTGGTATCACAGATATAACTCACAGGCCCATCCACCAGAAAAACCCTTTGCTCCGGCGATTGAAGACTGAATTGATGTGACGCTGTAAGAGTCACATTCTCCTCGATACCATTAATACCCACTGTTATTCCGGCAGCACTAATAATGCCGGGGTTAGTTCCGAGCGCAGCCTGAGTGTAAATAGTAGCGTTATCAGTGTTATATACCACTGCACGGAGGAGAGGAAAAACAGCAGGGTAACCCGCCGCTGTCGCCCCAATATCCAGCACCGAAAACCGGCCCAGCAGATTAAAGCTATTATCTGGCGCAGAGAAATCCAGAATCTGAGCCGGTTGCGTAAAAGCCCCACCAGCTTCATCACGATATCGCGCAGCATCAACCGTATTGACCATCTCCAAAGCCCATCCTACTGGTTGATTATTGGTAATACGGATACTATTGGGCAGGGCTCGTCGAATATCTGTAGTGATCTTACGCAATGACATTTCAGCCGAATCTACCAGTTGCTGCCTGCGCAGCTGGTCGCTATAGGCTTCAATGGGTTTAGAAATTAACATGCCGGCTCCAGCAGCCATAATACCCAACAGTACAACCACGACGATTAATTCAATTAAGGTAAAAGCGTGCTGCCTGTTCATCTGTAACTCGTCCTGAAGCTGGACAGAGTAATGGGGGAGATTGCAGGGTGACCAACCACTACATCTATGCGCATTGAATCTGCCACAGGAATACCTGCGAAAGGTGCGGCGGCCACTGTAACCGCCACACTATAAGCCGATAAGGAAGGGATCACAGCACCATTTTGGTCTCGCACGTTTGCATCTGGCAAATTATTGTAATCCAGAATATCATCAAAATTAGCTCGTATTTCGCCTCCAACCCCATCTGGGTCAGTAAATGCCTTTAGACGAATTTCCTCCATATAAGCTTCTGCAATCGCCAATGCCTGCTGCTGGATAATTGGATCGGCGCTTTTAGCCACCATACTGGTATACACACCCATTAACGCGGTGCCTGCAATACTGATCACCACGATAGTGACGAGAATCTCTATCAGGGTAAAAGCCGAAAACTTGCTAATGGAATTACGGCACATTGATTAAACCTGAAAGCGGGAACACAGTGAATGTTCGACCATCAATGGTGAAATCCGTGTTAGCTGCAAGACCCGTTACCGTGGATTGAGGTGTGAACACAAAAACCGCAGCTGGACTGATAGTGATACCACTTCCCGCAGGGACGTTGGCCGTATAATTTTGCGCTCGATTTGCAGGATTAAGGACCGGTCGCGTATAAGTGCCATTTTTACAATCTATCTGACGCTGGTTCAACGCATAACTGTTAGCGGTCAGTGTTGCCTGCACATTACAACCGGTACTAATCGCTAACTTTTGCGCATACCTCAGAGCAGTCACCGTATCGTTATAAAATGCCCTTGTCTCAAACTGGTTCATATTACCTAAGCGTGAAAAAGCCGCCACACCAAGTATGGATAAAAGAATAACAACCGAAATCAATTCGATTAATGTAAAACCTTTATGATATCCACCTTGCATTTACTGAACCTATGGTCTATTTATAATGTGAAATCATTCACTTAAAGCACTCAATAAGTATATTACTTTAACTTTAAAAGTAAAAAACAGACTGCTAAATCCATTTAACACCTTTAAAGGTATTTTATTATGAAAAGATCACAAAGCGGTTTCACACTCATAGAACTGGTGGTGGTAATCGTATTACTGGGTATTCTTGGTGTCACTGCACTGGGTAAGTTTCAGAATTTATCCGCCGAGGCCGCTAACGCTGCCGCACAAGGTCTTGCATCAGAATTGTCATCAGCCGCTGCGATAAATTTCGCAGCCAGTGCAGTTGGTGCATCTCCCACCGCAATTGCCACTGCAGATTGCATTAGTACTGGAACTAGCCCTTCTTCATCATTAGATGCCCTAATGGCTAGCGGTAGCGCTCCAACTTCCAACTACCAATATGCCATCATAACAGGCACAACTGGTGGTGATATTACTACTGAAGATGCTGCCTGTACCGCAGGTCAAACCTTTAAATGTTCTGTAAATAACACTCAGGGCACAGCGGCCAGCGTTGCAACCATCATTTGTACAGGTGTAATACCTTAATATATAACAATAAAAAGCCGTATAAATACTTTATACGGCTTTCTTATTGACTAACCATTTTCAGGTTTTCAATAACATCTTCACTCGACTCATAGCGCCCTGAGTTGTTGGCATCTCGATACAGGAACTGTAACTGGTATTGAAATAAACGAGCATCACCATCCCAGTAAAAAATATTTTCCTGCTCCTTATCATAGTACCAACCGGAAATCCGAGGTGTTTCTTTGTCACTTATCTGCCCCATATAGTCTTCAGGGACCTGGTAATCCTTGCCGTTTAATATAATAAAGGGGTTCTTTTTATGAATTTTAGAAAGTTCACCTAAAGTACCTTCAATCGTAGACTGGAACAGGCGCATTGATAGGGCGACATTGATTTCATTGATCACCCTTTCCCTTGCAATTTTATCCACTTTCTTTGATACATCAGCGGTATAGAGCAGAAAAATAGAGAAACAGGCAAGAAAGACAATTAAAGCCAAGATAGAGCGGAACCGGGAAGCACCCGGATTCGAGGTGACTTGATTCATTTTCCAGCCAGTTGCGCGATATCCCACATTGGCACAAAGATTCCCATTGCCAGAATCAATACCAGCGCGCCGACAAATACATAAATCAGGGGTTCCAGTTTATCTGACAGGGTTTTAACATCGTAATCCACCTCTTCCTCGTAAAAGTCTGCAATATAATCCATCATCTCTTCCAGATTACCGGCCTCTTCACCCACTGCAAACATTTGCATAACTACTGGGGTGAACATGCCTGTTTTCTGCGCAGTCAGGGTCAAGGGCTCACCACGCTCTATGCCTTCGCGCATATTGGACACATGGTCGGCGATATAATCGTTACCAACCGAACGCGATATTACCCCCATACCTTGCACAATGGGTACTCCAGCACCATAAGCCATAGAGAAAGAACGTGCAAAGCGTGCCAGATAGGCGCGCAGTAAAATTTCACCAATTACCGGTGTTCTAAGGATAAACTGATGCCATTTATAGCGACCTTTAACTGTCGAGATATACTTTTTAAACGCCACCCATAAGATAATACCCAGAACCAGTATATACGGCCAATATGCTACAAAAAAGTTAGAGGTATTGAGCAACACAATCGTCTGCCAGGGTAGTTCCAGATGATTTGCTTCAAAGAATGAAGCAAACTTGGGAATCACAAATAAATTTACAATAGCCAGCGCAATGACAATTGCCATTATCACAATAGTCGGATAACGCAAAGCAGCAGAGATGTTATGACTCATACGCCTGTTACGATCGATATAGGTTGCCATCTGGTTAAATGCACCGTCCAGCTTTCCGGTATTTTCTCCTACCTGGATCATACTGATATACAGATTACTAAAAACCCTGGGGTGCCGTGCAAAAGCAATTGAAAGACTGCGCCCTGATTCAAGCTGTTCGTTAGTATCTTTTAACGCCTTAACCATCAACGGATTGCTGATCGATTCCAGTATACCGGTTATGGCGCGGGTTACTGGAATACCCGCCTTCAGCAAGGCGCCCATCTGACGGGTGAACATCAATAACTCTTCTATACTTACCTGATACAGATCCAGCTTTTCCTTGATCTGATCTATGACATCGACCTGTTGTTTTTTTTCTATGATAGTTAAAGGAGTAACGCCTTTATCCATTAACTGGCCGGCTACCGCATTGCTATTTAATGCCTCCAGCTCGCCTTCAGCCAGCTCGCCGTTTTGATGCCTGCCCTTGTAACTATATAAAGGCATTATTCACCCGGCTCCAGCTCAAGCTCTAGCACAGGCTCATCGAGCAATTCATCTCGCGACTGTCCTGCCAGCTTTAGAATTTCATCAACGGTTGTCCATCCTCGAGTGGCATAATCGTGCGCAACATTGACCAGGGGTTGATAACCTGGTGCTCTTGCAGCTGCTTCAACAAACCCCTGCGTATCATCACGGCGCAAGGTTTCAGCCAGTTCTGAATTCATTTCCAGTAATTCGTAAACACCCATACGTCCTTGATAGCCGGTGAACCCACAATGGTTACAACCTTTACCTGACTTGTATTGAAATTTGCTGGCTTCGAGATGCAGTTGATCCCTGATCCAGGTGGTTTCAAAAACGTCAGGGATGTAGGTATCGGCACAATTACTGCAAACCTTTCTAATCAGTCGCTGAGCGATTACCGAACGCAAGGTAGTCGCCAGCAGATAGCCTTCTACACCCATATCCAGCAAGCGTGTGGCAGTAGAAACCGTATCATTGGTATGCAAGGTAGATAGCACCAGATGCCCTGTCATTGCCGCACTGACCCCTATTTCTACCGTTTCACGATCACGCATCTCACCCACCATGATGATATCTGGATCCTGACGTAGTGCTGACCGAAGCACCGAGGCAAAATTCAGTCCTATCTTAGGATTTACCTGAACCTGACTGATTCGACTTAGTCGGTATTCAACCGGATCTTCAACTGTGATGATTTTGGATTCAGCCTTATTTAATTCACTAAGCGCTGCATATAATGAAGTCGTTTTACCACTACCGGTTGGCCCTGTTACCAGCACCATACCATGGGGTAAATGAAAATTCTTACGAAACCTTTTTAGTAGCTCAGGCGGCATACCCAGCTGCTCAATATTCAATGCACCACGGGTTTGGTCGAGTAAACGCATAACCACCGACTCACCATACTGTACCGGCATGGTCGATAAACGCACATCGATATCTCGCCCATTGACAGTCATTTGAAATCGACCATCCTGAGGTAATCTTTTTTCAGAAATATTCAGGCCAGCCATTAACTTCAAACGAACAACCACTGCTGGAGCAATCTGTATCTCTTTCATCACCTGCTCATACAGAATACCATCTATACGCTGCCGTATGCGGATAACACTTTTATCCGGTTCGATATGAATATCTGAGGCGTTCACCTGCACTGCATCTTCAAAGATAGACTGCAATAACTTGGCGACCGGAGCATCGGTCATTTCG
This sequence comes from Gammaproteobacteria bacterium, assembly GCA_050298595.1. Lineage (GTDB taxonomy): Bacteria > Pseudomonadota > Gammaproteobacteria > JACNJF01. The sequence goes on along the minus strand of JBNKUM010000094.1, from coordinate 86,667 downwards.
GCTTGCAGTAGATTTGTTAGTTCGGCACTGCCACTGGATAATTCCTGACCCAGCTCCTCGGCTAATGCACTAATTTCTTCTGTACGACGATAAACCTTGTCAAAGGTTTGTAATAAATCTCCTTCACGAACTATTGCCTGGCTCACCGGCTTGGATAGCTTCTCCTGAATTTCATCTAGTGCGTACAAATCGGTTGGGTCAGCCATACCCACCAGATAATCAGAAGCTCTGTCTTCCAGCACTATGGCCCGATATCTTCTCGCAATACTTTCTGAAAGCGTTCTAACGACATTTTCATCATAGGTATAATTTCTTAAATCCACCAGTGGAATCGCCAGCTGACTTGAAAGCAGGTTTAAAATACTCTGCTCATCAATCATGCCTAGCTCTACCAGCGTACTACCTAGCTTACGACCCAGCTTTTTTTGTTCCTGTAATGCCAGGATTAACTGATCTTCAGTAATTAAGCCTTTTTCTACCAGTAGATCGCCTAAGCGTATTTTTTTTCGGAAAGCCATATGCGTCGGTTATCCTCAGCTCTTTAGTTCGCTAACTGTTTAATTTTAGATTGCACAAAATCATGCAGGCGCTGGTTCATAGAACCACTACGCAAAGCCATTTGATACGAGTTCAATGCCTGTTCTCGCTGAGTTAAATTCTGTTGCGATATCGCTAGACTAATCCACAATTTTGGTTGCTGGGGATTGATCTTTAATGCAGCGATAAAATGCTCTGCTGCTAACTGATGCTGATCTGTCCTCTGATAACTTGTAGCTAACAGACTAAGTAACTGACCATTCTCAGTAAAAGTTTTGAATTTATCGATGAGAGCCAGATATTGCTTCTCAGCAAATAAGCGATTTGCTTCATACAATAAATAAACCTCATCTTGCGGGTATTTTTTCAGCGATACTTTCAGCAATTCGTTAAAATTCCGGGAGTCACTCTGCCTACTTAACAGGCTCAACAGCTGAGTTCTTGCCTGGCGATCAAACTCACCATCTAACAGCAGCTCTAGCAATTTCTTTGCCTGAGTTATATCACCCGACTTTGCAGCCTGAATAGCTGCATTTAATTTCATTTTACCCGTGTTTTTATTCTGAACCGGTCTGATCTGTAATTTTACTGGTGCTACAGTCAATTCCTGTTTTTGCTCTGTTTGCTGAATATTTTTTATTGCATAATCCGTAGACACTGCTGATGAGGCATTTATCACTGAGTTTACTGCTGCACTTGAGTCATTTTCTTTAACGGTGGCAGCTTGCTCGACCTCTAAAGTTTTTTTCAGCCTGATTAACCAATAATAAGCACTGTCTTCATGTCGATCCTGAGTATCCACAAGTACGCCCTGCTGAGTGTCGAAACGAATTTCAATATCTTCGTCCAGAGTTGAAATCCGTATCTGCTTAAGCCAGGGGTTGTCACTGATTTGCGGTGTCACAATAGAATTAGCCACCTTTTTAATCACAAACACATAGCGATTATTAGAACGCTGTTTAAGAAAACTGGGGGTGAACCTGGTTAACTGAAACGCTAACTCCATGAAGTCTTCATTTTCTTTTATCTGCAACCCACTCATCTTATTTGGTTCAGGGTTATTAGCAGGGGGCACTGGCTGGATAAGCATAACGCTATCCGCTAGCTGCGGTGACTCAGACTGCCGGATTTGTTTTGCCTGATCAATTTCATTTGATAATACTTCGACCTTTTGAGCGCCCTGTTTAGATTTCGCTGTATCGTAATATCCAACCCAGTAGATAACTGCAACAAGGATCACAGTGACAGGCAGTATTGCCCAGTACAACCTTGAATGTTTATCCTTATTTTTTAGCGCTGCAATCGTTTCCAGCTCAAGGGGCGTAAACGCTGTAGGTTTTTGATCCAGATCCCTGAGTACGCTATTGATTACACTCATAGTATTCCCTGAGCAATCTGTTGCAATAGCATTGCCATTGTAAAAACAAACGTTAGTTGTCGCACCACACCTGCCATGCCTAACCTGGCTGCCTTAGTCTGCTGACTATCTTGCGCTGCCTGTTTGACATGCTTTGCATTGACATAAAAACTACCGCTTGAGTATGCAAGCATCAAAGCTTTATTACACAGCAAATTAATCAGGCGAGGTACTCCTCGTGATTTTTTATACAGTAATTTTAATGCGCTTTTATCAAATAATCCCGGTCCGTTATATCCCGCTGATTTTAATCGGTGGCAGACATAAATTTTCAGCACATCTCTACTCAAGGTGGATAATTCACAGGCATGTACAATTCGTTGCTGTAGCTGGCGAATAGTATTATCCATAAGCTTTTTGTTTAGCTCTGGTTGCCCGAATAATACGATCTGTACCAGCTTGCTTTTCTCTGTCTCCAGGTTACTTAGCAGACGGATAGCTTCCAGACTTTCAACCGGTAAAGATTGCGCCTCATCTAACAATATCACCGTTTTACGACCTGCCTGAGCATTCTGAATTAATCTTTTATTGATGGCGGAAAGATAATTATTATCCTTAACTTCTTCTAGCAGATTCATTTCCTCTGCAACGCCTCTAAGCAGGGCATCACAGCTCATATAGGGATTAGGAATATAAACGGTGTCAAAGCCATCATCCAGCAGATTCAATAGCTTACGGCAGAGCAGGGTTTTTCCTGTACCAACCTCACCGGTTAATTTAATAAATCCATCGCCATTTTTTATGGCCACCAGTAGCGTATTTAACGCATCCTGATGGGTTAACGTCTGACAATAAAAATCAGTATCAGGTGTAAGATCAAAGGGTTTTTCCAACAGGCCATAATATTGTTCATACATTACTCACCTTCTGGCTTTTGTGATTCAGCCTTTTGCAACTGTAGTATGCGCTGTTGGGTCTGACGGATATAACTGGCCCAGGTCTTATTGCTATTCACGACCATGGGCTTGAGCAGTATAACCAGCTCACTGCGCGAATTAACCTTACGCTTCTGTCCAAAAAAGTTTCCCAGAAAAGGAACCTCGCTGACACCTGGTACGCCTGCATCGTCGTTAGAGGTACTATTTTGCATAAGTCCTCCGATCACGACCACCTGCCCGCTCATTGCTTTAACCACCGAATCTGACTCACGCACTGTACTTAGCGCCAGGGGTAGCTGCTGGCTTTGACCACCAATAGTTATATTCTTTGTCTGATCATTGACTTCACTAACACTCGGATGAATATGCAGAATCACCTGATCCTCGTTGCTTATCTGAGGCGTCACATCAAGAGCGATACCCGAAAAAAAAGGTGTTAGAGTTACGCTGGGAGTGGTTAAAGTTGAAGTTGACCCTGAGGTTGTTGTCGAAGAGACTTCGGTAACAAAGAATTCGTCTGAGCCTACCTTGATGACAGCTTTTTGATTATTCACTGTTGAGATTCTTGGGCTAGACAACACCTGCACCTCTCCCTGAGTGCTGAGCAATCTGAGTAATGCCGCAAAGTCATCTGAACCGGCACCAATTGCAAACATATTTGAAAAGGACGAGTTATCAGACGATGTCAGGGCCTGGCTTGCATCGAATACTCCATTCGAATTATATAAGGTCGCGCTGCCATTTTGAAATCCTGTAATACCAGCAGCGGCACTATCTCCAGACTTGCTCATCAATCCCGCCCAGTCGATGCCCGATTGATAACTATCATTTAATTTAACTTCAATGATTTTTGCTTCGAGTATGACCTGCCGCTGAAGGTTTTCCTGCGCACTAGTCAAATATGCTTCTACATCGCGTAATTCCCCTGGCATACCTCGAACTATAACCAGTCCTGCATGCTGATCAACAACTACCGAACGTCCGGCTCCCTGTCCAACTATGGCCTGAATAGTCGCTGCAAGTGTTGACCAGAAATTAGCCTTGCTGGTGGTTGTGATACTACTGGATCGCAAAGTTTCGGTAGTGTTTTGCGATGACGAGTTATTATCGTTGTTAGTATCACTTGAGCTATTATTGTTTGAACTAGCAATCTGTCCCGAACTTACGGTCATACTCGACTCACCATCACGGCTTATGTTGAGATAATTGACCTGGAAAATTTTTGACTGAATACGTGCGGGTAAAACGATATATCCATTATCTGTTTTCCGATATTCATAGCCAAATACCTCTCGTGACAGTTTCATCACCTCATCCACACTGACTTTTTTCAAATCCAGACTGATGTTTCCAGATACACTGGGATGCACAACCATATTAATATCGGTATCTGCAACCAGGCTCATAAAAAACACATCTGCAGGGGCGTTTGCCACCGAGATATCGAAACGTGGTTCCTGTTTCACTTCAGTACGCAAGCCCGGTACCAGAATACCGGTTTGTGGCATCAGATCATTCATAATTTCGGGTGGAGTTTCTATCGGCTCTGCAACCACCTCATCACTTGCCTGTTGCAGATGAGACTGGATATCATCTTTAGTTTGCTGGCTTCGTTCCAACGTCGTCTGACTTGCGCAGGAAACCAGAAAAAATAAAGATGATATAAGTAGAGCCCTTAGTTTAATCATAACTTCTTCTCGTTAGGAGGTTTTTAATTGACTGATTGGCACTGGGTAGTTTTAAAATAACCACCTTTCCTCTGGAAATTAATCGCACACTATCCGGTTTAAGGCTGACCAGTTTTGCACCACCAATCACCTCACCCTTTCTTACCAGCTTGTTGTTAATTATTGCGTGCTGCCGATTGCTGGAATAAAGGATTGAATTTAATACCCAGGGATCCTTTTTTTCCTCCTTTACAACAGCTTGTGAAGCTGTCTGGTTCTTTTTTAATTTTTCAATCCTGAATTTATTCAAGGCAAATTCAGGGGGCTTCATGGGGTCATGGAATTCTGTAGCCATCAACTGAAAAGTAAATAACAATCCAGAAAAAAATAGTACGAGCCTTATCACAACCCCACCCAATGCTGACTGTCGCTTAAAGTCGAGATTTCAATCTCTACATTAATGTTTGGATATTCATCCAGCTCTAGAGAGATTTTATCCCAGATCAATTTCCACTCCAGTGATTCAAGACTTTGAATGTATTTCAAAATATTCTGGTAGCCCCCCTGAAAACTTACCAGCATCACGTGCCGGTATATTTCAGGCTGCTGCTCATCCTTCTGCTCATCCTGCGGATCTGGCTCAAACGCTGGACGTACCAGCTTACGTTTTAAGCCGGTAAGCTTAAGCTTCGACTCGCTGAAGATCATTTGCTGCATCAACTGGAACATATCTTCGGGTTCGATTAACTCCAGAGTTTTCTGCTGCAACTGGGCTTTAACACGGTCTAATTCAGACTGTAGCAAATCCAGCTGTTGTTGCTTTGACTTATTAACACCTTCTTTAATACGTAAAGCAATTTGTGAGCTAGTTGTATCTAGCATTTGAATCTCAGTTTCCAGGGCTGTATTTTGTTGCGCAAGCTCTTTTCTTTTTTCCAGTTCCTGCATCGCATAAAAATACCACCACAGATAAATAACGATAGCCAGCGCGGTTATAGCAACTAAAGATCTCTCACGTACCGACAGGCCATCAAACTTTTGCGCATATTGCTGGTACTGATTACTCATCGCTTACCACCCTGCTCGCGATCACAAAATCAACTTTCCAGTCTCGCTGTGCTTCCCTGCCCAATTCAAACACATCAAAAACATGCCCCTCAAATAAATCTCTGGATTGAAACTGATTAAAGTACTCTGGCACACTTTGGGCATTTAATGCGCTACCTGAGAGCTTAATGTAGTTACTAGCCAGTGATATCTGATTTAACCAGAGATTTTTGCTCGGCAACTCGGCCAGAACGCCTAACTCTTCAGAAAAGCCTTCACCTGAACCAAATTGATTATTGTCCACAAAATCAATCATACGTTTACGCACCTTAATATCTTTAGATACCTGCGTAATTTTCTTATCAAACTGGTCATTTGCCAGCAGTTTCTGCAACTGTTTTTTCAGCTCTTCCAGACGTTGGTTAGACTGAATTTTCTGTCGCGTATTTTGATCAAGACGTAATTGCTCCTGCTCAGTCATACCTGCATAAAAATAACTAGACACCATCAACACTAAAATCACTACTGCAAAAAGAATAAGGCTATGCTGTGCTGACAACAGAAGTTTCTTTTCCTTAAAGCGATCCTGATAAAGATTAATTTCCTGAATGATCATTTAGCCACCCCACGTAAGGCGGCGCAATAAGCAGCAAAGCAATGAGAATCAAGCATCAACTCAGCATCTTGCTCATCTTTAATTTGTGTAAAGTCCAGCTCATATGCCAGATAGTTTTGCAGATATTTGGCCATTTTTTCGACCGCAGCAATTTGAGGAAATACAACCATCCGCTGTACTGCTGAGAGGCCATAAGTTGCTTCAAAATAATCCATAGAACGCTGCAACTCCAGCAATAGATTATCGTAAAGAGATTCAGTATCGTCAGCGCCTTCAATATCCAGCAATCCAATTTTGAAATCTCGGGCAACATACAGATCATCTTTATTGTAAATCGTAATCAAACCATGATTATCCGAAAACTGTAACAGCGCCTCGGTCTGACCCGAGTCGTCATGTAGTAAGCGGTAGTTGCGCGCTACCAGATCATGAATATCTATCGCCATTAATTCAAGGCCTGATTGCCTGACAATGTCGACATAAGCCCCCACAACGGCCTCATTGGCAACTACAGCATTAATATAGCTGGCAGGGCTTTTAGGTGACTGGGGCATTTCGAAAACATCGACGACCGCAGTGGTGACGTCGTAATTGATCAAGTCTTTAATTTTCCAACCGACGGCCTGCATTAACTCGCTATCTTCAACCGCTGGTTTTTCCAGCTGGAAAACCTGAACATCGTGCTTTGCAATCAGGCTAACACAGGGCACACTTTTAAGCCCATTCTGCTCAACCCATTGCTTAAGCGCTCTAGTTTGCTCTTTCACACCAACAGCTGGCAGAAATGCATTATGCCTGACAGCGCCAGGATTTTTCCTCTTTGTAATCACTTCGACAGCAGCTACCCCAGTTGGGGTAAAATCTACACCAACCTGAGAACCTTTGGGTTTTGATGAAAACAATCCCAACATTTACTCTTCTCGTGGTTTATCACTTTAACCGAACCATATTTTCGATTCGGGCAATTTAAAACTTACTCTTAATTGTATTAAATCAAAAAGTTATATCACTTCACGCACATAAACTTGTTGACCCTAATCATTTAAATCAGGAATGATGAATTTATATTTCTCTTATGGAGTGGGACGCAGAATACAGGTTGCAGAGCCAATCAAATATTATTCTAGAGATCGCTTAAAATATGTTGTATAACTTATTGTCATTGCTATAAATTTTAGGCTTTATATATTATATTTCAAGGCTAATTCAATAATTATCTTAATATGCTACATATCGTACTCTATGAACCTGAAATTCCACCCAATACAGGAAATATTATTCGGCTTGCCGCTAACACTGGATATAAGCTACACCTAATCAAGCCTCTTGGGTTTGAACTGGAGGATAAGTTATTGCGTAGAGCAGGTCTTGATTATCACGAATGGACGCGAGTCTCGCAGCACGAAACGTTTGAGGGTTTTATACAATCAACCGAGTTCCATAACCTCTATGCTTTCACCACTAAGGGTAAAAAAAACTATAGCGAGATCAGATATCAGGAAAACGACGTTCTACTATTTGGACCGGAAACTCGAGGCTTGCCCTCACAGATTCTCGACAATTTACCAGCTCATCAGAAAGCCCGCCTGCCTATGCTGGAACATTCAAGAAGCCTGAATCTATCTAATACGGTAGCTATCGCCGTTTATGAAAGCTGGCGACAATTAAATTTCACTGGAAGCTAATCAGCCTGGTGTCGAGACTCAAGCTCAGATTTTTGCTCTCGATTTTCAAGATCAGCTACCGCATCAACCAGAGACTTACCCTGATATAAAACCAGGTAGATCTGCTCCATGATCGGTAAAGTAACCCCTATCTTCCGAGCAATTTCATAAATAGCTCGGCTGGCACGATATCCTTCAACGGTTTGATGCACTGACTGCATCGCCTGATCAATACTCATGCCTTGCCCTACTGCCAACCCAAAACGCCGATTACGACTTTGGTTATCGGTACTGGTTAAAATAAGATCACCCAGGCCGGATAAGCCCATCAAGGTTTCTCGGTTAGCCCCCATGCGCTCACCAAAGCGCATAATTTCAGCCAGCCCACGCGTAATCAAAGCGGCTCGAGTATTTGCCCCAAACCCCAAACCATCGACCGCGCCGACACCAATTGCGAGGACATTCTTCAATGCGCCTCCGACTTCAACGCCAATCACATCACTAGAGGTGTAACAGCGAAAATGCCCGCCATGTAGTAATTCAGCGACCTGCTGAGTCGATTCAGGGTGGTTTCCCGCACAGGTTACAGCGGCAGGTAGATCTTTTGCAACTTCAGTGGCAAATGTGGGGCCCGAGATAACGCCATAATGTTCAATATTAAGCTCTTCAATGACCAACTCATGTAAGAACTTACCCGTCTCAATCTCAAAGCCTTTACTTGCCCAGAACACGCGCGTATCAGAAGCAATTAATGGTTTTAATTGCTTTAAAAAATCACGGTAAGCCTTACTGGGAATAACCAGAAGAATATAATGTATGCCTGCTACGGCCTGTTTTAAGTCAGCAACAGGATGGATATTTGGAGGCAGCTCGATATCAGGAAGAAACTCAACATTCTGTTTATTCTGAATCAAGCGCTGGATATGTTGCGCTTCATGTCCCCACAAATTGACGGTATGGCCATTGCGGGCAAGCTGGAGTGACAGGGCTGTACCCCAGGAACCCGCCCCAATCACAGCAACCTTTACAGGCTCGGACATAGCTCAACTCCTGAAGTAGAAAATTTAGGTATTATCCCGGCAAATTAATGTTTAACCGCTTGTTCAGTCTGAGCCTCTTTTTGCTGCTGCATCGCATTAGCAAATAAGGCATCAAAGTTAACAGGATTAAGCAGTAACGGAGGAAAACCACCTCGGCTAGTCAGATCAGAGATGACTTCACGCGCATAAGGGAAAAGAATCGTCATACACTGCGCATTAAGAATATAGCGGGTATCGTCAGGATTAAAGCCAACCACATTAAATACCCCTGCCTGTTGAACCTCTACCAGAAATGCCGTCTTATCATCTTGTTTGGCGGTAGCTGTCACGCTCAAAACCACCTCATACACACCCTCAGATACCTGCTTGCTAGTATTATTCAGGTTTAAATCAATCTTTGGCTCCCACTTGGTAAAGCTAAAAACTTCTGGTGCAGAAGGTGACTCGAATGAGACATCTTTTATATAGAGCTTTTGGATAGAGAACTGATTTTCTGGTTTGACTGTATCATTCATGGATAATTGTCTTTAGGTTTAGGTTTTCGAGTTTTATGGTGACGCAGAAGGAGCGGCGATTTCTGTAAACTGGCTATCAACCCGTCAGCAAAGTATCGAGCTTACCGTCCTGATCAAGCTTAACCATATCAGTGTATCCACCGACATGAAAGTCTCCGATAAAAATTTGTGGCACGGTCATCATTCCTGAACTCCTGGAAAGCATTTCCTGCTGAGCACCCTCTACCTGGTCAATTCGAATTTCTTTATAATCAACCTGCTTTGATTCCAGCATTTTTTTGGCCCAGGTACAGTAAGGACAAAAAGCGCTACTGTAAATAACCACTTCCATCATCACTATTTCTTTTTCTTGTTTTTTTGTTTTTGGACGGGCAAATGAGCCTCCTGCCAGGCCATTATGCCCCCCGCCAGGTTATGTACTTTTTCGAATCCGCGCTGGGTTAGCGTTCTACAGGCTCCACTTGAACGATTTCCACTACGGCAATATACGATGACAGTGGCATCTTTGTGCTTATCCATCTCGCTAACGCGTTTGGGGAATACACTTAGCGGAATATGAATGGCATCAGCGATCATACCTTCATTAGTTTCGCTTTGCTCACGCACATCAAGTAAAACGGCATTTTCATGGTTGATAATACCAATGGCAGCAGCAGGACCAATATTAGAAAACTTCTGCGTGAAACGCCGAAACTCGGTAAATACGATCAGGCCTAATAAGGCAACAAAGGACAGAACCAATATCGAATGATTGGTTGAAAACTCAATTAATTGTTCAGGCATATATTCAGGAGGTACAGAAAACGTCTTGCATCATACTTATTAAACGTAATGTACGTGCATCACCCACTCGGTAATAAACACGATTCGCATCTTTTCGGGACGCTAATATACCCTTATCGCGTAAAATTGCCAGATGTTGTGAAATATTACTTTGTGAAGTCCCAACATTTTCAACAATGCCCTGAACACTGACTTCCTGATCGCCTAATGTGCAAAGAATTTTTAATCGCAAGGGATGAGACATAGCTTTTAGAGAGCGTGACGCTCTTTCAATGTCTTCTTCACGAGTTAAAAGCTGTGGGTTATCGCCAGGTAAGATAGTATCAAGTCTCATTAGTGCTCTATCATGATGTGCTAATATTAGGCATCAATTATGTAGTAACATTCTTACTTTGTCTATATCAGCATCGCCATTATCGCTATATTAAAGTATCATCATGCGTGCACTTGATATGAGTCACATTTTTTTATAACAATTCATCATTAATATTCCTAAAATCAAATACATAAATTTACTATTAACGATGCGTTTCCTGTTCATTGCCCTTACTACTATAACCATTTTATTCCATGTCAGCGCTTTTTCAGATGACAGGACCCGCAAACAAAAAGAACTCTCTCAACTTAAATCACGTATTGAAAAATTACGTCAGACAATTGAGGTTAAGGAAAATAGCAAGTCAAGTTACAGCAAACAATTACGCAACATTGAAAAAAAGATTGGTAAGGTGAGCCAGCAAATCAATAGCTCAAAACAGGCTCTAAAGTCCAAACAAAGATCACTGAGCACGCTAAATCAGGACAAAAAACGAATTCAGCAATCAATAATCCAGCAAAACCAGCAACTTGCCCAGCAGCTTCATGCTGCCTATACGCTGGGCCAGCAGGAACAGATCAAACTCCTTTTTTCACAGAAAAACGCAGCTCAACTACAACGCAATCTAACCTATTATGAATACTTCACACGCTATCGACTGGGTTTAATAGATTCCGCACAAATCAATTTTCAGCAATTAAACGCCAATCAATTACTTATTCAACAGGCCAGCAAGGAACTGGAAACTCTGCTCTCAGACCTGGAAAAACAGAAAGCTACGTTAACTCAAAATCACAAACAAAGAGAAACCATTATAGCGAATCTTGAGAAAGATCTTAAAAAACAGGGTAAAAACCTGGACCAGTTAGAAGAGGATGCGAAAAATCTGACCCAGTTAATCAATTCATTATCAGAAATTCTAACCGACATTCCCTCACCACCAGCTTCGAATACAAAATTCTCGAAATTAAAAGGCAAGCTTGCCTGGCCAGTAAAGGGGAATGTGCGCAAACTATTTGGTCATCTGAAACCCCCTTCCAACCTGCGCTGGCAAGGCGTGGTGATTAAAGCAAACGAAGGCAACAACGTTCGAGCTGTTTCACATGGAAGAGTAGCATTCTCTGACTGGTTACGTGGAATGGGCAATTTAATCATTATCGACCATGGAGAGGGTTATTTATCGCTTTACGGGCATAATCAATCGCTTTATAAATCCGCAGGAGAATGGGTAGAAGCTGGGGATGTAGTAGCCAGTATAGGTAACAGTGGAGGACAAAATCATCCCGGCTTATATTTTGAAATTCGCAAAAAGGGTAAACCTTTAAATCCCTCTATCTGGTGTAATATCCGCAACTGGTTTGCCACTTAAACAAGACGGATATCCTTCACCGCCCAACTGTTATATAGTCTGACTTTTAAAAATATCGAATTATTCAAATTCGAAAAACAACTTCATCACATATATATGGTCTACACTTAAGCGTGACCTTATTGGAGATTTACATGGTACAAAAACTCAGAACTTCCACTTTTTTTATTGCAGGCCTTTTAATAGGCCTGTCTATGGCTATCGGACATAGTGTTTTCGCTTTAAAAAGCAATGAGAACCCCATTCCTTTTGAGGATTTACAGGCATTTACTGATGTATTCTCCAGAATCAAATCTGACTACGTTGAGCAGGTTGACGACAAAAAACTACTGGAAGATGCGATACGCGGCATGCTATCGGGTCTAGACCCCCATTCGTCATATCTTGACACCGAAGAATTTGGCGAACTACGCATAGGTACCACTGGACAGTTTGGTGGCCTGGGCATTGAAGTTGGTATGGAAAATGGTTTTGTGAAGGTCATCTCTCCTATTGATGACACTCCAGCATCACATGCTGGTGTAAAAGCCGGTGATCTGATTGTTCGCCTGGACGAAAAACCAGTTAAAGGCATGACATTGAACGATGCGGTCAAAGTCATGCGCGGTAAACCCGGCACAGATATCGTCCTGACCATAGTGCGCGAAGGTGAGTCTCAACCTCTAAAAATCACCATTACTCGTGAAATCATCCGGGTGAAAAGCGTTAAAAAACGCGTGCTGGAACCCGGTTATGGCTATGTCCGTATCACTAACTTTCAGTCACGCACCACTACCGACCTGTTAAAAGCTGTTGCTGATTTGCAGGAAGAATCAGCTCTGAAAGGCATGGTACTCGATTTAAGAAACAACCCGGGCGGTGTTTTAAATGGCGCCGTGGGCGTTTCAGACGCCTTTTTGAATGATGGACTGATCGTATATACCGAGGGTCGTATCGATGACTCCAGCCTGAAATACAACGCAACTCCTGGCGATGCACTAAACGGTGCTCCGCTGGTCATTCTGGTAAATAGCGGTTCGGCATCAGCTTCAGAAATCGTTGCTGGCGCTATGCAGGATCATAAACGTGCAATCATCATGGGCTTTAAAACCTTTGGTAAAGGCTCGGTTCAAACCATTCAGGAACTACGCAATGGCTCAGCGGTAAAATTAACCACCGCCCGTTATTTCACACCAAATGGCCGCTCCATTCAGGCTGAAGGTATTGTCCCGGATATTGAATTGAGTAATGTCGAAGTTAAAGCCAGGGAAAAAAATACTAATCGAATCTCAGAAAAAGATCTGACAGGGCACCTGAGTAACCCGATCAATGGCGACGAACAGAGCAGTAATACAGACAGCAAAGATGCCAATGATGACACTTCAAAAAAGGAAGAAAAACTGTCCGAAACTGATTACCAGTTATTCGAAGCGTTAAATCTACTCAAAGGACTATCTATCGCTAATAGCATCCAACAGAGTAGAGGATGATCAGACCGTTTTCGTTATTCTTTCTAGTACTACTAAGCAGTGCAGCCTGGGCTAAAAAGCCCACGCTGTCTCTGGTTATTGACGATCTGGGATATTCATTTGAACAGGCAAAAAAGGTCTTAAGCCTGCCGGGGGATCATACCTTTGCGATTATCCCTGAAACCACATACAGTAAAAAAATTGCAGAATTCGCTTACCAGAATGGTCATGAAGTCATGCTGCATATGCCGATGCAGGCCTCCACTGACCTGATTATTGAATCCAGCGCACTGAATGAGCAGATGAGCGAACGACAAATCGCCGACAGTGTAGTCAGTATGATAAAGGATATCCCTCATATTAAGGGCATCAACAATCACATGGGAAGCCGACTAACTGAGATCGGTTACATCATGCGCCCAGTGATGGAAACCATCAAACAACAGAATCAGTCATTATATTTTCTGGACAGTAGAACGTCTGCATTAAGCACAGCCTATCAACAGGCATTGGTTGCCGGCGTACCGACACTTAAACGTGATGTCTTTTTAGATGCCGATCGTAACAACCTGGATTCTATCCGCCATCAATTTGACCGCTGGTTAGCGTTAGCCAGAGAAAATGGGCATGCTGTAGCCATTGCTCACCCCTATCAGAATACGATTGATATTCTATTGGAAAAAATGGAGGAAATGGGCGATGAATTTGAATTTATTACGCTATCTCAACAGGTAGCAAATCTTCAACAGGAGGAAACAGAATGGCCAAGGTACTTGTCCCACTTGCAGATGGATTCGAAGAGCTCGAAGCAATAACCATTATCGACCTGCTACGTAGAGCAGGGTTTGACGTGATTAGCGCAGGACTTGACGACCAGCCGGTTACTGCCAGTCGAAAAACCGTTATTATCCCCGATACCAGCATTCAAAAAGTCATCAATGAAGAATTCGATTTAATCGTACTACCCGGCGGCTTGCCCGGTGCCGATAACTTACGCGACAATGCAGATGTTCAGTCGCTGATTCAACGGCAACACGCCAAAGGAAAAACCGTCGGCGCAATCTGCGCGGCCCCCAAAGCACTGGCTGCCAGTGGTATTCTGCAAGGTAAAACCATTACCTGTTACCCCGGCGCTATGGATCAGCTCGATTGCTCTGGATTTACGATTTCAACCAACCCGGTAGAGATTGATAACAATATCATCACCTCCAGAGGCCCTGGCACTGCGATGGATTTTGCCCTCACATTGATTGAACGCCTGGGCAATAAGACTCTGCGCGACCAGGTGGCCGCACAAATGGTGAGATTTTAACTACCTGATAAAGACTGGAAAACGATTTCAGCTTTATCGATAGTCTGTTGCAGGATTGCATCATCATGCGCAGAGCTGACGAAGCCCGCTTCATAGGCTGATGGTGCAAAATTAACGCCCTGCTCCAGCATGCCATGAAAGAATGCCTTAAATCGCTCAATATCGCATCTACCAACATCAGCAAAGCTTTGCACCTTCTCCTGATCGGTAAAAAACAGGCCAAACATAGCACCAACCTTATTTGCCACCATTGAAATACCCTGACGCCTGGCTGCAGCCAACAGGCCATCCACCAGAAAATCAGTTTTACGGGTTAATTCCTCATAAAAACCTTCTCGAGTGATAATCTCCAGATTCTTTAATCCCGCCGTCATCGCAATCGGATTACCCGATAACGTGCCCGCCTGATAGACCGGTCCTACAGGTGCCAGATGATTCATAATCTCCTGCTTGCCACCAAATGCCCCAACAGGCATACCACCACCTATTACCTTACCTAGAGTAGTCAAGTCGGGCTGCACTCCGTAATAACCCTGCGCCCCCGTCAGTCCCACTCTGAAACCGGTCATTACCTCGTCGATAATAAATACCGCTCCATATTTACTACAGTTTTCGCGTAGGCATTCAAGAAAGCCCGGCACGGGTGGAATACAGTTCATATTTCCTGCTACCGGCTCCACGATCAGACAGGCAATCTGTTCACCCAGCTCAGCAAATAACGCATTAACCTGTGCAATATTATTGTATTCAAGCGTCAATGTGTTTTCTGCCAGTGCAGCAGGAATACCTGGCGAACTCGGTACGCCCATAGTAAGTGCACCAGAGCCTGCTTTCACCAGCAGGGAATCTCCATGCCCATGATAACAACCTTCAAACTTGATGATTTTCTCACGCCCTGTATAGCCCCGCGCCAGCCGGATCGCCGACATGGTAGCCTCGGTGCCTGAATTGGTCATACGTACCTGATCCATACCCGGCATAATTGCACAGATTTTTTCTGCCAGATCAATCTCCAGTTCGGTAGGCGCCCCGAAACTCAGGCCATTATCCACTGCCAGCTTGACCGCTTCGATGATTTCTTCATTGGCATGCCCACAGATCATAGGCCCCCAGGAACCTACATAATCGATATAGGCCTTTCCATCTGCATCGTATAGATAAGCCCCTTTTGCACTCTTGATGAAGAGAGGTGTACCACCTACTCCATTAAATGCACGTACGGGTGAATTCACGCCGCCGGGGATTGTTTTCAATGCACGTTGAAATAAGATTTCGGATTGACTCATATCGGATTCTCTTAATTTAATTGGCCGCTATTCTACGCAAAAACTCAGGCACTTAGAACTACAGAAATAGCGCCGTAAAATCACGGGCTCGATACCGGATATCTCTGGCAGAAAACAGATCATGAATAACGGCAATCATATCAGCACCCTGCTCGATCAAAATATTCGCATTTTCAAGACTTATCCCACCAATGGCACACACTGGAACAGTCAATTGCTGACATGCCTGCTGTAACATCTGTGGATTTGCCTGAACTGCGTCAGGTTTGGTCAGCGAAGGAAAAAAACGACCGAATGCCACATAATCAACCCCTCTGTTTTGCGCATCAAGAGCCAGATCAATGCGGTTATAACAGGAAGCCCCTATGAGCTTGTCACCACCCAGTTGACTACGTGCCCACTCAATATCGCTATCGGATTTGCCCAGATGCACACCATCAGCACCTACTTTGAGGGCCAGCGCGACATTATCATTGATGATAAATAGCGCCTGATACTCATCACACAGTCTTTTTAACGCCTGTGCCTGTTGTATTTGTTCTGATTCCGGTAATTTTTTTTCACGATACTGCAGAATCTTCATGCCACCATCCAGCGCTGACTCAACCGCATTTAGCAGACTCGCAGTAGATGGCTGAAGGCTTGAATCAGTAATGCCGTATAAACCGGCCAGGCTACTCTTCACCAGCCTCATCTACCCAAAATAGTCGATTTGGAATTAATTGCCCCATGCCCAGACGGTACGCATTGTTAAGGCTATGCCAGGTGAAGTTCTGTGCCTCACGCGAAGCAGAGAGTGGATCGAGTCCCCGTGCCATCAAAGCCGCCAGTGTAGATGCCAGCGTACATCCGCTGCCATGGTATTCATGCGCCAGACGAGGCCATTCGAAACTATCGATCTCACGCTGATTATAATAGAGACGATTTACCACATGATGATTGTCGTCATGGGTTCCGGTTAACAGCACATGGTCACAGCCTCTATCCATTAAACCATAGGCCATTGCAGCATGTGTATCCGCTTCAGGAACCAGTGCAGCAGCCTCTAATGTATTCGGCGTTAACACATTAGTTTCCGGAAATAGCAAAGCGCTCATGGCATCAATTACATCTGCATTCGCCAGCTCTGTACCAGAACCACTGGCCAGAATCGGATCGAAAATCACAGGGATATTGGGATAGTCATACAGAATCGAGTGTACTGCTTCGATAACCTCTACACTACCTAACAAACCTATCTTGAAGGCCGCTACCGGCATATCCTCCAGTACCGCGCGCGCCGACTGAATAACGATATCGTCATCGATCGGAATCAAAGTGGATACATCGATAGTGTCCTGTATCGTCAAACAGGTCACCACCGTTGCAGCATGGCACCCCTGGCTACTAATCGCTTCTATATCAGCATGAACGCCGGCACCACCGGTGGTATCGTGACCAGAAAAAGTCATTACTACTGGAGGCTTATGGTCTTGATTATCGTTTTTCACAGAATAAATCTACTGATGATTTTTTAGTTGGGAGTATACCTGTTACTGGCCGCGAATCTATCCAGGCGCTTTTTAAGGCCCATTCAAGACCCTACGATCATGCCGCATTAACATGAGTATTAGAAAAATTGAAGGTAGACCGAGTGCTGCGGCATAGGCAAAAAACACCGGATAGCTGGTGGCATCGACAACTACACCGGAAAACCCCGCCACAAACTTGGCCAGCAACAACATGATAGAACTAAACAGGGCATACTGCGTCGCCGTATAAGCCTTGTTGGTCAATGCTGACAGATAAGCAACAAAGGTAGTCGTTGCAATCCCACCCGCCAGATTATCGGCTCCCACCACCAGAATAAGCCAGATCAATTCGGCCTGTTGAGTAGCTAGCCAGGAAAACATCAAATTGGTCACAATCACCAGTATGCTACCTGCCATCAGCATACTCATCTTGCCGTACCTTACTACCAGTACACCACCAAACAGAGCACCTACTATGGTTACCACCGGACCTACGGTTTTAGATACCAGGCCGATCTGCAATTCGTTGTAGCCCATATCAATGTAAAACGGATTCGCCATCACACCCAGTGTAATATCACTGATACGAAACACCATAATAAACAGGAGAATAACAACAGCGAATAAGCCATGTCGGGAAAAAAATTCAACAAATGGACTCACCACTGCAACTGCAACCCAGTCTTTTATTCTACTGAAAAAACCTGTAGAAACTGGGATCTCGAGGGTTTCCACAATCTTGCTCTCCAGCATCCGCTGTTGCTCATTCATCTCATGGTCTGGTTCTGAAATCAAAAATACCATGAGCACTCCAAGCAACATAAAAGCAGCCATAAACTGATAGGCGACTGGCCAGGAATAATAGTAGGCAAGAGAAAATGCCCCGCCACCAGCGACAATCATGCCCAGGCGATACCCCAGTTGAACGGCAGCTGCCATCGCTCCCTGATACTCCTCTTCAACTGCTTCAATACGCCAGGCGTCTATTGCAATATCCTGCGTGGCAGATGAAAATGCAGTCAATACAGCAAACAGCACCACTGACTGTAACTCAATGGTCGGGTGACTCAACGCCATATTCAGCAAACCGATCATTATTCCAAACTGCGCCAGCAACATCCAGCTTCTACGTTTGCCCAACATAGAAGTAAGAAATGGCAGCGGCATGCGGTCAACAAGCGGTGACCAGACAAACTTGAAACCATAAGCCAGAGCCACCCAGCTGACAAAACCAATAGTGGTTTTATCGACTCCTTCGGTTCTAAGCCACGCCGACAGGGTTCCGAATACCAGCAATAAGGGTAAACCCGAAGAAAACCCCAGAAACAACATCGCAATCACGCGCGGATGGCGATAAACCAGAAAAGACTGTGACCAGTTATGAAGCACTTTATTCATCCCTCGATATCGAACCGATAATCCATGATCAGTGGCGCATGATCTGAAAAGCGTTGGTCTTTAAAAATAGAAGTAGATTCAATCGACGGTTTCAATTTCGGTGTCACGATTTGATAATCGATACGCCACCCTACATTCTTTTCCCAGGCCTGCCCGCGATTCGACCACCAGGTATATTGCTCTGCCGCTGGCTCTACCACACGAAAGGCATCCACATACCCCATAGAGTCAAATAACTCAGTCAACCAGGCGCGTTCATGCGGCAGGAAACCCGAGTTCTTGCGATTGCCACGCCAGTTTTTTAAATCGATTTCATGGTGCGCAATATTCCAGTCACCACAGATGACAAACTCTCTGCGCTTGCGTCTTAGCGCCATCAAATGCGATTTAAAACTGACCATGAATCGCTCTTTGGATTCCTGCCGATGATCACCCGATGAACCAGAAGGCGCATACAGAGAAATAACTGACAGGTTTTTGTAGCGGTACTCCAGATAGCGACCCTCATTATCAAACTCACTATCACCAAAACCTCGAATGACTTCCAGCGGTTTTTGTCGTGCATAAATTGCAGTACCGCTGTAGCCCTTCTTCAGGGCATCAAAATAACTACAGTGATATCCCTCGGGATGAAACACGGAATCCTGTAGCTGATCAAACTGTGCTTTAGTTTCCTGCACACAAATCACATCTGCCTTTTGTTCAGGTAACCAGTCGAAAAATCCTTTACGTGCAGCAGCACGTATGCCATTGGTATTAACCGAAATTATTTTCATGAAGTGTGGGGAACGCCCTGCTGAATCTGAAATTTAAAAATCTATGATATGATACAACAGATCTAACAGAGCAGGTGAACAATGCAGGAATTTCAGCAACAGTTTCTCGATTATTCCATCCAACGAGGGGTATTACGATTTGGCGAATTTGCCCTTAAATCAGGTCGCGTGAGTCCTTATTTTTTTAACGCCGGTCTATTCAATAGCGGGGCAGACCTGTCTGCACTTGGAAACTTCTATGCCCAGGCTATCCAGCATTCAGGTATTGCATTTGATGTACTATTTGGCCCTGCATACAAGGGTATACCCTTAGCCGCTATCACTGCCAGCAGCCTGTACCAGCAATTCAATATCGATAAGTCTTATGCTTTCGACCGAAAGGAAAAGAAAGATCACGGCGAAGGTGGTCAGATAGTCGGTGCAGAACTTAAGGGTGACATCCTCATTATCGATGACGTGATCACTGCTGGCACAGCAATACGTCAATCCATGCAGCTGATAGACTCATTAGGAGCCAGGGTTAAGGGCGTCACCATTGCTTTAGATCGGCAGGAAAAAGGTCAGGGTGAAAAATCGGCTATCGAGGAACTTAGACAACAGGGGGTCAATGTCATCCCCATCATCCAGCTATCCGATATTATGACCTACCTGCAGCAAAGCGGCGATCAGCAACAATTACAGGCGGTTACCGCGTATCGAGAGCGCTACGGTACAGTTTAGCTGCCCGGAGACGGAACTTTAAGCAGGCACTCATCGTCTACTACTCAATAAATCCTGATGAGTAGTATCCTTTATGCGCCGTATCTATTCAGTGTCAATTGCACTCCTGTTGCTAGCCATTCCACCTGCACAGGCGCAAACCACAGTCATCAAAAGTAATCCTTTCCAGACCCCCGTATTAGAGCTGTATACCTCAGAAGGTTGTAGCAGCTGCCCACCGGCAGATCGCTGGTTGAGCGAAGTCATCAAATTATCCAGACAGGAGCTGGATGTGCTCTCACTCGCATTTCATGTTGACTACTGGGATTACATTGGCTGGAAAGATCCCTTTGCCAGCCCGCAATACACCAGCAGGCAACGTATGCTGGCCAGGGCCAATAGACAAAACAGCATTTATACGCCTGAGTTTTTGTTAAATGGCATAGAAACCAGAGGCAGTCGAAACATTATCAACAAGATTCGTCAGGCTAATCAGAGTAAATCACCAATTCAGCTTGAACTTAAAGTCGATAAACAGCCCAAAGTCATTCGTCTACAGCTGAACAACGTAAATACTGCAAATGATATCTTAAATGTTGAGTTTGTAATTTTTGAAGACAACCTGTCCAGCCAGGTAGATGCCGGCGAAAATACCGGGAACCGGCTGAATCATCAACATGTGGTTAGATATCTGAGCCCAGAACTCAATCTAACACCGCAGTTAAACTATCAAATTGAAATCAAAGATGAATGGAATACCCAAAACCTGGGCATAGCCGCAATAGTCACATCCAGGGATAATGTAGTCATCCAAAGCCTATACACTCATATTTAATAAGACTTAGTTCAAGGTGGCTCAGCTTACAATTCTTTTATAATAGTCTAGTATTGATCGTAGATAATTACTCATGCATTACGGAGGACACAACTGCAAAATGAGCTGTAGAATCTCAATCACCCACTTTATCCATATCCTGTTGGCTTGTCTGATATCCACCATGCTGTTGCTCAACAGTGCTCAGGCAGCGAAGTTATATAAATATGTAGATGAGGACGGCAATATCCGCTACAGCGATCGATTGACCGTGGAGCAATCTAAGCAACGCCACCAGACCCTGACACCTGATGGTAGAGTCATTGAAACAAAAGAAAAACCACTATCCGATGCAGAACGTGCAGAAATCGAACAGCAAAAAGAAAGAGAAAGAATAGAAGCTGAAAAACAGGCACGGATCAAGGCTGAAAAAGAGCATTACGACCGAGTCCTGATGATGACATTCAATAGTGAAGATGAAATTCTGGAAGCTCAACAGGAGCGTATTGACGTCATAGATTCGGTTATTCAACTATTAAATAAAAATATCAAAATCGAACAGGGCAAATTACAGGAGCTGGAGCAACGTGCTCAAACTCAATTCATCAGTAAGGACAAGGCTGTGCCAGGCGGCCTGGCACAAAACATAGAATACTTCCATGAAAAAATCCTAAATAAACAGAAGCAACTGGAACTTAAGATTGAAGAAAAATCACGCATTAAACAACAATACGCCAAAGATTTGCTTAGATATCGTGAATTATCTGGTCAACAATCGACTACTGGTCAGTAAATTATCTAGCAGCCGCTAACCATTACCTATTAGAGACTTTAACCTTTGATCAAAGTCCCAACGCCACTGTCCGTTAACAGCTCCAGCAATACCGAATGCTTCACCCGCCCATCAATGATATGACTGGTTCTCACTCCTGACTTAACAGCATCCAGTGCACAATTCACTTTGGGCAACATACCTCCATAGATAATGCCATCTGCGATTAGCTGATCCGTTTCACGTGCACCCAGGCCGGTAAGTAATTTACCCTCTGTATCCAGCACACCTGGGGTATTGGTCAGCAGCAATAATTTCTCAGCGCCTAGCACAGAAGCGAGTTTACCCGCCACCAGATCCGCATTGATATTGTAGGAAGTACCATCTCCCCCAACACCAATTGGTGCGATTACCGGAATGAAGTCATCATTATCCAGCATTTTAACCACTGAAGGATCGATGCTTTCGACTTCACCAACATGACCTAAATCGACCAGCACCGAACCCTGCGCATCGGATTTACGTTTGATTGATAGCATCCTGGCATTAATCAGACCTCCATCTTTGCCGGTTAAACCAACGGCACGTCCACCATGTTTATTGATTAGTGAGACAATCTCTTTATTCACCAGACCGCCCAGCACCATTTGCACTATATCCATGGTTTCACTGTCGGTCACTCGCATACCATCAATAAATTCCGTCTTCTTGCCGATACGCTCCAGCAACTGACCAATCTGCGGGCCACCCCCATGCACAATAACCGGGTTCACGCCCACCTGTTTCAGCAACACTATATCCTGTGCAAAACTGCTTTTCAGGTCCTCATCGATCATCGCATTACCGCCGTACTTGATCACCACGGTTTTATTATCCAGACGCTGAATATATGGCAACGCCTCAATCAGTATCTCTGCAATTTGATTATGATTTTTTTTCACTTCTTTAACCCCTAATGTCGCCCAGAGTGGCCAAAACCACCTTCGCCTCTATCGCTTTGATCAAACTCATCGACGATCTCAAATCCTGCCTGTACTACAGGTACGAATACCAGTTGCGCCAATCTTTCACCCGGCTTTAACTGGAAACTTTGCTGCCCCCGATTCCAGGTGGAGACAAATAGTTGTCCCTGATAATCAGAATCAATCAAACCCACCAGATTACCTAAAACTATGCCGTGCTTATGCCCTAAACCGGAGCGCGGTAAAATAACCGCTGCCAACGTAGGATCTCCAATATGGATTGCAATGCCTGTTGGGATTAGTTCAGTCTCGCCCGGTAATATACTCATCTCATCATCTATACAGGCCCGTAGATCAAGTCCAGCTGAACCATCGGTGGCATATTCCGGCAATGGGAATTCCTTACCTACTCGAGGATCAATAATTTTAAGTTCTATTTTATGCATACTTAGGCTGTTGTCTGTTCAAATAAATCGGCGATTATATCAATAAGCGCAGCGGCGATATCCGTTTTTGGCTGCCGGGGTAACTGCTTTGAACCACCCGGCCAGAATACTGATAGCGCATTCTCATCTACCTCAAACCCACTATCCGCTGCATCCACCCGATTTGCTGCAATCATATTGAGATTCTTGTTTTTCATTTTTTGCTCAGCATACTGCTGTAAATCCTGTGTCTCAGCAGCAAAACCTACACTGAAAGGGCGTTTTTCCAGCCCCGAGACTAAAGATAAAATATCAGGGTTTTTTACCAGATTCAGAGTTAGAGTGTCGTCCGATTTTTTAATCTTTTGCTCTGCAACCTGGTCGATACGGTAGTCAGCCACTGCAGCCGTCGCGATAAAAATATCCTGCTGTTCTATCGCCCCCATCACCTGATCAAGCATTTGCTGGGCACTGATACAATCTAGCATTCTCGCCTGCGCTGGTGCTGTGATACATACAGGCCCTGAAATAAGCGTCACATCCGCCCCCTGATCGATAGCAGCCTGTGCCAGCGCATAACCCATCTTGCCGGAGCTGCGGTTGGAAATATAACGTACCGGGTCTATTGCCTCACGGGTTGGCCCGGCAGTTATCATGATACGTCTGCCCTGCAAACGCCCTGGCTTAAAATAGTTCTGCAATTTATTGAGCAATACTGCTGGTTCCAGCATACGCCCGGGGCCTACCTCACCACAGGCTTGCTCACCTTCGTCCGGGCCCCACAGCAGAATTCTATGACGCTCAAGTTTTTGAATATTTTCAGTAGTAGCAGCATTCTGATACATCTGTTGATTCATCGCTGGAGCAACCACCACCTTACTCTCCGTCGCCAGAGCAATGGTAAGCAATAGATTATCTGCATAACCATCTGCCAGCCTGGCGATAAAATCAGCCGTTGCTGGTGCAACTATCAATAAATCAGCCCAGCGCGCTAATTCGATATGATCCATCGCATTATCGGCGCCCGCTTCGAATAATTCACTATACACCTGATGACCGGTTAAAGCCTGAAAGGTCAAAGGCCGTATAAATTCCTGTGCTGCCGGGGTCATTACCACTCGCACGCTCGCACCTTGCTTTATCAACAGGCGACAGAGTTCAGCAGCCTTGTAGGCAGCAATCCCTCCGGTAACACCCAGCAGTATTTTTTTGTTGAGTAATTCAGTCATATGGCCTATTTTACAGCAAGCAATGGTGAAGACGTCATACAAAATACGTCTTCTGAGCAACGAATCTGTCAGGGAATGAACTATGCCAATTACCGACTGGCCAGCTGAAGAAAGGCCGCGCGAAAAACTTCTCCTCAAAGGACCTTCTAGCCTGTCAGATGCCGAACTACTGGCAATCTTCCTACGCACGGGTATTGCGGGAAAATCTGCTGTCGATCTGGCGCGTGAATTACTATCAGAATCCGGCTCTTTACGTGCACTATTAACCTGTAATCAACATCAATTCTGCACTCACAAGGGTTTGGGCAACGCCAAGTACGCTCAGCTGCAAGCGGTGCTGGAAATGGCACGCCGTCATCTTGGAGAGCAGTTAAAGCGCGAAACCAGTCTGACTTCGCCACAGGATACGAAAAACTACCTGCAATCCATCATGCGCGATTACCAGCAAGAAGTATTTGGATGCCTGATGCTGGATAACAAACACCGTGTTATCACTTTCCGGGAACTATTCAGGGGAAGTATCAGTAGCGCCAGCGTCTATCCCAGAGAGGTGGTAAAACAGGCCCTGTCCGATAATGCTGCAGCCGTGATACTGACGCATAATCACCCATCCGGGATAGCTGAACCCAGCGAATCAGATTTACAGATCACCCGAAGACTGGTTGACGCACTGCAACTGGTCGATATTCGGGTTTTGGATCATCTGGTTGTGGGCGATGAAGTGGTCTGCTTCTCTGAACGCGGACTGATTTAATATCCATTCACTTGACCAGAATTTAGTTCTGAATTCACAACTCATGACGTTGAATTAGATATCACTGATTTTACTGTTGAAGAGCCCGATAAGCAGGAAATTCACCTGTGGATAAATATCAATGCTGAAGCATTATATTCATTCTCCCGTGTGATGCGCCCCCATATCGAAACTTTAACTCCACTCCAGCAGGACCAGTACCTGATGGCCATCGAGCTCCTTAAAACCACCGACCATACAGCAAATCAGGCTGCATTAGCCTGGCTATACAAAATTGCAGCAGCCAACCCCGACTCAGCGATTGAAAAGGAAATCTCTACCTTTATGGGATTACTAAAATGAGTATCCAGTAAACACTTATGAACTACAGGATAGCATGGAGCATCCAGGCCTTTGTCGGGCCCATTCAGGCCGCTTTTTACAGTATTGATCATATTCAGGCTGTTCCTCATAGGGAGCTTGCATGGCTTTCATTAAATCCCTGAGTATCGAATCATCACCCTGCTCAAGGCCATCTATTGCCTGTTGAGCCAGATAATTGCGCAATACAAATTTGGGGTTTGTGCTGTTCATAAGCTGTTTACGTTCATCATCCTGAAGCCCTGACTGCCTGACTAAGCCTCGATATTGCTCAAGCCAGCTGTTTAAATTTAAACGGTAGCCATCAGTAATCTGGTTTTCCTGATACCAGCTATGCTTGAATAAATCATCTAGATCATTGTTACTAAAGGGTGTTTTACATACAGGATCAAGATTGGCAAGCGCCCGATAGAACAGGGTCATATCGGTTTCTACCTGGCGTAGTAATTTTTCCAGGTCATTGTGAAGTTGTTGAATATCTTTACTGCTGCTGTTAAAGCCCAGTTTAGCTGCAAACATATTGAGACTATTTTGTCGATAATAGTCAGCATAATGCTGCAGTGCTGCTTCCAATGGTTCGGTTTGATTAATTAATGGGTAAATCGCTTCAGCGAGTTGCAAAAGATTCCAGTGAGCTATCTGGGCCTGTTGACCAAAGCGATAACGTCGACCCTGAGCATCGGTAGTATTGGGCGTCCAGTCAGGATCGTAATCTTCCAGCCAGCCATAAGGACCATAATCGATGGTCAGACCCAGGATGGACATATTATCGGTATTCATCACGCCATGCACAAAGCCCACTCGCTGCCAGTGCACAATCATATCAGCAGTGCGCGTGCAGATTTCCTCAAACCACTTAATATAGGTTTCCACCGAAGGGCCACCAAGATGAGGAAAATCAGTTTGAATACAATAACCCGCCAGTTTCTTTAAAGTATCAATATCACCTTGAGCAGTAAGTATCTGGAAGTTTCCGAAGCGAATAAAACTCGGCGCAGCTCTGCAAACAATTGCCCCCGGCTCGTATTCAGGATGACCATCGTAAAACATATCTCGCAGCACCTGCTCACCAGTCAGTACCAGGCTTAACGCTCGTGTCGTGGGTACACCCAGATGATACATAGCTTCGCTACATAAAAACTCGCGCAAGGATGAACGCAATACTGCCAGGCCGTCGGCGGTACGGGAATAAGGCGTTGCCCCTGCCCCTTTTAACTGTAAACTCCATCTTTGCCCATGCGGGTTAACAACATCCCCCAGCACGATGGCACGACCATCACCCAGCTGTCCTGCCCAGTTACCAAACTGATGGCCTCCGTAACACATCGCATAAGGTTGCATTTGTTTGTGTAATTGATTACCCGCGAAGATTTGCACAAAATCTTGATGCTCAACCGACGATGCGTCTAGATTAAGTTGAGATAACATATCTTCCGAATAAGCTAGCAAAGATGGTTTTTTTACAGGGGTTGGTTCAACAAATGAATAGCAGGCACTTTTTACTCTGCGTCGATAGTTTTCCTGCTCTGGATCACCAGGAAGCTCTCGGGTAAATCGGTTATCAAAGTTAAGCTGCTGAATAGATGATTTTAAGGGTTCTCGCATTTCAGGAATATAACGCGCCTGAACTCTATTGTCTCAATGTTGCAAGTAGGGTTAATTCAGATCGATATCCAGTTTTTCCAATCAACACGGATATCTGCAAAATCATGTTCTCTCAAATGCAGGTATTCGAGTTTAGAGATTCCCAGTCTAACCAGGCTTATTCAAAGAGAGCGAGAGGCCCTGTTGATAATAACGACAGGCTTTTTCCATTTCACCTAATTCATCGCGTTTAAATAAGTCAGCGAGCTCAAGGCAGTTTTCAGCACTGGGTTTAACCCCGACACTAGCTTCAAGATAATTCTGCGCCTTACCCCAAAGCTTAAGCCGAATACAGATACGCCCTAATGCCAGCAACAGGATATCGCTACTGCCGTAATCGGTCAGCCATTTTTCTGCCGTATTTAGCTGGCTAGTGGTATCTTCCATCACCATGCGTCCATAGTAGTCAACCAGGCTAGCATCCCACTGCTTGTTTACCGACTTAACAATCATTTGTTCAATAGCTTTTCTTTCTTTCTTATCCTGACCGCGTAACTCAATATATCGCAGTACCAGATCAGCATTGGTTTGATAGTCCTTCGGTACTTTGGACCAGATCTTTTCCAGTAAAGAGGTACTCTGCATTGCTGAGTCTTCCATAGCGCCGACATAGGTGCGCATCTCGATTTCTTTCAGGCGCTCTTCACGGAAGAGTTTTTTTCGTCTCAAATCTGGTAACAATTCAAACAATTGCTCCCATTCCTCAAGTTGGAAATAAACCCGTGCCAGTAACTTGGTCACATAGTCATGTTTTGGTGCCAGAGTTTTTAAATGGGCCAAGGTTGCCAGTGCACGCTCGGTCTGGCTGGATGCCAGCTGTAATTCGGCCTGGGTCACTCCGATGGCGACTTCCGCTTCGGGGCGAGCCTCATGGGCAGCTTTAAGGTAATTATCCCGCGCATCATGCTTGCCTAATTGCTGAGCAGCTCGAGCTGCAGCCAGATAATTCAGTAAAGGATTTTCCGCATAATCGATAAGCTTTATTAAACTGTTTTCTGCCTGCTCAAAACGTCCTTCCGCCAAATCCATTAGCCCCTGATTTAATAAGCGCCGACTCTTCTCAACACGTCGATGCTGCGACTGCTTTTTCATGCTTCGTGGCATCCGCCAGATGGATAACAACAGTCGTAAAACGATCTGCAACAATACCGACAATACCACCAGCGCCACTATGCCGAAGGCAAGACTGGTTTCCAGCGAGAAATCAGCGTATTGAACCAGCACAAAGCCCGGATCTTTTTCCACCAGCAGTACCGCCAGCAGTACGCCGATAACCAGTACTAACAGACTGATAATTATTTTAACCATTGTCAGCCTCCTGTTGTGGGGTGGTCGCACGTTTCTGTTGAATCTCTTTTAATAATCTCAACGAGCCACTGATGTCAGGAAATACTGCTTTCAGGCTGGATTTCTGTAATTGTAGCAATGAGTCATAGAAGTCTGCATTGGCTGCATTCTCCAAATTGTAATAATCACTGAATAACTGGACATTCTCAGCCATTAATTTATCGAACTGGCTGGCATCTCGCTCCAGTATAGTCCAGCGTGTTAATTTAAGATTGTCTTCCAGTTTCTGGCGTACATCGATAATTTGCGTGATCTCGCTTTCTTCACTAACTGCTGAATCTTTCTTTTTAATGGTTACTAAAGAACCCAGAAAATTCATCACGCGTTGATCCAGCGGTAAATCAGGGTTATCTGTAGATGTTTTAGCAACAGGTTGTTTAACTTTTGGGGCCTTTGATTTGATGACATACTCAGGTGTCAATACATTGATCTGTCGTGTTAAACGACCAGCCAGTAGCGTCATCCCTACCAGATCCGGGCGAGCACGTGTCTTCAGTGCCGCAATCTCATCATTGATCAGTACTCGAACCGGCAGCAATCCAGGGTCAGCCAGTTCAGCAATGCGATTGCTGGCGGCATCCAGAGTTTTTGCTGCTCCCTCAAAGTCCTGCTCCAATATCAGTTTATGCTGTGCAATCGACATCAGATATTCTACCTCTGCCAGCTTCCAGCCATTTTCATCCCGGCCATATAGCTCGTAGAGCTTTTCGGTTGAATCTAGCAATGATTGCTGACGCTGAGTCAATTCATTAATAACCTGATCGGTTTGACCTTTGGCCTGCTTCAGAGGTTGAAGACTGCTATCCATTTCAGCGCGAGTAGGCAAAGCCATCAGCTGGGCTCGCAATTCAGTAATGACAGCCTGGCTATCATGTTGATATTGCAGAAACTGCTTCCAGCCAAAAAAGCCTGCGGTGGCTATTGCTGCAATTAAGATGAGGAACAGAAATAACGGTAATAGATAGCTACGTTTTTTGATTTGCTGAGTTTCAGCTTCAGTGACTTCACTGCCTGCCGTAGCAGTTGATTCCTGTGCTTGCTGGTTTTCAAGTTGTTTCATTAATAATATCAGTGCCTTGTGTTGTGCCACTCCTGCAATGCCTGCAGGATGCCCTCGTCGCTAGCATTTTTGGCAATAATTATAGCTGCATTATGTCCCAGTTCGTGGGCAGTTTCACGCATTCTTTCGCTGATCAATAACCATGCGATTTCAGTTAAGCTTTGCCACTCGTGCTCACCCAGTAAGGTATAACAATTCTTCAAGCCTTCTGCACTGGTAAAAATCGCCACCTCAGGAAATTGAGAATTAGTTAACTGAGTGAATGCCTGATCAGGGTATTTGGGTACGCCTCGATGGTAAACCTCGCAATAAGTTACCGTGCCCCCCCTTTCTGTTAGTGTATCTCCCAATAAATTACGCCCCTCCTGACCACGAAAGATAATGACCTTCTTAGATTCAACTTTTTGCAGGTTTTTCGTTGCCAGTAAGCCTTCGCTATCAAATGAATCAGCTGGAATGATCTGGGATTCAACACCCTTGTCGCGTAATGCCTGCCAGCTCCCCTTGCCTATCACACCCATCTCAAGTTTAGCGGGCAGGGTCTCTAAGGATAAATATTTGAAGGCATAATCAACGGCATTTCTACTGACGAACAATGCTATATCGTACTCTGTCATCCGTTCAGGCAGGTCTTCCAGCAGGCGACTGTCTGAGGCTGATGTTATCTGGATGGTAGGAAATTCAACCACATTAAAACCCAGTTGCTGCAACCCCTGAGTTAAAGCATCACTTTGATGCGCCGGTCGTGTATTTAAGCAGACCGGCTTTTTGGATGAAGGGGTGTCACTCATGCAACCGGGCCAGAATCTCTCCTGCACCCTGATGAATCAGGTCTTCTGCCAGCTTAACTCCTAGCGACACAGCATCACTGGACGCACCACGTATCTCAGAACGGAGTACTACGCTGCCATCAGGTTCACCCACTAGCCCGCGCAGATAGAGCTGGTCGCCTTCTAGCACGGCATACCCAGCCAGTGGCACCTGACATCCGCCATTGAGTGTTTCATTCATAGCGCGTTCGGCCTGAACTCTTAAGGTGGTATCCGCATCCGCCAGCGGAGCAATCAACTGACGAACCGCTTCATCATCTGACCTGGCTTCTATGCCTATCGCGCCCTGCCCAATAGCAGGTAATGACTCCTCCGGCTCCAGGCAACTACGAATACGCTCTTCAAAACCCAGTCGCTTTAGGCCCGCTGCTGCCAGAATAATGGCATCATACTCTCCATCATCCAGCTTTCTCAGGCGTGTATTCACATTGCCTCGCAACCAGTCAATCTTAAGCCTGGGGTATCTCTCGCGGATTTGAGTCTGGCGACGCAGGCTGGATGTCCCCACCAGGGCTCCATCCGGTAACTCTGAGAGACTTTGATAGTTGTTAGAAACAAAGGCATCGCGCGGATCTTCGCGCTGCATAATCAGCGATAGTTCAAGACCTTCAGGAAATTCCACCGGAACGTCTTTCATCGAATGCACCGCTATATCCGCTTCGCCAGCTAACATACCCGCCTCCAGCTCCTTGACGAATAGCCCCTTGCCTCCAACCTTTGCCAGCGGGGCATCCAGAATTCTGTCTCCTTTGGTGGTCATGGTGACCAACTGGACTTCCAGATCAGGATAGAGTGATTTCAGGCGTCGGCTTACTTCTTCAGCTTGCCAAAGTGCGAGTGGACTACTACGAGTGGCAATCCTTAATGTTTTGAGAATTGTATTCATGGTGGCGCATTATAGGGCAGCACCACGGATTCGTGAACTACGATCACCTAAACAGTTTGCTTGAGGTTGTGTTATAGATTTTTCAGGAGCTTTCGTACTCCCGATAAATGGCGACGACTAATTTCCAGCTTATCTTCTATCTCATGGAAGTAGATCTGATGCCCATCTGAACTGTTTTTCATACCCGCCACCTTATCCAGTCGCACTAAAGAATTACGGTGCACTCGAGTAAAATCTTTGACAAATTCCACTTCCAGTGTTTTCAGCGGTTCCTCTATCAACACTTCACCTCCGATATGCCTTACCGTGACATATTTCTGTTCGGCACGAAAATAAAAGATGTCTTCTAACGCGATCAGAACCAGATTCCCTCGTACGCGCGCGCAGATATGCTGGCGTACGCCATCATTCATAACCTCTTCCAGAGTATGCTGTAGCTGAGCACGGGTTAACTGACTACAGGAGTCGAGTGCGTCATGTAACCGCTCCAGCTTAACCGGCTTTAGCAGGTAATCCACCGCATGCGATTCAAATGCTTCCAGCGCATGATCAGCAAAAGCCGTGGTAAATATGATTGACGGAGGCGTGGGTTGATGTGATAGATTGGAAGCAGCTTCCAGACCATCCATACCCGGCATACGGATATCCATTAACACAATATCGGGTTGATGCCGTTCGCATTGTTGCAGAGCCTCCTGCCCGTTTTGAGCCTCGCCTACAACTGAATAATCGTTAAGATTATCAATCAGACGTCGCAATCGGTCCCTTGCCGGCTTTTCATCATCCACTATGAGTATTTTCATGATTTCCAGATTTTATTGAATCTCAAATGGTTATTTTTAATGGAATAGTGATCAATACTTTATATAGATCATTTTCTACAAGATGTGCTATTTTTGCCTGCCCAAGAAAAGCCAGGTCAAGTCTTTCCCGGATATTATCCAATGCCATTTTATTCCCCTTTGCATGCTGTTGCTGCTGTTTTGGGTTTAATGGGTTGCTTATCTGAATTTTCAGGTCTTTATTCTGACTTATCTCTATTCTGACCTCACCACCACCCGGTATTGGCTCGATACCATGATAAATGGCATTCTCTACCAGTGGCTGCAAGGTTAATGCAGGTAATTTGATTGTCTCAACCTCAGCATCTATGTCCCAATATACTCTCAGGCGATCATCCAGACGCAGGCTTTCCAGATTAATATATTCTTTAGTGAAGTCAATTTCCTGTTGCAGGGTAATACTGGAATCCGCCGATAAACTGGCTCGAAACAATTCCGCCAGGCCTTCTATGGCACGTTCGGCGCGTTCAGGCTGATCGTAACTCAAACTGGCGATAGTATTTAAGCTATTAAAAAGAAAATGCGGACGGATGCGAGCCTGTAACGCCTGTAAACGAGCTCGCGACTCGGTTTGCAACATTTTCTGGCCGTGATACTGAATAAAAAAATAACGCAATGCCATTCCCTGTAAAACCACTGCAATGGTAATGTGTCTTAACAGCACCACCCATTCACTGGAGTTATTGAATAATCCGAAATGAAACCAGCTATTTAAGCGATAGGCGATTAACGACATAAGCAGGGTCATCAGGGCTACTGCCAGCAAACTCATAATGGTAATCAGGGTATTGCCAAATTCAACTTTGATACGTCGGATCATGCATAACAATCCTGCACTTCCCAGACCGATCCACTGGATCAACATGGAAATTAGTGCAATATCGACAAATAGCTGCCCACTGCCGTTATAACTACTCAAAGCAAACACAATAGCGATCAACTCCAGCACCAGAATTAGCCTTAAAATATTCTCCCCCTTGCAGTAATCCGGCAAATAACAGCTTATTTGCCCTTCAGATAGAGAATTTGTGGATTTTTTTTGCATTGAGTCTTGCTTTCCTGTCATTGACAATGCAAGCATAGCCGATTTTTAACACGCACGAACACTATAGCGTTATTTAGCAACCAGAAGTAATCCGGAAAATTCAATGACAAGTAAAGATTCCCGCATGTGGGGTGGCCGATTTCAGGAACAGACCGACACATTTGTAGAAGCTTTTACCGCTTCTATCACTTTCGATAAACGCCTGGCGATGGTCGATATTCATGGATCACTGGCACATGCCAAAATGCTGAATAAAATCGGCATCCTCAGCGACAAAGAATTACAGCAAATCGAACAGGGGCTGGAAACCATTCAGCAGGAAATCCGCTCTGGTCGTTTCGAATGGTCGGTAAAACTTGAAGATGTACATATGAACATTGAAGCGCGCCTGACCCATCTGATCGGTGACAGCGGTAAAAAGCTACACACAGGGCGTTCGCGCAATGATCAGATAGCTACCGATATCCGCCTGTTTATGCGCGATGAGATTTTGATCTGTCAGCAATTAATACGTCAGTTTCAACATGGTCTGCTGGATCTTGCCAGTGAACATAGCGATACCATCATGCCTGGTTTTACCCATTTGCAGGTTGCTCAACCCATCACCTTTGGACACCACATGCTGGCCTGGTTCGAGATGCTGGAGCGTGATCATAGCCGACTGGCAGATTGTGCCAAACGTATGAATATTATGCCTTTAGGCTCTGCCGCACTGGCAGGCACCTCTTACCCTCTGGATAGAGAGTACAGCGCCAGCTTACTGAATTTTGATGCTCCATCACGTAACTCGCTGGATGCCGTGAGTGATCGCGACTTTGCCATTGAATTCTGTGCCGCTGCTGCGATCTGTATGACGCATATGTCACGCATGGCAGAGGAAATGGTGATCTGGTCATCGGCCCAGTTTGATTTTATTGTATTGCCCGACCGTTACTGCACTGGCTCGTCTATCATGCCGCAAAAGAAAAACCCGGATGTACCCGAGCTGGTACGAGGTAAAACCGGTCGCGTCAACGGTCATCTGGTCAGCCTGCTGACTCTGATGAAGTCTCAGACACTGGCCTATAACAAGGATAATCAGGAAGACAAGGAACCATTGTTTGACACGCTGGATACCCTGCAAAACAGTCTACGAGCCTTTGCCGATATGGTGCCCAATATTCAGGTGAATAAAACCTCTATGTATGAATCCGCTCTTAAAGGTTTTGCTACCGCAACCGATCTGGCTGACTATTTAGTGAAAAAGGATCTACCTTTCCGCGATGCGCATGAAGTAGTAGGTAATGCAGTGGCTTTTGCGATTAGTCAGAATAAGGATTTATCTGAGTGCAGCTTGCAGGAATTACAGCAATTCGACAGCCGAATACAGGCCGATGTATTCGAGGTCTTAACACTGGAAGGGTCTGTAAACGCCAGAAATATCATCGGTGGCACTGCACCACAACAGGTACTTTTCCAGATCGATCAGTGCAGGCAGCTAATCAACGGGTAATTTCGCAACCAGGCGCAGGTGAGTCATCACCTTGCGCCCGATGCTTAACAACGGTGGGTGTTTTCGGTCAACGAAGTTCTCAGGATTAAAGTCCCCTGCAATGACTTTTGCATGCGGAATCTCTCGAATGATCGCTTCAACCATATACCTTGAAATTCCCGGAACACTTTTGGCACTCACCCATAGCAGGCTAAGCCTGATATTCAGATCCAGATAAACCACCAGTGATCCAAATTCGGACAAACAATTTTGAATCCTGAACATATAACTCTCAACAGTTCTGGAATCTGCATGCTTAAGCCCCGGAATCAGCATCATAAAATCGACACAGTGCTTGCCATTTTCATCCTTCGCAGGCGCGCGTGACCACAGCGGGCTGGCCGCAACAAATGAATGACAACGGGGAGGTTGTTTATCGCTCATAGCGGGCAGTTTAACCGCCTACCTTAAAAACCTTCAACAGCCATTGTCGGATATGATCAATCTCCTGTGCACAAACACCATGCTGCATACCTGCATACTCCTGCCATTCCACGGCATAGCCCTGACGTTCCAGATAACTTCGCGCTCGATAGGCAAGCTCAGGTTTCACCACTGGATCACTATCACCATGCGCCATAAAGATAGGGGTATGTGCATTGTGTAATGTTTTCTCGGCTTCAAATGAATCCACCAGAGGAAGATAGGTAGACAGGGCCATCAACCCTGCCAGGGGTTTATCCAGCCGCAGGCCAGTTTGCAAAATAATCGCTCCTCCCTGTGAAAATCCGGCTAATACCATACGTTCACTGGGAATTCCGTCTGCAATCTGCTGATCGATCATTTGCTTGACATACAGCTGTGACTGACGAACGCCCACCTCATCCTGTCTGCTGCCTATATCCATCGCAAAAATGTCATACCAGGCTCGCATCACATAACCGTTATTGATAGTAACCGGCATCATGGGGGCATGCGGGAATATAAAGCGAATGGCTATATCAGCGGGTAGATTGAGCTCCTGTACTATCGGCTCGAAATCATGTCCATCCGCGCCCAGTCCATGTAACCAGATGACACAGTATTGCACTGAGCCTGTTCCGCTGTTGATAATAACAGGTGAATCACCCATAGATTATGCCCATAACCAAAAGGAGCAATTTACCCTTTCCGTCCTTATATTGCACCCTGAATACAAACTGACCGCTAAACAAACATTTTTTTTATTTTCAATTAAACTCATGGTGGTTTTTTAGAATTTACAGGTATTACGAATGATCCAGAGAAAATCGGTTGCTGAGATATTGGAGCAAAACCCAAAATATGAAAAGTTGGGTAAGACCGTCAACCTGCTTCTTATTGGATTAATATCGCTTAACATCATCGCCATTATCCTGGAATCGGAACCAGAGTTTCATCAACAATACCACTCAGCCTTCTGGGCCTTTGAAGTATTTTCAGTCATCGTTTTTACCCTTGAATATATGCTGCGAGTATGGAGTAGTATCGACCTGCAGGA
The DNA here is from genome assembly GCA_050298595.1 of Gammaproteobacteria bacterium. Taxonomy (GTDB): domain Bacteria; phylum Pseudomonadota; class Gammaproteobacteria; genus JACNJF01. Next base: position 50,428 of record JBNKUM010000094.1, on the reverse strand, counting down.
AACTCATGACAGCTCACCGATAAGAGGGCGCATAAGATATATGCTCAGCCCGATAGCGCTGATTGACCTGGCATCAATTGTGCCATTTTACCTCAGCCTGTATATCGTTATAGATTTACGCTTCCTGCGTATTCTGAGAATGATGCGTCTGTTTAAACTGACTCGTTATTCAAGGGCTCTGACTGCGTTACTGGATGTATTGCAGAAAGAATCCGTGACTTTATTCGCTGCAGTGGTCGTGCTATTCATGATGCTTGTACTGTCTGCCACCGGTATTTACTTTCTGGAGAATGAAATCCAGCCTGAGGCCTTTGGCAGCATACCCAAATCTATGTGGTGGGCCATCGTCACCTTAACCACGCTGGGTTATGGGGATATAGTTCCTGTCACCAACATGGGCAAATTCTTTGCCGGTATAGTCGGGCTTATCGGGGTGGGTATGGTAGCGCTTCCAGCCGCTATACTGGCCTCCGGCTTTGCCGAAAACCTCAACCAGCGTCGCCAAAAATACAACCTGTTTATTCAGCACTTTCTCAGAGATGGGCATATAGATGATGAAGAACGCTGGGAACTGGAAAAACTACGAAAGGATCTTGGGCTGGAAGCAGATGAAGCCATCCACCTGATAGATACCATGATGCGCCAGAACCGGATAGTTCATATGGATCATTGCCCACATTGTGGTAAATCACTGGACCCCCATGCCCAGAAATAATATTTATCAAAAAAGCCTCTTTCAAATGAGGCTTTTTTATCTGCTGCCTGAGTGCTGGAAATTAACTGACTTTGGTACTCACCGAATCAGATCCCCCCTTATTATCAACCCATGACAGGGTCAGTGAGTCCCCCTTGGCTCCCTTGTACTGGAAAGACAGATAAGGGTTTTTGGAAATTGCACCGCCCCATACTGCAGTCATTACCGTGCTGTCGCCCGATTGGGCCATGACTTCCTGAATATGATGCGCAGGGATCAATTTTCCAGTCTTTTTGTCTTTTCGCAGACCGGTTTCCATAGGATGGTTCATCAGTGCCTTGACCGTAACAATACCTTTACTCGCTTTTGCTCTTAATTTGATTGATTTTGCCATTATGCTTTCTCTCTAAGTTATTGATTGTGGAAGTGTGATGTGCTCACGCATTAACCACCACAGCCACCTATGGTCACTTTGACTTCTTTTTTAGCCGAATAAAGCTTGCCAGCAGACTTAACAACCGCGATTACATTACCAGTCTTACCCATTTTGATTCGGGTTGAAACATAGGCTTCTGCATTACTCAGATCAAAAGAAGCCAGTAGCGGAGTGGCATTGGCATCAGCCAGCAGAGTGATAGATTCTACGCCAGATAAACCAGTAGAAACGGTTACTGGAACTACCGCACCATTTTCTGCGATATCGGGGGCTTTGATTTTGATATCACCCGATTCACTAGCATCGCTGGAACCTAGCGCGTCGTTTAATGCGGCTGCGCTATCTTTGGCCTGGAAAGCGGTTTTCGGATAAGCTGCCAGTACCTGACCTGGAGCCAGCAGGCCTGCTGATGCCGCTATGCCGACAGCACTCACTGCCAGAGACCTTTTTAATAATGTTCTACGATTCATAATCACCTCTTTTCATTGATTGTGTGTGAAGTATACTTCTGCCTGCTGAATGCCCCGTGAATATTCAGCTTGTGTATGATCGACGTGACTTACATAATATTCATTTCATTTTTCTGGATGTTTTCTCAATTGAACCCGCCAAACCGACCCTTAGCAGCGCTATTGATCATCATCGTATTAACGCTGATGATGTCATTGTCTGGTTGCGGCAAAAAGGGCGCTTTGACCCTGCCCGAGCAAAACAAGCCTTATCAGGAATAACACCTTGGATTACTTTGAATATCAAAATGGCGAGCTGAACTGTGAGCAGGTCAGCCTTAGCGAACTAGCCAGTCACTATGGAACACCGTTATACGTGTATTCACGAGCGACCATAGAAAGGCATTATCACGCGTTTGAGCAGGCTCTGGCGGATCATCCGCACCTGGTTTGCTATGCCGTGAAGGCCAACTCCAATCTTGCGGTATTGAATGTGCTCGCACGCCTTGGAAGTGGATTTGACATCGTTTCTGGCGGTGAACTACAGCGTGTACTTAAAGCCGGAGGAGATCCTGCAAAAATCATATTCTCAGGCGTAGGCAAGCAAGCGCAGGAAATGGTTCTCGCACTGGAGGCTGGAATACGCTGTTTCAATATTGAATCGGAAACTGAGATACAGACCCTTAATCAGGTTGCTGGAGGACTCGGCAAAACCGCACACATCTCTTTTCGCGTCAACCCCGATGTTGATGCAAAGACGCATCCTTATATTTCTACAGGTCTGAAAGAGAATAAATTCGGCATCAATATTGATGATGCGGAACGAATTTACCTGCACGCACAACAGCAGCCGCATCTCGAAGTCGTCGGCATCGATTGCCATATCGGTTCACAGCTAACCGAGCTCTCACCCTTTGTCGATGCATTGGATCGTCTACTTGATTTGATTAAAAGACTCGCTGCTCAAGGCATCCAGATCAAACATCTGGATCTGGGTGGTGGCCTGGGTGTGCGTTATAAAGACGAGACCCCTCCCTTACCCGCAGACTGGGCAAGTGCGCTGAGTACGCGATTAAGTAGTTTTGATGGTGAGATCATCATTGAACCCGGTCGCGCAATAGCTGCTAACGCCGGTATCCTGCTAACCCGGGTAAAAGTAGTGAAAAATAACGAGCAAAAGAACTTTGCCGTGGTTGATGCCGCTATGAATGACCTGATTCGCCCCTCCCTGTATAGCGCCTGGCAAAACATTATCCCTGTGAAGCAGCAATCCAGTGCGCAGGCTGCCATCTATGACGTGGTTGGTCCAATCTGCGAAACTGGTGACTTTCTGGGCAAGAATCGCGAGCTATCAATTCAGCAAGGCGATCTGCTGGCAGTTCGTTCATCAGGAGCCTACGGCTTTAGTATGAGCTCTAATTATAACTCGCGCATGCGAGCCGCCGAAGTGATGGTGGATGGCAGCAGCCATCATCTGGTACGTGCGCGTGAAACTTTCGCCGATCTGATTCGTGGCGAAGCATTACTGCCTGAATAACGATGACTATCCAGTTCAGCAAAATGCACGGCCTTGGTAACGATTTCATGGTGATTGATGGCATCAATCAGTCTGTCTCACTCACGGCTGAAATGATCGCAGGCTGGGCTAACCGCCACTTTGGTATTGGCTTTGACCAACTGTTACTGGTTGAACGGCCGGAATCTGACACAGCCATGTTCAAATATCGTATTTTCAACGCAGATGGTGATGAGGTTGCACAATGTGGCAACGGCGCGCGCTGTTTTGCCCGCTTCGTACGCGAAAAAGGCCTTACCGATGCAAGCACTATTCCAGTTGAAACCAATAATGGCCTGTTAGTACTTGAGGTTATAGATAATGAAAGGGTGCAGGTAAATATGGGCATACCGAATTTTGAACCCCAAAAAATACCTTTAAACAGGGACAAGCGTTCAGCCTATTACCAGGTTAAACTGGATGAACTGATCCTTCATATGAGCGCCCTGTCCATTGGCAATCCGCATGCAGTGATGCTGGTCGATGATGTGGATACTGCCGCCGTGGAAACGATTGGACCTGCCGTGGAATCGCATGCAGACTTTCCTGAGCGCGTGAATGTTGGTTTTATGCAGATCATTGACCGCAATCATTTCAAACTACGCGTGTATGAGCGTGGCTCAGGCGAGACTATGGCCTGTGGCAGCGGTGCCTGCGCGGCGATGGCGGCAGGACATATGCTGGGGTTACTCGATACCCATGCAACTGCCACTCTACGCGGCGGCGACTTAATACTCGACTGGCAAGGTGAGGGCAAGCCCGTTATGATGACCGGCAGCACCGCCATGGTATATCAAGGAGAAATTACGGTATGACCAAACCCACCTCAGCAGAATCCCTAACTTCTGACCCCATTCAGGAAGGCGCAGTTATCGATTATCTGAAAAACAATCCCGGATTACTTGAACGACATCCCGAAGTACTGAGCGCGCTGACCTTTACTCACCAGAGTGGCGCAGCAATATCACTAGTCGAACGTCAGCTCAAGGTATTACGTGATGAAAATAAAGGTTTAAGGAATAAACTCGCTGAACTGGTACATATAGCGCGTGAAAACGAAGAACTGAGTCATCGCTTCCACCGTCTGTCGCTGGAACTGATGAGCGGCCATAATCTGCATGACATCATCGCTATGATTCGCGACCAGATACAGACCTTCTTCTATACCGACTATGTGAGTTTCTTTTTCTCAGACACCCTGAGGGGCCAGCTAAAAGGCCTGGAAAACCATGTACTTGATCCTGAACATAAACAGGCTGCACAAATCCAGCAATGGATGAAAGCGCGTAAACCTGAATTCACTCCGCTCGATCAGGAGCTGCGCACCCTGATATTTGGAGAGGACATTCAGCTCACCTCCAGCGTGCTTATTCCTCTCTACCATACCGATGAAATCGGCCTGCTCGCGCTTGGCAGTAAGACGCAAGATCGCTTTAGCAGTGACATGGGTACTATTTTCCTGACCCAGTTGGGCGACCTGGTGAGTAGTAAATTGAAGCACCTTCTCAATTAGAACGCTACTGATATGACTTTTACCACGCATTTACAGAATTTCCTGCAAATGCTCAAAAGCGAGAAATACTATTCGCCTCATACCTGTCTGAACTACCAACGCGACCTCAACCTGTTTCAGGACTTCATTGAGTCAAAACATATCCATCAATGGCAGGATGTGGATTACCCACTAGTTTCCAGTTTTGCTGCCTGGCGCTTTCGTAGTGGCAAAAAAGGCAATACCATACAGCGCGAACTATCTTCGATTCGGAGTTTTTATAAATACCTGATTCGTCAAAAGCTGGTCAGCAACAATCCTGCACTGGATGTGAAAGCCCCGAAAACTCAGAAAAAACTGCCTAAAACCTGCGATAGTGAACAACTCGACCAGTTGCTTAAAGCCGTCCCTGAGGACAGTACGCTCACCACTCGCGACCTGGCCATATTTGAACTGATTTACTCTTCAGGTTTGCGCCTGGCTGAACTAGCCTCGCTCAATCTACAGGATATCGACCTTACGCAACGCCAGATGATTGTCACGGGTAAAGGCAATAAAACTCGCTATTTACCGATAGGAAAAAAAGCCGTACATGCACTGCAAAAATGGCTCAAGAATCGCGCTCTGTTGCTAAAACAGCAAGCCGATGAACCCGCATTATTTATCAGTAGTCGTGGGCAGCGTCTGTCGCACCGCTCCATACAGCAACGCCTTAACCAGCTCACCATAAAACAATCTCTGGGCATGCATTTATCACCACATATGTTGCGCCATTCATTCGCCACTCACCTGTTAGAATCCAGCGCAGATTTACGCGCAGTACAGGAATTACTGGGGCATGCCGATATAAGCACTACCCAGATCTATACGCATCTGGACTTTCAACACCTTGCTCAGGTCTATGACAGGGCGCATCCACGCGCCAAAAAAAGAAGCGGCAGTTCTTGAAATCCTGCTTTAAGCCCCAATATCGCTGAATTCATGTAACATATCGCCACTTAAATATTTGCAGGTATAGTCTTGGAACAATTTAGAGGAACAACCATTCTTTCGGTACGTCGAGGCAACTCGGTCGTCATCGGTGGAGATGGGCAGGTCACATTCGGTAACACCGTCATGAAAGGCAATGCACGTAAGGTGCGCCGCCTTTACAAAAACAAGGTCATCGCAGGATTCGCTGGTGGTACCGCAGATGCCTTTACCCTGTTCGAATTATTCGAAGGCAAACTGGAAAAACACAGCGGACAACTGGTACGCGCTGCAGTAGAACTGGCCAAAGACTGGCGTTCTGATCGTGTACTACGCAAACTGGAAGCCCTGTTATGCGTCGCCGATGCTGAAGCCTCACTCATCATATCGGGTAATGGCGATGTCATTGAACCTGAAAATGACCTGATGGCGATAGGTTCGGGTGGCCCGTTTGCTCAGGCCGCCGCTATGGCCATGTTGGATAATACCGACTTACCCGCCAAAGACGTTGTCGAGCGCGGGCTCAAGATTGCCGCTGATATCTGCATCTATACCAACCATAACCGCACCATTGAACAGCTAGACTTTTAAACGTGGAAAACCAATTGATTACTACTGCCCCCATGACCCCGCGTGAAATCACACAGGAACTGGATAAACATATCATTGGACAGGACGACGCCAAACGTGCCGTTGCCATTGCTTTGCGTAATCGCTGGCGCCGTTTACAGGTGAGCGAAGAATTACGTAATGAGATTACACCGAAGAATATCCTCATGATTGGCCCTACCGGTGTGGGTAAAACTGAAATCGCACGACGTCTTGCACGTCTGGCGAACGCCCCCTTCATCAAGGTAGAAGCGACAAAATTCACGGAAGTTGGTTATGTGGGTCGAGATGTTGAGTCTATCGTACGCGACCTGGTTGATGTCTCGGTCAAGATGATGCGTGAAACCGAACTTGAACGCGTCAGACATCGAGCCGAAGATGCCGCTGAGGAAAGAATTCTGGATGTGCTACTCCCTCGCCCCAGTGATTTTCAAAGCGAAGCCGAAGATTCTGCCAGCAATACACGTCAGAAATTTCGCAAAATGCTGCGCGAAGGCAAACTGGATGAGCGCGAGATAGAGGTTGATATACAGGCACCTAGCGTGGGTGTAGAAATCATGGCACCTCCCGGCATGGAAGAAATGACCAGTCAGCTGCAGGGTCTGTTTCAGAACATGGGATCAGGTAAAACCAAAACCCGCAAGGTGCCGGTTAAGGATGCGCTTAAACTCCTCACCGATGAAGAAGCTGCCAAGTTGATTAATCATGATGAACTAAAAATAGCCGCACTGGAAAATGCCGAACAAAATGGCATCGTATTTATCGACGAACTCGACAAGGTCGCCAAACGCGGGGAAACCAGTGGCTCAGATGTCTCGCGCGAGGGTGTACAGCGCGACCTGTTACCTCTGGTAGAAGGCTGCACCGTATCAACCAAGTCTGGCATGATCAAAACCGATCATATCCTGTTCATCGCATCGGGGGCATTTCATCTTTCCAAGCCCAGTGATCTTATCCCTGAATTACAGGGCCGTCTGCCGATACGTGTCGAACTATCCGCCCTGTCAGTAGAAGATTTTGTACGTATCCTGCGCGAGCCTGATGCCTCATTAACCGAACAGTACTCAGCCCTGATGGCAACCGAAGAAGTCAATCTTGAGTTTACCGATGATGGCCTGCAACGGTTGGCTTCAGTCGCCTTCGAGGTGAATGAAAGGCAGGAGAATATCGGGGCACGCCGTCTGTATACCGTCATGGAGCGACTACTGGAGCAGGTCAGTTTCGAAGCTTCGGATATGACCGGTCAGAGCATCAGCATTGACGCCGACTATGTCAACGAACATCTGGGCGAACTGTTGAAAGACGAAGATCTCAGCCAGTATATTCTCTAACAGCACACTACCTTAGGATGTCGACATGACTATCAAACCCACTGAAATCAACTTCCACAAGGTTTCCCGAACCCTGGAAATCGCATTCAACGATGGCGCAAAATTCAGTCTGCCAGCCGAATATCTGCGCGTTTACTCTCCTTCAGCCGAGGTACAGGGGCATGGGCCAGGCCAGGAAGTGCTTCAGCTAGGAAAGGAAGATGTGAATATCGCCCAGCTTGAGCCCGTTGGCCATTATGCGATCAACCTGATGTTTGATGATAACCATGATACCGGAATCTATAGCTGGGAATATCTTTATCAGTTAGGCGCGAATTACGATAAAAAGTGGGAAACCTATCTGGAACGCTTGAAGCAAGCTGGCTATACGCGCAAGGAAAATAAGCTGAATATCTAGGAGCCTGTTAGCCCTAACGATATTTATTCCAGTACTTTTCAGGCTCATCATGCGGCATATCGGTATCTATGTTGCACATAAGCACCTGTTGTTCACGCTGTTGCTGATGCTCTTCCTGCCGTTTTAACTCCATTTTTTCACGCGCGTTATCCTCCAGATACTGGTAGATATGGCGTCGGATGACTATGAAAATATTATGATCGAGAGTATACCCCAGCTCCTTTAGAAGTGACTCAATCAATTCAAAGGATAGATACTCCAGAGAGAAAATTAAAGAGATGCGGTTCTTACTGAGGGGGTATGCCTGCTGTACACCACGTATACCAATCAGTGCCGCACAGGCTTCTTCTGCCTGATTCTGAGTACCGTTATCGGCTAGACAAACAATTCTTTTTCTTATTAGACTTTCATCACTCATAGGCTAAGCCTACGCCGTGATTTTTAAAATATCAACTAGTTAATAATACTACCGGCCTTTGCGCTACGCTCATACGTGGCAGCTGATTAAAATCCACCAATGTTTCCACTTGCGCATATCCTTGATTTTGAAACAAATTATTTACTGATTGTTGCTGGTCATAGCCATGTTCAAGAACCAGCCAGCCTCCGGGTTTGAGAAATAAATCGGCTGATGTGATTATCCGGGTCAGAGCCTGCAAGCCATCGTCACCACTGGTCAGTGCCAACTGGGGTTCTGCAGGCAGATCCCCCTGGCTTAAATAGGGGTCGTGATTGGCGATATAGGGTGGGTTGGATACGATAACATCGAAGCGCCTTTGCTGATTGACCCCTTGAAACCAGTCAGACAGGATGAACTCTACATCCAGATGGTGCTGTGCGGCATTTACCTGCGCCACATCCAGAGCAGCCTGGCTGACATCGGTTGCCAGTATTTTACTTTTTGGTGAATGTTGTTTTATTGACAAGGCTATGGCACCCGTGCCAGTACCCAGCTCCAGAATCTCGGGCTCTGCTATATTGCCAGTCAATTCCAGCACCTTATCCACCAGCATCTCGGTCTCGGGTCTGGGCACCAGCGTTGCAGCAGTGGTTTTCAGGGTTAACGAATAAAACTCTTTCTCACCAGTGAGGTAGGCAATTGGCTGTGGCTGCAGGCGTTTGCGAATTAGACCCTGAAAGCACTCCAGTTGCTGCTGAGTCAATTCCAACTCCGGCCAGGTCATCAAATAGCTGCGCTCTTTCTGCAGACAGAATGCCAGCAAAATTTCACTGTCCAGGCGGGCGCTACAGGTAATCGATTCAAGTACGCCAGTAGCCCATTGCAATTGCTGCCGAATACTATTACCCATGGCAAACAAAAATTTAGTTATCTTCCGACAGATTGGCTAACTGCTCAGCCTGATACTCATTCATGAGCGGATCGACCACCTGGCCTAGCCCGCCATTCATAATGTCATCCAGCTTGTACAGAGTCAGGTTGATACGGTGATCGGTCATACGGCCCTGCGGAAAGTTATAGGTCCTAATTCGCTCTGAACGATCTCCACTGCCCACCAGCGACTTACGTTCTGCGGCCTGCTCTTTTTCCTGCTTCTGTTTTTCAGCATCATAGATTCGGGCCTGTAATAATGACATCGCACGCGCCTTATTTTTGTGTTGTGAGCGCTCATCCTGGCATTCAACCACTGTGCCGGTGGGTATATGAGTTAAGCGTATGGCTGAATCGGTTTTATTAACGTGCTGCCCACCCGCGCCAGATGCGCGAAAGGTATCCACGCGTAGATCAGCAGGGTTAATTTCAATCTTTTCCACATCTTCGGCTTCAGGAATAACAGCAACCGTAGCTGCGGAGGTATGCACCCGCCCCTGCGATTCTGTTTCCGGTACACGTTGCACACGATGCGCACCCGATTCAAATTTCAGATAGGAGTAAGCGCCTTGCCCGATAATCCTGGCAATAACCTCTTTATAGCCACCATGCTCACCTTCGTTACTGTTGAGTACTTCAATCTGCCAGCGTTTGGTTTCAGCAAAACGACTATACATGCGAAATAAATCCCCAGCAAAGATAGCTGCTTCATCACCACCGGTTCCCGCACGGATTTCGAGAAACACGTTGCTGTTATCGTTAGGGTCTTTGGGCAGTAGCAGCTTCTGTAATTCCAGCTCCAGTGCCTGCATGCGATCTTCGGCATCGTTGATTTCTTCCTGCGCCATTTCGCGCATTTCGGCATCGTCTTCCTTAAGCATTTCCTGTGCGCCCTGAAGATCCTGCTGCACTTCCTGATATTGATCAAAGGCCTTCACCACATCTTCCAACTGGGAATATTCCATTGACAGGTTACGAAACCTGTTTTGATCATTAATCACTTCAGGCTCAGAGAGCAGACCCGCAATTTCTTCATGTCGTGCGCTTAATAGCTCTAATTTACCCAGAATGGATGGTTTCATCGATTGCCTCGAAAATATCGAATGATGACAGCAGCTAGCTGTCTTTAACTAGTGAATGCAGCAACTGGATCAGTTCTGCGTTGTCTTCTTTTAATGCTTTACGCATTTGCACGGTTGGACCATGCATCAGTTTATTGGTCAGGTTTGATGCCAGGGTTTCCAGTACTTTGACTGGATCTTCTTTGTGTTCCAGCATCTGCTGCGCTTTTTTCAGGCATTCCTGCCTGATGCGATCAGACTGATTACGCAATAAGCGAATTTCATCAGCCGACTGATGAGTTTTAATCCAGTGACTAAAATGCTGTACCTCTACCTGGATGATATCCATCGCTTCATTTGCCGCCTCTTCGCGGCTGCGGCGATTCTCATCTATAACTTCTTTCAGGTCATCGACAGTGTACAGGAAGACATCGTCCAGCTCCCCAACCTGCGACTCAATATCTCGAGGCACCGCCAGATCAACCATAAATATAGGCCGATGCTTACGAGCCTTCAACGCGGTCTCGGTAGCCCCCTTACCAAGAATAGGCAGCTGACTGGCGGTTGAAGAAATGACGATATCTGATTTCACCAGCTGCTCGGGTATTTCGCCAATGGTAATCGCTGTAGCACCCAGTTCATCTGCCAGATTCTGCGCTCTTTCCAGAGTACGATTGGAAATTGTAATTGACCCAATCCCCTGCCCTTTCAGGTGACGCGCAGCAAGCTCTATAGTTTCACCCGCACCAATCATCAGTGCATTCAAGCTGGATAGATCACCAAATATCTGTTTCGACAGCGATACTGCGGCAAATGCAACAGATACTGGATTGGAACCTATTGCAGTATCGGTTCTTACTTTTTTGGCTACGGTAAACCCATGCTGAAACAACCTTCCCAGCACAGTTTTCACCGACTGATTGCTTTTCGCTTTTTCGAATGCTGTTTTTAATTGCCCCAGAATCTGTGGCTCACCCAAAACCAGCGAATCCAGCCCACTGGCAACCCTGAATAAATGCCGTGCAGCATCCTGATCCCTGTAGTGGTAGAGATAAGGCTTTAACTCACCATTCTCCAACTGATGAAATTCAGATAACCAGCAAGTAATTGAATCCTCATACTGATCAGCCACTTCGCAATACAATTCGGTACGATTGCAGGTAGAGACAATGACTGCTTCGTTAACACCCTTTAAAGCTGTAGCCTGCTGCAAAGCCTGATCCATCTGTTCTGGAGCAAAAGTAATGTTTTCACGGATTGCTACCGGTGCAGTTTGATGGTTGATTCCCAGGGCGAGTAAAGGCATGCGTTACAACAGAATTGATCGAACGCGCAATTTTCGGGGATAAAATCCCGAATAGCAAGTTTAAGCTACACTAATAAGGGCGTAATCAGGTCTTTTATTGAACAATCGCTGAATTGTACGATCAGAAGAATATTCTTCTCGCACCTGACGCTGAGTGCTAAACTCGAGCCCGTAATTTCAAGCGGGTCGACTGAAACTTCACAGATATTGACCATAAACCAAAGGGTTATCGTTACATGTACTACAGATTAATAGCTTACCCATTATTATTAAGCTTCGTTTTAACCGGGTGTGCCACGCTGAACAAGCCAGAAACCGGTTATGTCGGACACCAGGCCGCCCGGATTGTCCCTCTGGAAGTCACAACTTCTAGTGATAAAGATCCTGTCTACCAGTTAATGATTGCAGAAATAGCTGTGAATAGCGGAGAAACGGAAACCGCAATCCGTAATTATCTGGCTCTGGCTCTGTCTCAGGACGACCCCAAAATAGCTGAACGAGCAGTACGAATTGCGATCTATGGTCAGGATATCGACTCAGCCCAACGCGCAGCTGAACGCTGGATCGAGTTACAGCCTGAGCGCAATGAAGCCCAACAGGTACTCGCTGCCATTTATATCCGACAGGGAGACGACGAAAAAGCTTTTCACTACATCAAACAGGTCATTGAAAGCCACCCCACCATCGATGATCAGTTATTTGCATCTCTGCTCAATCTATTAGCACGTGAAAATAATACTGAAACCGTTCTAAAGGTATCTAAAAGAATTGCTGACAATTACAGCGGCTATGCTTACGCCAATTTTCTGCATGCCAACCTGGCTGCCAACGCCAATCATTCTGAAGAAGCACTTGAGTATCTAGATAGCGCTTTACATATCAAGGACATACCAGATGCACACGCCTTACGCGCCAAGATACTGATCAAGTTAGGTCAGCGCGAAGAAGCCGTAATCAGCCTGAAGCGGGCAGTACTGAGCAAACCGGATAACAAACAGCTCAGGCTCGCCTACGCCAGACTGCTGGTCGATGTAAAAGAGTATGAAACTGCACGTATAGAATTTGAAAAGCTCCACCTGCTAGCACCAAATGATCCCGACCTGCTATACACACTGGGACTTTTATCGCTGGAAGCTCAACGCTTTGATGCGGCAGAAAAATATCTGACCCGCTTGCTCTCACTCAACAAGAGAACCAACGAAGCTCGATATTACCTTGGGCGTATTTTTGAAAGCCGCAACCAACCTGACAAAGCCGTAAGCTGGTACCTTAAAGTCTCTGGCGGAGAATACAATTTTGACGCCCAGATCCGTTCAGCCACATTAATAGCCCAGCAGGGCAAAATCGAAACGGCAATGGGATCCCTGGACAAAATGGCAGATGCCAGCCAATCAAAATCATCTCTGGTGCGAATCTATCTGGCAAAAGGTGAAATCCTGAAAAGCGCAGATCGCTTTAATGATGCGATTAAGGAATATAACAAAGCATTAACCATTATCCCCGGCAATATAGACCTGTTATATGCACGTGGCCTGACAGGTGAAAAAGTCGACAATCTGGAGCTGCTTGAAAGCGATATGCTCACCATCCTGAAAACCGAACCGGATAATGCGCATGCATTAAATGCTCTCGGATTCACCCTGGCTGACAGAACCGATCGCCTGCAGGAAGCTTATGACTATTTAAAACGCGCGATTGAACTCAAGCCCGAAGATCCGGCAGTCATCGATAGCTTTGGATGGATAAACTACCGCCTCGGAAACAATGCAGAAGCCATCAGATTGTTGCGTAAAGCTCTGGCACAGTTTGAAGATGGCGAAATTGCCGCCCATCTGGGAGAGGTACTTTGGGTGACAGGCGCGCATCAGGAAGCCATGGATGTCTGGACCCGTGTGCTAGAAAAGTTACCCGATAATCCGTACATAATAAAAGTGATGAAACAGTTTACTCAGCAATAATCTGGCTAAACTTCTCATGTTGCGAAATATATTACTGTCACTACTGGTGGCTGTTATCTCTGCTTGCGCCAGCTTGCCCCAAAAGCCAGTCACCGAAGAAAGCTATCGACTATGGGAGCAACGACAGCAACAGCTTAAACCGTTTGTAAACTGGGCTATTCGTGGACGTGTCGCAATATTTGTTGATGACAAGGTCTACAACCTCGGCATGAGCTGGACACGAAAAAGCCAGCATCACCTGTTGAATCTTGAGGCTGCACTGGGACAGGGCATGATACGTCTTGAAAAAACGCCTGAACAGGCTGAAATGACCACAAGAGACGGTGAAACCTATTACGGCCATAACGCCCAGCAATTGCTCGCCCAGACCACCCAGCTCACACTGCCCGTAGAAGGTCTGGAAAGCTGGATCAAAGGAGTGCCCCATGAAAACCCACCTTATCTGCCAGATATTGACGCCGATGGCCGAGCGACGACTCTTACCCAGGATGGATGGAAAATCAATTACTTCGATTACGAGCTCACAACGCTAGCACCAGACCTGCAACTCGAACTGCCTCACAAACTGTACCTGAAGCATGAAAATCTCGCACTGAAGATAGTTATCGATCAATGGACAACAGAATCGGCGACCGAAACCTCACCCCTGTTTTCTGATTTCCCAGAATGACATGCAAGCCACCTTAACATTAAAATCACCAGCCAAGCTAAACCTGATGCTACATATCACCGGGCAACGCGAGGATGGCTACCACCTGCTACAGACTGTTTTTCAATTCATCGACCTGAATGATGAAATAACTTTTCGGGTAACTGAAGACAGCATCATCCAGCGCAGCTCTAGTAACAGCCCTGTAGACCCGGAGCAGGATCTGGTCATCCGCGCAGCTCGTTTACTCCAGCAACGCTATGCAGTCACACAAGGGGTCGATATCTCTTTGCAGAAAACCATTCCCATGGGCGGAGGTCTGGGCGGTGGCAGTTCTGATGCAGCCAGTACACTGATGGCACTCAACCTGCTATGGCAACTCGGCCTCAAAAATGAAGCCTTACGCAAAATCGGTCTCGAATTAGGCGCTGATGTACCGGTTTTTATTTTTGGGCAAAATGCCTGGGCTGAGGGTGTCGGTGAGCAACTTGAGGTGATAAATTTACCAAAAAAGTGGTATTTGGTACTTCATCCACAATTTTTTGTGTCTACAGGGCAAATTTTTTCATCTAAGCATTTGACACGAGATAGTCATCCCATCAAAATACGCGCCTTTCTGGAAGGGCAGGGTTCTAACGTATGCGAACCTGTCGCATGCAAACTGTATCCTGAGATACAACATGCATTGAACTGGTTGAATCAGTTTAGTCCAGCCAGAATGACAGGTACAGGGGCCTGTATATTTGCAGCATTTGATAGTGCTGAAAAAGCAAATAGCGTAAAATCGCAAATCCCGGAGCAGTGGACCGGATATGTCGCCCAGGGGCTAGACAGAAATCCCGTCACTGAGATCTGCTTTTAGCAGGTAGTAAAAGTTTATTGGGCCGTCGCCAAGCGGTAAGGCACTGGGTTTTGATCCCAGCATGCGCAGGTTCGAATCCTGCCGGCCCAGCCATTTTCTCATTACACAGCGTTGAATCAGATGGTCGGTAACGTCGCACATGACATAATGGTGTTCACGGGTAATGCCAACCCTGATCTAGCACAAGCAATCACTCGCCATCTGGACATCCCTCTAGGACAGGCTAACGTAACCTGCTTCAGCGATGGCGAAATCTCCGTAGAGATTCATGAAAACGTGCGTGGTAAAGACGTTTTTATCATTCAACCTACCTGCAAACCCACTAACGATAATTTAATGGAATTGCTGGTAATGATCGACGCCATGAAACGCGCTTCGGCTTATCGTATTACTGCAGTAATCCCTTACTTTGGTTATGCCCGGCAGGATCGTCGAGTCCGCTCAGCTCGGGTGCCTATCACTGCCAAGGTGGTGGCCGATATGCTTACCAGCGTGGGTATAGATCGCGTTTTAACTGTCGATCTACATGCTGATCAGATTCAGGGCTTTTTTGATCGCCCGGTAGATAATGTCTACGCATCCCCCATTCTGATGGGTGATATCTGGAAACAGAAATACCCCGAGATGATCGTGGTATCTCCCGATGTAGGCGGTGTAGTCAGAGCACGTGCCGTTGCCAAGCAACTGGGTGATACCGAACTGGCTATCATCGATAAACGTCGCCCCAAGCCTAATCAGGCCAAGGTGATGCATATCATCGGCGATGTAAAAGGCAAAACCTGCATCATAGTCGATGACATGGTAGACACTGCCGGCACCTTATGCCAGGCGGCTAATGCACTAAAAGAACATGGGGCCCTGGGTGTATTTGCCTATTGTACGCATCCGGTTCTTTCTGGAAAGGCGCTGGAAAATTTAAACAGCTCAGTCATCAACAAACTGGTTGTTACCGACACCATACCTCTGTCGGAAGAGGCTCAGGCCTGCGATAAGATACGCACCGTATCTATCGCCTGGATGCTGGCAGAAACCATACGCCGCATCCATTTTGAAGAATCTGTTAGTTCATTATATATGGACTAAAGACCCTTTCCTGGTCGCAAGGAGAGGTTGCACCCCACCGTAAGGTGGTTTTTTATTTTTAACTGGAGTTACATCTATGTCCGATTTAATCGAACTGAATGCTGAAACCCGTTCTGACCTGGGGAAAGGTGCGAGCCGCCGCCTACGTAAGAATGGACTAATACCCGCAATTATTTATGGTGGAGACGCAGAGCCTGTTTCTATCACTTTAGATCACAACGAATTCATCAACCAACTGGACAATGAAGCCATCTACACTCAGATTCTTTCACTGAAACTGGGTAAGAAAAAGGAAGATGTCATCCTGCGTGATCTACAACGTCATCCTTTCAAAAACCTGATCATGCACGCTGATTTTCTACGCATCGACCAGAAAAAATCTATTCACGTATCTGTTCCTATCCACTTTATCAACGAAGACAAATGTTATGGCGTGAAGACCGAAGGCGGACTCCTCAACCATCTTCAATCTGAAGTAGAAATCATGTGTCTACCTAAAGACCTGCCTGAGTATCTGGAACTGGATGTAACAGAACTCAAACTGGGTGAAAGCATGCACCTGTCAGACATCAAATTACCAAAAGGTATTGAGATTGTTGCACTGACACACGGTGAAGACCACGACACCGGTGTGGCAGCGGTTCACAAAACTCGTGAAACCAAAGCTGACGCCGCTGAAGATGCAGCAGCAGAAGCTGGCAGCGCTACTGAAGAGTAGCATCATCAAGGGTGAGCTATGGCAGCCCAGAAAGCTGATATACGCCTGATTGTTGGCCTCGGCAACCCCGGGGCCAATTATCATTCTACACGGCATAATGCAGGGTTCTGGTTGATTGACGAGATCGCAAGAGATCAGTGTATTTCAATGCGTAACGAAACCCGCTTCCACGGTGAAGTTGGTAAATTTCTTATGCACTCTAAAGATATCCATCTACTCAAACCCTCCACCTTCATGAACAAAAGTGGCCAGTCGGTTGCCGCAGTTTCCAGATATTTCAAGATTGAGCCTGAACAAATTCTGGTGATGCACGATGAACTCGACCTGCAACCTGGTGATAACCGATTAAAGAAATCTGGCGGACATGGCGGGCACAATGGATTACGCGATATTATCAATCATATCGGTAAGGAATTTTACCGCTTACGTATCGGTATAGGCCATCCTGGAGATCGAAATCAGGTGGTTAACTACGTACTTAAAAATCCGTCAAAGATTGATCTCGAAAACATACTGGATGCAAACCAACGCTCCATAAATATCATACCAACCTTGCTGAGTGGCGAATTCGAAAAAGCCATGCAGCAGTTACACACTAAACAGGAATAGCATCATGGGCTTTAAATGTGGCATCGTCGGTCTACCCAATGTCGGGAAATCCACCCTGTTCAATTCCCTCACTAAAGCGGGCATCGCAGCAGAGAACTACCCCTTCTGCACCATCGACCCCAATGTCGGCGTAGTAGAAGTACCCGATAAACGCATGCAACAGATTGCCGACATCATTCTTCCAAAAAAAATCATCCCCACCACCATGGAATTTGTCGATATCGCTGGTCTGGTTGCTGGAGCGTCTAAAGGCGAAGGGTTGGGCAACAAGTTTCTCGGGCACATCCGTGAAACCGACGCCATCGCACAGGTCGTACGCTGCTTCGAAAACACCGACATCGTACACGTCAATGGCACCATAGACCCCATCAGTGACATTGACACCATTAACACCGAATTACTACTGGCCGACATGGAATCAGTCGACCGTCAGGTAGAGCGCTCAGCAAAACTTGCCAAATCCAATGATAAGGAAGCCAAAGCCAAATACGCCTTTCTGCAAAAGGTTCAGGCACATATCTCCGAAGGCAATTCCGCACGCAGTCTGGAAATCGAAGACAACGAAAAAGCCTGGATGAAAGAGCTACATCTGATTACCGCAAAACCCACTCTGTATATTGCCAATGTATCCGAGGACGGTTTTGAAAATAATCCGCACCTCGACGCATTACGCGAATACGCCGCCAAAGAAAATGCCGACGTAGTACCCGTGTGTGCCTCCATAGAAGCTGATATCGCTGAACTGGATGCCGACGAAGCCAAAGAGTTTCTCGATGAGCTAGGTCTGGAAGAACCCGGCCTTGACCGCGTTATCCATGCTGGCTATCACCTGCTACATCTGCAAACCTATTTCACCGCCGGTGTACAGGAAGTTAGAGCATGGACCATCTCCGTCGGCGACACAGCCCCTAAAGCAGCCGGAAAGATACACACAGACTTCGAAAAAGGCTTCATACGCGCCGAAGTCATGGCCTTTGATGACTTCATACAATACAAAGGTGAACAGGGCTGTAAGGATGCAGGAAAATGGCGTCTGGAAGGTAAAGATTATGTGATGAAAGAAGGCGATATTGTTCATTTTCGGTTTAATGTGTAGCAACAGCTACTCACTTGATGCAACGAAAGCCACGTGCAGAAAAAATCTGCCAGAAAAAACACCGCACTTCGCTTGACATCAAGGGGCTGAAAAGCGAGAATTCCGCCCCTTCAAAAAATACAAGGCTACGTAGCTCAGCTGGTTAGAGCACATCACTCATAATGATGGGGTCCCCTGTTCAAATCAGGGCGTAGCCACCATTTTTTCACCCATGCCAATAAAGGCCTCGTTCATAGTCCAGGTATCACCGAGTAATCCACACTGGTTCTTGATGGATCACGTGCACTTAAGACCGAATTTCTACACCAATTTCAAATAGTTTCATAACTCGCTCCGCCAGAAGGTCCTCTACATCATGAAAGCTAAGATTAAATCGATGATAGAACCAAACTGCATGATCTATAATTTCTGAAGGAAAGCGAAATCCGTGATATTGTCAGCTTACTTGATTCCTGACTTTAGTTTGACTGATACCGCCTTATTATGTTGACAAGACCTTCTACCGTAACGAAAGGAATTTTTTATACTTTATTGGCAATGCAACAGACTAAGCCCTCCTATACCTAAGTAGTCATTTTAGGAAATGATTTTAAAGCCTGATTTTTCTACTACCTCTACAATACTATCGTGAGGGCCCCCTGAGCCATCATCAGGATTTGGCATAACCATTCGGAGCGAAATATCCAGAGAATTGGCTCGCTATGGATCTTATACCAAAATCGTAAACGTCCAGCCAACCCCTCCTGTTCATTGATCTGATTTTATGTTCCATGGTAACAATTGATCGATATCCTGTGGCTGCTTTGGGATTTGTTCCAGCATGATGTTCAGGTAATCAAAGGGTATGAGACCATTCGCTTTGGCGGTTTTCACCAGACTGTACAGGATGACTCTAGCTCCATTCGCTGTGTTGGAGAACAACCAGTCTTTGCGCCCGATCACAAACGGCTTGACAGCCCTCTCGGCTCGGTTGTTGTCGATACTTAGCCTGCTATCTACCAGATAGCGCTCAAGCTTTGACCACTTGTTCAGGCTGTAGGCAATGACTTTGCCGATGGCACTTTTGGGCGGCACTTGCAAAGCGGACTTTTCCAACCAGCCCTTGAATTCAAGCATCACTGGTCTGGCCTGTTGCTGTCGTATCGCATGTCTGCCAGGTAGTGGCAATGCCTTGATCTCGGATTCGATCCTATACAGATTCTTCAGGTGGGAAATGGCCCAGTTGGCCCTGCCTGACTTGCCTTTGGGCTGGGCTTTTTCCACTTCGACGCACTTGCGTCGCGCATGTGCGAAGCAGCCTACCAGGGTAGCGTCGGTTTGTTCATAGCCTTGATAGCCATCCACCTGAAGGTAACCGCTAAAGCCCTCAAGGAAGTCTTTTGGGCACTGCCCTCGACGGCTGTTCTGGTACTCGTATAGAACCAGGTTCGGGGGATGCCAGTCAGCTTTGTCCGGTTTCGGCGAATCGGTACTACTACAATAAACCCACATGTAGCACTTATCCCGCTCTTCTTGAAAGACATTCAAAGGTGTTTCATCTGCATTGATCACTGCCTGTTGTAATAGCGTCGCCTTGAGCCGTTGGTAAATCAGTTCAAGCAGTTCACTACAGCGGATCATCCAGTTGGCCATAGTTTTACGATTAAGGTCGATGCCATATTGCCGGAACATCTGTTCCTGACGGTACAATGGTAACGCATACTAGTATTTGCTGGTGATAATCTGGCTTAATAGTGATGGAGTAGCGATGCTTTTGGGTATCGGGCTGGGCGGCACGGGAGCGATCTTGATCTTCATCTCAGTACCGTGTTGCTCACAATACCGACAGCTATACCTGGGGCGGATATGTTCGATCACCTTGATCTGTGCCGGGACGATCTTCAGTTGTTTGCTGGTCTCTTCACCCATGCGGTGTAGCGCACCTCCGCAGCAGTAACAGACTTTATCTGGTTCATCCAGATCGTGGACTACCTGTTCACGCGGCAGATCTTTGGGCAGGGGTTTACGTTTGGGTTTATTATGTGTGTAGGCTGGGAATTCCTGTTGAGGTGCTTCTGCTTGCTCAGCGCTAATCGTTTCCGCTTCATTGAACAGCCCTAATAATCACCACTGACTTCACTGCTTTTGCCAAACTGGCATTGTTGCGCCAGGCGGAACTGTTCCAGAAGTTGTTGGTAACTCTGTTTGAGACGTTTGATCTCGTGGTATTGATCAGTTCTTAACTGACGCTCTAAAAGCAACAGTTCTTTGAGCTGATTAACATCATCCAGCAAAGGTTCCAGAGCAATTTTCATGCTGCTATTTTACCAGAATAGCAGCGGTAAATCAGAGTATAAAGCTACCCTGCCTGAGCAAAATACAAGGGCTGATGCCCCATCAGGTCATAGCCCGATAACAAGCGCTGCAACCGGGCTTCATCCAGCAACATTACCGGGCCCGCATAACGCCTTGGCCATTTTAAGCAATCCTGTTCCAGGCGTTTATACCACAGACAGAATCCCGTCTGATCCCAGTACAGTATTTTCAACTTATCACGTGATTTATTGCAAAACATAAACAGGGCGTCAGAAAGGGATAGAGGGACATCTCCTGTTTGACAATCAACACCAGCCCATTGATGGATTTACGAAAGTCCACCGCTTCACGGTGCAGGTAGATTGCGCTGGGTTCGACGAACATCTTCATGACAGGGCATTCATCATTTGGGCGACCCATAAGGGATCAACATGAGCAAGCTCCAGACGACAGGATCGATGATGCAGTATCAGGTCTGTGGGCGTCGCTGGGACATGCTGAGGTTCGGTTTGAAGGCGAATAAAAGAAGTAACTGCCTGTGCTTGTGATGTTAACTGATGTCGTTTGCGATAAAACGTCTTGCTGGAAATGCACTGTTGTTGGCAGAAAGCAGCAACACTCAGACCACTTTGCTGTTGCGTTCGAACAATTCCTTCCACTCAGCTTCGCTTCTACGGATGCGTTGACTCATAATATCGATTCCTCAAAAAGAGTCCTGGACTACTGATCTGTTATAGGAGAGGTTGGCTGGACGCTTACGATGTATGTACCTGTTGGGACAACGCTGTATTTGAGCGTTTTTTTTGGAAGTCTCAAGCATGTCTGGATATTTAAAATTGCTCAACCAATCCGAGAGCATATGGAAAAAGATGTAGCGGCTTACATGAGGTATTACAACCTTGAGAGGCTGTATAGTGCGAATGGTGACAAGTCACCAATTAGCTATAAGAATTCTCTAAAAAAGTGTCCGGTTGGACTTGACCTGTACAGGGTTTGATTTCTTCACACAATTCTTTCCATCGAATAATTTGTTCCATTTCTTCCAGAAAAATTTCCTATATGGTCTTTTTTTGGTAAACCTCAAATCCGCTGACTTCTAGACCTTGTTGTTTCATACTTTTTTGGTCTGGTGGCTACTTCACTAATGATATAGTGATTTATGGAAATAATCTGAGTTTCCCTATGTGTAAAAAATGACAGTTTACACTCAAAACCATTTGTTATAAGTCAACCTATTTGTAATAATTAATAATTAAAGCATTGGTATATCATACATAAAGTTTTTATACCAAAAAAGTAACATTGTTTGGATGAGTAATCTTTAGAGATCAACAATTGAAATTTTTAAGATTTGACCATGAAATTATTAAGGGAAATTTATGGACATAATGAACAACCTCGAACTACTTGATAATAATGAATTGCTAGCCATTACAAGATGGTACCTGAGCAGAGATGATTTCGGACAAGCTCTTATCTACTACAAATTGATCACGAAACGAACCCCTCCCCCTGATGAAGCTTTTAAACTCGGGGGTAAGATTTATGCCGAATTAGGTTTGTTTGAATACGCAGAGAAATCATTTAAAAAATTTATCGATAGAAATCCTGATGAGGTGACCGAAATATTTCAATATGGCATGGTTCATTTAGACAAAGGTGATGCGGACGCAGCAATTAAGATTTGGGATGACTTGCTCTTAAAAGAACCAAACCACCCCCCTGCTTTGTTTTATTCAGCATTGGCATTATCAAATAACAATAAATCAGATAAAGCAAAAAAGCACCTGGAGATTCTCATAAAAACAGCTCCATCTGATAATTTATATTTTGAAAAAAGCCGGGATCTTCTGCTTAAAATAGAAAACAACCTCTCTTCGATCCAAAATATGGAAAATAAAAAAGATAACAACTTAAAAAAGTATAAAAAGGATGACAAGAGGACTCTTAATTAAACATGGAACCCAGTGATATTGAAAAACAAATCGATAGATTCAACAACTATCTGGCCCAAGACCCCGAAAATATAAATCTTATCTGTCAACTTGCACAATTAAACCTACAACTCAACAACTTAGAAGAAGCGCGCACCATACTCAACAATGGACTTAATTTATTTCCAACCAATGATGAACTCCTTTTTATTTATTCAAATATCCTTTTAACAGAGAATAAATATAACGAAGCCATCATTAAATTAAGGAAAATAGGCACAACTAACCCTGCCATTCAATTCAATCTTGCATACGCACTCCTGTTTAATCGGGAATATGAAGCGGCTATAAATATTTTCAGTTCTTTAATCGACTTAGATGAAAATTTCCCAAATTTAAAATACTGGGCAGGAAGATGCCACTATTATTTAGGGGACCTGAATAACGCCGAAAAATACCTTTATGAATTTTTACAGGATAACCCTGATAACCCTAGCGCATTAGGCACATTAGCTCTACTTAAGCTTGATCGAAGGCAGTTCAAAGAGGCTAAAGAGTTGGCAGATGCAGCCATTTCCGTAAACCCTGAAAATATAGAAGCCGCAACAACATTAGGTAATTTATGTTTAAATGATCATGACCATGTGACAGCCTCAGAGTTTTTTACATCAGCCCTGAACACTCAACCAGAGAATGGAAGAGCATGGTCTGGATTGGGATTAGCAAACCTGATAAATCATGATATTACCTCTGCAATATCAAATCTTAAAAACGCAACTGCACACATACCGAAGCACCTTGGAACTTGGCATGCCCTGGCTTGGGCGCAAATGATCAATGATGATTTAGCTGGCGCACGATTAACACTTGAAAAAGCCATGATGATTGACCGAAATTTTGGCGAAACCCATGGAGCTATAGCCCTACTAGATATATTGTCTGGCGATACTGAGGCTGCGAAAGAAGGATTGAAACGAGCTTTAAAACTTGACAATATGTCATTTTCAGCACGATTTGCTCAAAGTCTATTACTTCAAAAAACAAATCCTGACAGAGCGAAGCAAATCGTACATGGTATCTTATCTTACAAAATAAACTCTGAAGAATCACTAATAGACATATTAAGCAAAAATAACATTCATCTAAAATACTAAATAACTTTATAGCACCTATAGTGGATCGTATAAAAAAAATAAACAGACTACTTCATCTTGCAAAATCTGAAGTATCAAAATCTATAGTAAAGAAAAGTAAAACCGACTACTTAAATAAGTCCGCCTCCCCCCGCACACCCTTAACTAAAAAAAAGTCTGACTTAAAAAATATTATTGTGAAAAAAATCGGGACCCTTGATCAGTCTGATTCTAACTTCATAAACAAAGCGAGAAGAGTTTTCCTTGAATCAACTCTAGAATGGGAGTTTGGTTCTTTTTTAAAAAACAACAGCATTTACTTAGATGAATTAATTCACGACATTGATGGTGCTATTCAAAATGACCCGCAGACACTGCTCCAAATGAATGAGATGATAATAGATCTAAGCAGGAAAAATAGATAATTATTAAGCATCAAGATCAACTGACTGCTCAAGAAGTTCTCGTAATTTCGTTAATCCTTGTTTGTGGAGCTGAGCAACTCTAGACCTGGAAATCCCTATAATTTCGGATATGGTTTTAAATGCAACTTCATGAAAGTAGTGATAACTTATTATAATTCGTTCATCTTCATTTAGGCATTTAACAAAATGATCCAAAGTTTCTTTTAACTCCAAATCTTCTTCACAATAATAGCAAAATTCATCAGAATTCTTGCAATCATTGTCTAAAAACGAACCCAAAGCAAGACTTATAGACAAATCGACCATTTCGTCGAAAGGATCTATATCACCAATATCTTTCTGCGATCGAAGCAATAAAAGCCTCTCCTCGTACCTGGATGTTTTGTGTTCAGTATTTACTTTTTCAAGAACATCACTCATCTTGGAAATTCCATTTAGAATTGATCCTTTAATCCTAAACTTAGCAAATGACATAAATTGAATCTCTCGAGAAATGTCATATCGATCAATTGCGTCAATCAGTCCAAGTATTCCGTAGTGGTAATAGTCAGAAAAATCAATTTGATTATTAAATCTCATTGAATAAATAGAGGCCGCAATTATTTTTGTAGATTCCAAGTAGTAATTTATTAACTCCTCTTTAACTTCCCTGGATTTATTCGAAATATAGATGCACCACAATTTCCGAATATTAACCTCCTCATTGAGCTTTGTATTACTTTCCTGCAATCTGGCATCCCTACTTAAAGCTCGACATTAATGCATTTATTACAATATTCCAGCCATCTATCAGTGCAAACATCAAGATTTTTATTGGTAACGAGATCATCATTGGGGGAACCATCAACATGCCCATTGACATTAAAATACTTGCAGTAAGTAGATCAACAATTAGAAAAGGCAGGAAGATTACAAAACCTATTTGAAAAGCGGTTTTTAATTCACTAATCATAAAAGCTGGGATTATTTGTAAATTTTTTATATCTTCTACACTTTCAGGCATTTCCGATTGAGATAACTCCACCATCAAAGCAAGGTCTTTTTCTCTAGTTTGACGGATCATGAATTCTCGCAATGGCTTCATCCCGAGCCTGAATGCCGTTTCAGTATCAATTTTATTTTCCATAAATGGTTGAAATGAATTAGCATTAACTTTTTCCATAACTGGCAACATATTAAAAAAAGTCAAAAATAAAGCGAGGCTTATTAATACAGTATTCGGAGGAGTCTGCTGCATACCTAATGCATGACGTAGCATTGCGAGAACTATGATAATTCTACTGAAAGACGTCATTACGATCAAAAAAGCAGGGGCAATACTTAAAACGGTTAGCCCCAATATAATCTTTAAAGCATTTGCAACTTTATTTGGTTCTTGATCAACACCAGAGTCTGTGAAATTAATTTCAACACCAGGGAAACTCATATCAGAACTCACAGCCACATCGGGTAAGAACAATACAAGGAAAATAGATAGTAATTTAAAAACAGGAATACGAATCATCACAAATTAAACATTGTCACTTGATTGATCTTCGCCTAAACAAATCATATTAATGGAGGTATCAGACTGCACTAATAGGATATCGCTGTCTTTAACTTTTAAAAGATAGGCAATTGACTTTGTACTCAACCTTTTTGTCTCAACTATTAATATATCATCATTACCAGAAGCTCCCTTGATTGAGATAAGCTTATTCTTCTTTAAATAATACAAAACCACACTTGCAGTAATTAAAAGTATTACCAATGACAATATGATAAATATTGACCTATCCGGTACGGAGAAATCCTTCTTATAGGGGATAACAGATTTCCGGTGAGATGTAGCAGCCAACTCGAGCTCAGAATTTTCCGATACTGCTGGAGTCTCTTGAGCCTGTACACAACAAGGAAATAGACAAAGACAGGAAATTAAAAAAAATACCCTTACTATCATTACTGATCAATTTCTGTAATTCTTACACCAAAATTATCTCCAACAGCAACCAGATCACCACGTGCAATAACTTTACCATTGTGCATAACATCTACTGGCGCAAAGACATCCCTGTTTAAACTAATAACGCTACCATCCTTTAGGTCGAATAATTCTGAAACACTTATTTCGCAATCACCAACAGATACAGATAAATTAACTTTAACATCTTTAATTAATTCGTATCTTGTTCCAAGAGAATCAGTAGTTTTAATTGATTCACTAAGATCCTGATATTCAATGTCACTTATAGTCATAATTCACCTGATTTATTTAATACAACTTTTGCGGCCTTTTTAGAGTTCCTTTTACCTAAGTATGCACTGCAAACATATAGATTATCTTTTGTTTTAACCGATAAAGGTTTATCGATCTCTGAGTCTAGCCTGATAACATCGCCAGCGGATAAATTAGAAACTGTCCCATAATCAAGAACAGCACTACCTACTGTAAGATTAAGCGCTACCGTACCCTCAATCTTACAATTTCTTATTGGCTGGAGTTTGTCTTTTTGTCTATTCCTTTCTTCTGGTAACGGGCAAGCTTTCTCTACTATCAAAGCCGGCAATATAAAATTTATATCACCCTTTCTCAGGCTAATTTTTATTAGAATATGCCCTGGATTCTTTGTAATTTCTTCATTAAATTCAGACTTAAATATTTGGTGCTCTCTACTATTCACCTTGTCATCATTGATGAATTTCAAACACAAATCTTTCAAACACTCATGAACAATAGACTCAGAAATTTTCGATTGAGATATTGAACTTTCATACAAGCCAATGTCTGTAATATAAGCAAGCAATTCATTTAACACTATTAAACTAGAAAAAATATAAACCTCTGATTTTTCATATCTTAGCGTCCTAATATTCATCTCTTTATCATTTATTATTGAATTTAGATCCGTACTAACATTGACACCAGCCAGAGTTGATTCACCGTTAATAGATACCCATTCCTTTACCCATTGTTTTACTATTTCAGAAATATTGCCTCTTAATGAGCCCATATAGGACTCTCCATAGAGTCTGAAAGGCATTTCCTCCATTATCTCCCTCTCATTTCTATTAACTGTTGTAGCATTTCATTGGAAACTGTGAGTATTTGGGAAGAAGCCTGATATCCCCTCTGAACAATAATCAAGTCCCCAAATTGTTGTGTTAATTCAACATTAGAAAGTTCAACAGAACGGGGGATGAATTTACCCATCACACCATCATCAGCATGTCCAAGTGTCGGATTCAACCCATTACTAGAGAACATGCCTCCTCCTTGTTGCTCTAAATCTTGTAATTGTAGAAACGAAGCTAAGGCTAACTGACCATTCTTCTGAGTTTCGCCGTTTGAATACTCAGAATTCAAAATACCAAATTCATCGAAAGAAGAACTTACGATGCTACCTGAAGAAAAACCATCTATATTCAGGCTGGCTAAAGATGAGGAGCTTCCAAAAGAACTCGAAGTAGATGAATCTGCTGAGCCATCGTCACCCATAAATATCTTAATTTCAGACTCAGTCCCATCTTTTGCACTTAAAATAAAGTTGAAGCTATTGGCATCAGGGTTAGGTTGTCCTGATGGTTGATATCCTACAGTACCGGTTGCAATAGTAACGGAGTTCTCAATTATTCGAACTGACCATTCGATATTGGTAATATCAGTCAACTCAAAGTCAATATCTAAAATTCTTTTATCCCCCAGAGAATCTATTACTGTAACACCCTGCACCTGATGTATCGGATCTCCATCAGAATTCAGAGTGCCGGTTGATAAAATACCCGTAAATGAAACTGTAGAGGTTGACTCCTGAGGCATTAATAAAAAATCATTTTGATTGATATCAAAAAGGCGCCCTACTTCATCAATAGTCTGCACTCTAGCTCCGTTTAATCTAGACACCAGAAACCCCTCATCGTTAAATTCGAATTGGCCAGCGCGGGAATAAAAGGTTTCTGTATTCTTATTTAAAACAAGAAAGCCATTTCCTTGAATTGCCACATCAAGATCATTCCCAGTATTTCTAACTTCACCATCATTAAAACTTGTAGTTGTAGAGCCAGTACCTACACCTCCACCTGTTTGATAAAATTCAACATCCCCGTTTTCTAACGAAGAATACTGAGATTTATAAAACACATCCAGAAACTGAAGCTCTGAGCTTTTGTACCCCGGAGTGTTCATATTGGATACATTTGAACTGATCGTATTTAAGCCTTGAGAAAAAGCAAGTAAACCCGACATGCCATTATATATTGAACCAATCATAAGTCTTTTCCCTTTAATTCCTTACTGACAACACATTAGCCAACCTAATATTAGTTAACGCCCCACCACCAGATAACTGGACACTTAACTCTGGAACACCTTGATTAAAAGCAATTGTTGTTACAGTACCAACTTGAGTAGTATTTCCAGAAGATACTGTTACAGTTTTACCTATTAGCCCGATAGCTTGTGTTGCTGATTGTACGGTTAATAAAACATCAGAATTTTCGCTGAGCTGCCGTGTTTGCTCAAGATTTGTAAATTGCGCCATTTGAGCAATAAACTCCTGATTATCCATAGGTTTCAAAGGATCTTGAAACGACAACTGTGTAAGTAAGATATTTAAAAACTCTTCTTGCCCCAAACTCGCTTGATTTGTTACCGTATCCGACTGACTCACAGCCTGTGACCCAGCGGCACCAATACTATCTATCATTACTAAACTCCTTTAAAAGTTTTACGCGACATATTGCCAATTAAAATCACTTCCATTCACTACAATTTTATCTATCTCTAGACCTATATCCGTTAAGGTTTCTTTAATTTTAAAAATTATTTTTGTAAGATCTTTGTCACTAATACGGTAATCTCTCAGCATTATCTTTATGCCCTTCTCACCGACAATTAGATTGATATTTTGCAATTCATAATTAGTTTGAAACTGCGTCCTCATATTTTCTAACTTCATAGTTTTTTCGTCGGCTTGATAGGTAGTATTTTTTATAGCATCATTAAAATAGAAACCATGAGCACATCCTTCGAATACACTTATTGATCCAATACTTGATTTTATCTCTACAGGGTTATGTATTATTTTGATCGCCGATTTTATATCTGCATGACTATCTTTCACCCTGTTATCTATTTCAAAATTTTGAAAATCGATTTCTTCGGTTTCACATAACTCAGAAACAATGACTTCATTCGAGTTATTTTTTTTGACACTCTGTCGAATATTGCTTTCTAATACAGAATTATCGCTATGTAGTATTTTTTGGGCTTTTTCAAGCTCTTCTAACCAGGCCTGCTTTTGATTAAAACTACTGGATGTTGAATTTGACTTGCCCTGGGTACTTGCAGGTATCAAGATGTCAACGCTACTCATACTTTACTCCCAGATGTAATTTCTGCAAAAACAGCTCATCTAAATTATTCATCGATATCTTTTCTTCTTCGAGAGTTAGAGAGCCCTTGTTTTTATCTATAAATTTTTCAATATTCTTAATACTAAGCTGTTGTGATTTCACCTGATCTTTTAACCCATCCAAATCAGTTTCTTTTTTGGCTAAATCGATTGCAGCCTGGTCTATTTGCTCATCTATTTTTTCAAGATAATAACGAGCATTTTGCAGACTTTCTAAATCAACCTTATCTGCTCTTTCAGCTTTAGAGTGTATATCACTGATAAATTGAATTCTTTTTAATACCACTTCATCTCTATCAGCAATACTTTTATCCAGCTCAGATAGTTTCTCCTTCATCGACACAACTAAATCATCAAGAAACAATTGATTAACTTGAAGAATTGGTGAAACTGCCTGTAGTTTTTTCTTAATTTTAGTTATATTACTGCACACCAATCACTTCCTTTATTTGATGAAGAGCATCACTCCTCGTAATACTATCTTCAATCCCTTGAAGTAAAAACTTCCTTATTTCAGGCATTAATTTAATAACAGTATCTAAAGCAGAATTAGTTCCTGGCTTATAAGCTCCTAGATCTATCATATCCCTGGATTTTTCATACAGGTTTACATAACTCACAAATTCCGTAACCAACTTCAAGGTTTCTTTATCAATCAAATCATTCATTAACCGACTATTACTTTGCAGAATATCAATTGCCGGGTACTGCCCTTGATTAGCAATATCTCTATTCAATACAAAATGCCCATCTAAAATCGCCCGAAGCGCATCAGCAATCGGATCATTGATATCATCCCCTTCAACTAGAACCGTATATAATGCTGTGATAGAGCCCCCTGACTCATTGGCACCACAACGCTCCAGTAATCTAGGAAGCGCAGAAAATACTGACGGTGTAAATCCCCGTGACGTAGGGGGTTCCCCGACAGCCAGACCAATTTCTCGAAGAGCCATGGCATAACGGGTCACAGAATCCATCATTAACATGACATCTTTCCCCTGATCCCTGAAATACTCAGCCATTGCAGTTGCTGATAACGCAGCATGAGTACGAGATATTGCAGTTTCATCTGAAGTAGCTACTACCACCACTGTTTTTTCTAACCCTTCCTGACCGAGGCTTTTTTCGATAAATTCCTTTACTTCCCTACCCCGCTCACCAACTAGTGCTATGACATTAATATCAGCGTTCATATGCCTTGCGATCATGCCGAGTAGAGTACTCTTCCCTACTCCACTACCTGCAAAAATACCCACTCGCTGACCTTTCCCCAGAGTGAGTAGCGCATCAATACTTTTTACTCCCGTTTCCATTATTTGATTAATTCGAGCCCTATGTAGAGGATTTTGCGGTGTAGAATACAAAGGATATTCTTCATTTACATCAGAGAGTGGACCTTTATTATCTATCGGCTTCCCAAAGGCATTAACAACTCGACCCAAAAGCCCTTTTCCAACCGAAACAGTGACAGGTTTTCCTGTAGTACTTACATCACTGCCCAGATAAATTCCCATTAATTCTGAATAGGGCATCAGATAAACTTTGCCATTTTTTAGTGCCACCACTTCAGCACTTATCCTTTTAGAGTGCTGACTGTTTATTTCACATAATTCTCCTAAAAAAGCATCTGGACCATTTGACTCAACCGTTAGGCCATATACTTGTGTCACCTTCCCGGACTTTTTCATCAAGTCCGAACTACGTAAAGCTTTTTGATACGACTGAAGACGCATTGCTACTTTTCGCTTCCATGGGAACGATTTCGTTCCTCCAGCAATACATCGAGTAGTCTACGCAGTTGCTGCTCCAATCGTGCGTCGATCGTCCCTGCGTCTGTTTTAAGAACACATCCACCGTAGCGAACCTGATCATCGGAAATAACCTCGAGTCTATTATTGAGACCTCTACTTAACTCCTCTTTAGCCTCTACTATAAGAGAATAGTCTCGAGGTGAAACCAATAGCGTCATTTGCATTCGGTCTTGCGCATGAGAAATAACCTCACGCACCGTTGATACAATCATATCCCTGTCTATAACTGATTGACCTATAATTTTACATACAGCCTGATACACAAGTGCTATCAGATCTTCTTCAAAATCGATTATCTCTTGAGATTTACAAACAGCAAGAGAATCTATAAGCGTGAGGAGCTGCTCAGTTTTCTCTCTATATTCTTCCTCAACCCTTTTCTCCACAAGAGCCCTGACTTCTTTTTCTACTTCGTCACGAAAACTGCTTTTTTCCCTATCAAGAAGCTCTTGATCTGTCTTCAAACGTTCAAATTGCTTTTCCAGTTTATCTCTATCTTTAGCAAGAAGTTTTACTTTGACGTCTAATTCAATATATTTCTTTTGAATGTCTTCATGATCTACTACCTCCTCATCACTTCTTTCTATTTTCTCATAGTCATTAGATGGAGATGATTTAGGACCATCATAAACATCATTTCCAGATCTTAGTAAAACTCGTGATTCTGTAAAATTTGGAGATCTAATAATATATTTATCTTCCATTAACCAATACTCTCCTTAGAATTATTCACAAAGCTGCGCATCTATCACTTCAGAAAAGCCACCTGCTGACTTTTCATTACCTCGTAAAAGCACCAGCATCTTTTCGCTGATACTTTTCAATATAGCCTTATCTGCCTTTTCTGTTGTCCTTAAACCATGCCCCCCCATCATCTGTAACAATTTATCCTTTGTATTATTAGCCAGGGTCCCAATAAAATGATTATCAAATATCAATGGGTAACGACGAACTAGAAAAAATCCTATCCAGAGTGCTTCACGATCAATAAACCTGGATAAAATTGAAGCATCAAGCTGAATAATCTCCTGGATTAGATTGTGCAACTGATCATTAGGGTCAATATTTATTCGTGAGAATAAAAGTTTTTTCATTTCTTCATCTTGTGGGATGCCTATATTATTTAGCTCATTTAAGTACTTTGACAATTTCAAGTTTTCTTCTTTGTTCAAGTTATTAAACAACCAATGCCGATCTGTTTCACTAAGGAAATAGGCTGTGATAGCTGCTTTTTTATATAGATTAATATGAGACATTACAAGGCTGTCTCACTATTGAGCCATTGCTTAAATTGAGCTAACAGAGCTTCCCTTTCTTTTGAAGATAAAGGCTTTATTTTGATTTTATTTTTACTTCTTATAGAGAGAATTAATAAAATTAAACTCAAGATTAGCAAACCAGCTAAACCAGCGATCAAATAAGATTCAGATTCGATACTTAAAGTATAACTCTCTCTCTCATTTATATTTTTAGCATCTAGCCCTGCTAGATTATTGACCTGCTCATCTTTCGCCTCAGTACTTGTCATAGAAGTCGGAACATTATTGATAGATATTTCATTTAAGTGTTCCATAGCCATAGGATAAATGGAAATACTATCCCCTCTTTTAACATCCAGGCCTATCGACATCCCAATAACATCTTTTAAATGACTAACTTGATTATCATCTGTGTTTTCAGGAACTAGAACACCAAGCTGAATCTTGCTTATGGCGCCTGGCATTGAAATAATTTCCTCTATACGCTTACTTATCTGATATTCCACTTCTACTGATGAAGAACCATTGACATTTTTATTTTTATTTTTATTTTTAACCGAAGTCTGAGGTAACATCTCTCTTTTCCGTAATAAACCTACATCTTTCGTTCCATTAGGTAATACAACTTCTTCTTTTCGATGTACTTTATCCAAATTCAAATCGACAGATATCATTGCTACTGACTTTTCATCTCCAAAAGCCTTAGCTAAAATTCGATCTACTTTACTTTGCAAATAACTCTCCACTTCATGCCTTTTCTTTAAAAGCATACTGGTAATATTCTCAGCACTAGATTCACTATCAGTACGAGATAAAGTATGTCCATAATTATCAATAATAGTTACATTATCTTGTTCAATACCCGGAGTCGCTGCAGCAACTAATCTTTGAATACTTGCAACCTGATCATTCTGCAGCTTGTAATCCTTTTCAGGAATAACAGTCACTGAAGCCGTGGGAGCATTTTTTTTCTGTTTGAACAAACTAGTTTCAGGAAGCACTAAATGCACTCTGGCAAACTTAACACCTTCTATTGCCATCACTGAACGTGCCAATTCACCCTGCATTGCACGAAGAAAATTTATTTTCTGGTTATACTCAGTCATGCCAATATCTGCATTATCAAACAACTCAAAACCAGTGCTTGTATCAGCAGTAATCCCCCGGCCCTCAAGTTTTACTCTTAACTCATCAACTTTTTCTTCACTAACTAAAATTGAAGATCCATTATCAGCCAACGTATAAGGCACTTTCATTTCTTCTAATACTGCAATAACCCTGGCTGCTTCATTGTTTTCCAGATTATTAAACAAAGTTTTTTGGCCTCCAGAATACACCCAGAGAACAAGCACTGCTGTTAGAGCAACTAATACAGAAATTCCTATAACCAGGCTACGTCTGGTATTTTTGTCTAATTCAGACCACATAGTTTCTTCTTATCAAATATTATTAAAAAATCTTACACCTGCATCCGCATCAATTCTTGATAGCCTTCCATCAAACGATTGCGAACCTGTAAACCCAATTCAAATGATGTCTTCGCTTTTTCTATAGAAATGAGTAAGTCATGAATATTCGTCGAGTTCCCCACAGCAAATTCTCTTAAATTAAAATCAGCCTGATTAATTTGATCATTTACTTGTGTATAGTATTCAGAAATAACTTCCGAAAAACTAACTCCCTTATTAACATCGGGTTTTACCTCTAAAACACTGCTATCCGACAAAGTGTCTATAGCACCAATAGAAGTTAAAGATTCTATATTCATATTAGTTGCCTATCAGTAAAGCTTTATTAGCCATCAATTTTGCTGCATTTAATGCACGAACATTAGCCTCATAAGCTCGCGTGGCTTTTATTAAATTAATCATTTCAGTGGTTGAATCCACACCCGGATAATGCACGAACCCCCTCTTATCAGCATCTGGATGGCCTGGCTCATAAGAAAGTTTTTCTGGAACATCTTTTTCAACGACTTCATCAATCTCAACACCTCTGGGATAGCTAATTGAGTATTGATTATCCAACAGCATACTAAACTGACTGTGACTTGGCCTTGTTATTAACTCCATGGGTCGATAGATACCGCCTTGACTTGTGCGTGTAGTCTTTGCATTGGCAAGGTTCAGGGAGATCAAATCCATACGAGTTTTTTCGATTGCCATCCCCGATGCGCTAATATCAAATGTTGATAAATAATCCATTAGACCTTACCCTCTTTAATAGCCATTTTGGTTATTGCGCCATAGCTACTAAGCCCCTTCAAAAGAGTTTCGTATCGAAGTGTATTTTTAGCCATTTCAACCATCTCAAGATCTAGTTGATTAATCTGATTCACTGACTCCACCTCAAATATTTCGGGCCGCAAAGATGCTAATGTTTTTTTTACTACCACATCATCACGCATCAAGGAAGGTGTTAATGACAGTTTCAATTGTTCCTCAAAACTGACACGCAAAGGTTTGTAGCCTGGTGTATTTATATTCGCAATATTATTTGAAATAGCATCGTGACGCATTGTTGCTGCATTTAATGCTAAAGCCACCAGGTTATTAACAGGACCACTTATTTCTATTGCCATTACATCTCCTTACCATTCTCTAATTCAGCTAACTTCATCTGCCCAAAACCTAATTCATGCTCTTGAGAAAAATTATTTATAAAACTTTGCATATATACATCATTAAAAACCTTGAATGAAGGGCTCAGCTTATCATCGGCCGTCGGTGTTGAAAAAGCTTCTTTAAGCATAATTTCGAAATACATTTTATTTAGTGTTTTATCCACACTCCCAGAGTTCTCCGAAACCTTTTCATTGAAATAGGCTATCGGCATGCTTGCTGATATCTCCATAATACCCCCTTACTGAATGATTAATTCTGCGTGTAATGCACCAGCACGCTTAATAGATAACAATATAGAAATAATATCGCGACTACTCACTTTAACTTTATTCAATGCGGCGACTAGATCAGATACAGTTGTATTTTCAGAAAAAGTCAAATTAGTCGATCCACCTTCAGAAACATCCATAGTAGAGTTTGCTACTACTTGTGTACGTACATCAGATCCAGTATCCCTGACCAGTTCCGGTTGAGATACAGTAAAATCTGTCTCTACGATGAGTTTTAATTCACCATGGGTAACACTAACAGAAGATATACTCACATTCCCTCCCGACACTACAGTACCTGTTCTTTCATTAACCACTACCTTTGAACGGTAGTCTGGAGTCACTTTCAAGTTCTCAATTTGAGTTAAGAAACTAACAACGTTTACAGCCTGTTGTTGATTTAAATTTACCAATACTCGCCCAGCATCAACAGCTTTTGAAATGCTTTTCCTTACTTGTTTATTTATTGCCCTGGCAATCCTATCTGCAGTAGTATTATCTGGTTCATTAAGCAATATCTCCAATTCCCCATTACTGTTTACAACATGAGTCTGCAGTGATTTTTCGATTGTCGCACCAGCCGGTATAGTGCCCGCAGTAGGATGGTTTTTTTGAACTACATTCCCATTGTAATCGTACTTAAATCCACCAATTGAAACAGGCCCCTGTGCAAGAGCGTAAGTTTTACCATCAGGGCCAGTTAAATTAGTTAATAACAATGTACCCCCAAGTAGACTCCTTGAATCTCCTATCGAAGTAACATTCACATCAACCTTATCCCCCATTCTAGAGTAAGCTGGCAATGTTGCCGCAACGATCACAGCTGCGACATTTTGACTATGAATCTGCTTATCAGAAACATGCACCCCAAAACGCTCTAGTAGATTATTAACTGACTGGACAGTAGCTTTACTACGCGTGGAATCACCTGTTCCTGATAGACCGGTGACGATACCATATCCAATCAAAGAGTTATCTCTGACACCAGCAACACGGCTAATATCTTTAATTCGCACCCCACCATTCACACTAGCCTGGCTACCCCCCCCCCAACTTGCAAAAACAAGTAAAACTAGAGCTAAAGAGATGTGTTTTTTCACAGAGAGCAACCCCACATTAAAATACCCAGTCAAAGAAACGTGTAATCCACCCTGGCTTCTGACGATCAGCTAAGGTTCCTTCTGTGAGATATTTAATTTTCGCATCGGACAATCTCGTAGAGACAACCGTATTATTGGGACCAATATCCTCTTTTCTTATCCGACCTGATAGAGTAATCGTTTGTTTATCATCATTGAGCTCAATAAATTGCTTCCCTTCAATCAACATCTCACCGTTACCGTCTATCTCTATGATGCGAGCAGTAATTTTGGCTAGTAAATTCCCAGTTCGATTCAGATCTCCACCGCCATTAAAATTCGAGTCAATTCCTATACTCCTGTTATCTGGATATTGATTCGCATCTACCACGCCAACCTTTACATCTGTCTTACGATTAGTTTCCGTATTATTTGATGCCGAAGCTGAAGCTGATTCATAAATAAGAACGGTTACACCATCACCAACATTACGCGCAACCTTATCACTCACTAATGAAACATAATTTGATTCGCTATACATACTGGTCGCATATGACTCACAACTATAAAAAATCATGAATGCAAGAATTATCACGAACTTTCCCATTGTATTTCTCAATTTATATAACCCTTGCAAAATGCTTACCTACAACTCTGGCTTTCACAAACTCTTTTCCATTTAGCACCTTGACTTTTAAAATCTCTCCAATTTCAGCATCTTTTTCTGCAATCGCTTTTAACTTTAAACGAACACTACCTTCAGACACTTCAAGATCCAGAATTTTCCCTTCAATCACAGCAGGTACATTTTTAATATTTTTTGACAACAAAACATCTCCCTGTGATAGGTTTTTAAGCAATAATACAGATTTCTTAAAGCTTTCTGATTTGACATGTTGACCGGAGATTTTCGTAACATCTGTCCTGACAAGTTCAAAATTTTCAGGTCTTATAATATCTCGTTCTCTATACCTGAATTTAGCCACATACACATCCTCCAACACATCCATATGAAACCAGACCGGGACGCTACGATAAAAATTGTTATCTGTGAAAACATCCACCCAAACACACATTCTTTTGCTTATAAACTCAGAATTCATTCTAGGGACTAATGTAATCTTCCCAAAAGGTAAACTGATATCCTGTTTTATTCGAACTGTCTTCGCTTTGACTTCACGACCAATACTGTTTAGCTGAGCATGGATAAAGCTTTTTGCTTTTTCCAGCAACCGTGGATATGCTAGCTTTTGACTAGCAAGATCTACTCGCACACTATCTGCCCCCTTCCAAACCAGAAGTTTAGGATCGATATTCAAACTCTCTCTTATTCGAGACTGTATCTGCACCCGTGATATTTCTTTTGAGTACCCAACTCTGGGGGATTTTACCAAAGCTATATTTTCCAACTGCAGTCGAGCCCCCAAATCAGAAGTTTTTATATCCGCAACATCTTTCAAAACCACAAAAGGATTACTGACAATTACGCTTTTATTTATATCAATACCTATCAATGCCTTACTTGCTCTTAACCCTGGGCTCGTAAGCATCAGAAAAAAAAATAATAAAATGAAAAATAAATTTATTTGCATCTTAATATAAATCCCAGCAAGTCCTATCTGCGCATGTTATTGCTTAGAGTCAATAATTCATCTGAAGCCTGAATTACTTTCGAATTAATTTCATAAGCTCTTTGCGCTAAAATCAGATTAGTTAATTCATTAATTAAATTTACATTTGAACCCTCAAGAAAACCCTGAGCCAGAGTGCCTAGATCATCCTCTCCAGGACGACCTATCAATGAGTCACCAGACTCCTCTGTCGGTAAGTACAGGTTATTACCAATAGGCTTAAGGTGTTCCGTGCTAACAAAACTAACCAATTCTATCTGGCCAACATCTACCAGATCATTCTCACCTGGCACTACTGCTTTGACACTACCATCTTTAGTTATCACAATATCTGAAGCATCTTCAGGTATCTGGATCGAAGGGGACAACTCATAACCATTATTAGCAACCAAAAGCCCCTCTGATGAAATACTTAAAGAACCATTCCGAGTATAAGCCTTTCTTCCATCCAGTAAGTTGACCTCAAAAAAACCATCACCATTAATCGCCACATCAAGTGGGCGATCAGTAGTTTTTGTTTCACCCAATGTGAACACTTTGCTAGAACCCGTAATAGAAGCTCCCGAACCCATTTCAAAAGAGCCAATACCATTATTTGAAACCTGCGCCTGATTGTTTACTTCTCGGTACATTAAATCAGTAAAAGAAATACCACTTTTTTTATATCCTGGCGTATTTACATTTGCCAGGTTATTTGAAATAACATTTATTTGCTGCTGCTGTATATGCATACCTGTTGCAGCGATGTATAGCGAATCCGTCATATCTTTCCCCTTAGTTCTGCATATCACCAATAATATTAATTGCGCTATCAAGCATTTGATCATAACCCCGAACTACTCGTTGAGATGATTCAAAGTGCCTGGTTAGCTCGATCATCTTCACCATTTCATCTGTCATATTGACATTTGAGGCTTCGATAAACCCTTGATGGACTAAACCTTCCTGATCTGATACATCAATACTTTTTGACCCCTTATACAAGGAACCTCCCAGACTGGAAACAACTGAATCAACAGGTATTTTGACCAGCCTTAGTTGCCCAACGAGCTGCTCGTTAACATAAATCTGTCCCTGCTGATTGATCAACGGTTTATCCGTTGTTAATCGTATTTCCCCACCCATACCCATGACAGGTAATCCAGATACATTCACTAGCCTACCGCGTGCATCGATATGCAAATCTCCCTGTCGACTATAAGCCTCACCTTGCGCAGTCATCACGCTGTAATAAATATTATCGCTTAATGCCAGATCCAACGGATCCCCTGTGTATTTAAGCGCCGCTGTATGCGTATCAACAACCGAATTAAGTACAGGTTTCTGTACCGATATTGACACCATACCGGTTGAGCCAGACTGCTCTTTAAGAGAAATATCGAGCACTTCATCAAACCCCTGAGCCCTTAAAATTTGCTGTTTATAACCCGGTGTATTGACATTCGCCAGGTTATGGCTAATAGCTTGCATCCGCTTAAGATCATTCTGTAATGAAATCTCTGAAATATTTAAACCATCACTCATTTTTCTGTTTCAACTTTTCTTCAATTGAAAAAACATGTGCCAATAAAATTGCAACCAACTGGAAAGTATCCCTGCTAATTTCCGCATCAACTGGAAGCCGAAAGAGCTTGTCTACTAATTCCTTATTTTTAAATACCTTAGGCGATCCGCGTAATGTTTTTTTTTGCAGTATTTTTTCCGCTATCTTTCCGCTGCCTTTAACTATCACCTTTGGAAGACCATCACCCGGTTCATACTGCAGACCCACAACTTTTTGAAATGGCTCAGTCTCAGTCATAGCATCACATCAACTGGCTTAAGCTATCTTGAGCCACATAGTGTTGAATTATTGAATTCAACACATTACCTTGCTCATCAGATGTTTTCGTAGAATAGGCGACTTCGTCAAGCGACCATTCGTGATGTTTTAAATCCCGATTTAGATCAGTTGCATACTCCAACAGATATTCCGTCGAGTCACGTGATTCCGAAGTGATGTGTAAACGTGCACTTTTATTTTGCAGTATCATTTCTATATCCACTTGTCCCAAATTTTCAAGCTGTAAAGAAAATATAATTTTCCTGAACTTAATATCCTCTGCATGCTGATGCCTTTTATTCTGTTCGTAGATAGCAATATTAACCTCAACTAATCGATCAGCTAACCATAAAGGCAGGGTCACTACCCTGTGTTGAACCGCCCCATCAATTTGAGAATTTAGCAACTGCCATTTCATTGCAAAGTTTTGATTTTGATTAAAGCGCTCTTGCTCTTGCGAAGAAACCGAAGTTTCCCCGCTTTGGTTTTGCATAGAATTTTTCTCAAAAAATTCCTGGG
Source organism: Gammaproteobacteria bacterium (assembly GCA_050298595.1). Taxonomy (GTDB): domain Bacteria; phylum Pseudomonadota; class Gammaproteobacteria; genus JACNJF01. The sequence continues at coordinate 9,630 of JBNKUM010000094.1, read as the reverse complement.
TAATATGTTTTTGCTCATCAACCAAACGCATGAATTCATTAATCAAACCTGTTAGGACTACTGAATTAAATTCCTCACCAGCCACCTCTGCGTACTCAAGCCTTGGAGCAACCTGGTCAACAGGTAATAATGAAAAGCGTTCTTTTTTCAACTCACTCAGCAACTGTAATAATTGCTCTGAGACAGGAAGGTTTTGTTTTACTAGAGCTATTGCACTCATTAATAAACTTTGCGGTTGCTCCACACGCTTTAGCATTGAAATAATTGTCGTTTTTTCCTGTGCAGAAAATTCCACATGAAAGTCCTGCATAGCCTCTAGCAACATAGACTCCCACTTGCTTGATAAAATTTGGGGCCGAGACTGAGTTTCACTCAACTGAGAATATTCACCTGGAACTGCCAGTCTTTTAAGCTCAACCTTATCGCCCAGTCTAACAACTCGTCCATATATCAACTCACCCGTTTTAAGAGGTACACTGCTATCAACAATTTTCTCTTGCCCATTAAAATCGACAGCATATCTTCCCCCGTCATAGCTTCGTAGCATTTTTCCTTTTAATATCTGCCCAATGGTTAGCTGATTAGTAAAGTCATCATTAGCAGCTAGAAACAGACTTCCTGCCTTACTCAACAAACTCGATAATTGCTGACTGACTTCAGAAATATTCATGCAGCAGCCACCATTCCAAAAGATTTTAAAGAAACAGTATTGGGTACCTCGGCTAAAGATATTATCGAAAGATGAGGCATAGCTCTTTCAGTAAAATTACGCAGATGACGTCGTATTTCTGGAGCACAGATAATCACAGGTAATAAATTATTGCTCATCATATTTTCAACTTGTTTAGCCGCAGTACTCATCATCTGCTCCGATAAAGATGGCTCAAGCACCATAACCGTTTTATCGTTGATATTCCGAATGCCAGACATCATTTTCTTCTCTGCAACTGGATCAAGTGTTAACACATACAAATCACCCTGAGCGTTGGTCAAAGCCTGGCAAATAACATTACCTAATCTCTGCCTGACAAACTCAGTTAAAAGCTCAGGGTCCTTAACGTCAGCCCCATAATCCAGTAACACCTCTAGAATACTTTCCAGGTTTCTAATTGAGACCTGCTCACGTAGCAGGTTTTGCAAAACCTTTTGGATCTCGCCTAAACGGAGCACAGACGGTATCAACTCCTCTATCAGAGTTGGATGTTTTTGTTTAATACGCTCGAGCAACAGTTCAAGCTCATTACGCGTTAACAAATTTGCTGACTGTTGACGAATGATTTCTTTCAAATGAGTGATAAAAACTGTTTCCGGATCAACTAAGGTATAACCTGATTCTTTAGCCGTTTTTTCCTGATCTTTGACGATCCAAACAGCTGGCAACCCGTAGGTAGGGTCTTTAGTTTCTATCCCTTCAATTTTACTTTTAGTGCTTCCTGGATTAATCGCCAGTGTTCTATCTGCAAGAACCTCTCCCTCAGCAACCTGAGCATTAAATACATTAATTTTATAACTATTAGGTGACAACTTTTTATTATCCTTAACACGAACCTTAGGAAAAACAAATCCAAAATCCAAAGCAATCTGCTTACGGAAGGCAGCTATTCTATCCATTACCTGACTCTCATTATCTCCCATCAAGGATATCAGATTGGCCCCTACTTGAACCTCAACAGGTTCAACAGACAACATGCCATAAAGGTCTTCGCCCTCAGCATTTTCTGCTTCTTCAACTTCATCGAAAGACTCCTGCTTTTTCTTGTGTAACGCGACAAAAGCCAACAGGCTGACAATAATTAAAAGCATTGCGACAGGCAACGTAGGAATACCCGGAATAAACATAGCAACCAGTAACGCAATCGACACCAGTACTAAAATTTTTGGGAATAATAAAATCTGCTTTGAGATTTCTTTACTAAGCTGCTCATCCGAAGCGGCACGAGTGACAATAATGCCGGTAGCCGTAGAAATTATCAGCGCCGGTATCTGCGTAACAATACCATCACCTACCGTCAACAAAGTGTAAGTATGTAACGCCTCTCCCCAATCCAAACCTCGTTGAGCTATACCAATACTTAACCCGGCAATAATATCGATGATGATAATTATGATGCCCGCAATAGCGTCACCCTTTACAAATTTACTAGCCCCATCCATAGAACCATAAAAGCTAGCTTCTTTTTCAATATTTAATCGCCGCTCACGAGCCTCTTTTTCATCGATCAATCCGATATTCATATCCGCATCGATACTCATCTGCTTACCTGGCATACTATCCAGAGTAAAACGCGCAGCAACTTCAGCTACTCGTTGCGCACCATTGGTTACTACAACATATTGCACAACAATCAAAACCAGAAAGACGATAAAACCAATTATGTAATTACCTGCGACTACGTGATTACCAACCGCATCGATCACCGCTCCAGCATGCCCGTTAGACAAAATCAGCCGGGTTGCAGCAATATTCAACGACAGGCGAAATAATGTCGCTATTAGTAACAGCGAAGGGAACGTGGAGAACTGTAATGGCTTTTTTACGTAGAAGGTGAGCAGTAAAATAAGCAAAGCAAAGCTGAAGTTAATAATCAAAAGAAAGTCTAGCAACCCAGGAGGAATAGGTGTAAACAACACCAGCAGTATCCCCACCAGTGAAAACACCAAAACAAGATCTGACTGGTCCCCAATTAATTGACGCAAGCGGCTAAACATCGGCTCAATCAACCTTAATACGATTTAGCAAAACGACTACCACCACTTATTCGAACCAGTATCTTGGCCAGTTGCACATAAAAAGTAGCCGGAATTTCCTGATCAATCGCCACCTCCTTAAATAAAGCACGAGCCAAAGATTTATGCTCAATAATAGGCACATTTTTATCTTTTGCCACCTGCCGCATTTTCAATGCCAAATCACCCGCTCCTTTGGCAATCACCTGCGGCGCATCCATTACCTTACGGTCATATTTAACTGCTACAGCCCTATGTGTTGGATTTGTAATAAGCACATCAGCTTCTGGAACCCTGCTTAGCGACTGCGCACGTTTAGAAGCCTCGCGTTGTAATTCTTTTATCTTGGCACGAACTTCAGGATCACCCTCACGACGTTTATGTTCTTCTTTAACTTCGCGCTGGCTCATTTTCATTTTTTCAGAAAAATCCCTTCTGGAATAAACCATATCGATCGCCGCAATAATAAAAAGAAGTCCAATTAATTGCAGGAGCAAGCTCTCAACCTTGCGCAAAAACAAATAGGGGTAGGCATCAGGGTCAACATTCATAAAACCCAGTAATGTAGGTAGCAGGCCAACGATAAAGAAATATACAATAGAACCAAACAGCGCGAGCTTAATCAAACTTTTAATCGTTTCATAAACTGTTCTGATGGAGAATATGCGTTTAAAACCAGTGACCGGATTTATCTTGTTAAAGTCTGGTTTGAGTGGAAAAAAACTGAATACTGGACCGGTTTGAAAAAAGTTCATCAAAACGGCGATTATCATTATTAAAAGGATAATAGGAGTGATTACTGATGCCGCTGAGAAGAAGACATCACCGAGCCAGCTGAGTAGCGCATCCGGAGAGTAACTGAGCTTACCAGAATATGAAAAAATGGAGCGGTTCATACGGCCCAATTGGCGAATCATGCTTTCACCCCAAATATATAAAGCCATTAGCAAAGACGCCATCACAAACCAGGAATTCACTTCCAGGCTTTTCGGCACCTGCCCGCGCTTCTTGGCCTCCTTTAGCTTAAAAGGGGTCGCCTGTTCCGTTCTATCCTGTTCCTGTTCTGCCACGATTTTTCAACATTGGGATCAACAACACCTCATTAGCTTGAGATACTGAACCCAAAACTCCACTCCAAAAATCCAAATCCCATTCCTTAATCTAAAAAGCGATTAAGGTCCCAATATTTTTTGCCAAAATACAAAAATCACCTCAAATATTTTCTCCATTAATGGCACTAGTGAATGTATCATCAAAGCGGTAACACTTAAGCCCGTGAATATCTTGAGTGGTAGGCTAACAATAAATACATTCATTTGTGGCATAGTCCTTGCCATCACGGCTAGACCTATATCTAACAATAAAATACTAAAAATAACTGGCGCAGCAACTGCGATTGCAAATGTAAACATTGCTCCAAAATGCGCAATAACCACCGATATTTCAAAATCACCGATCCATGTACCTGGAGGTACCTTCTCAACCGAAAACGCCAACCCGCGCAATAAATAATGATGCCCGTCTATAGTATAAAAAACCATTATTGCAATAAGATTAAAGATACTACCAATAACCGGTGCTTGAGTCCGAGTTGCCGGATCAATCAAGGTGGCAACACCAAATCCCATTTGAAAATCTATTATTCTTCCACCCAATAAAAAGGCCGCAAAGGCTGCCAGCAAGCCAAAAGCTAATAAACTTCCCAATACTAATTCCGACAGTGCAGCTCTAAAAAGTTCAGCCATATTATTAATATCTAAGGGCTGCACATTCGAGATTAGTAACAGTCCAACTGATATCGAGATAACCCATGGCACCATAACCTGATTTGGTATTTTAGCCACAGCAATCATTGGTGCTAGATATATCACCACACCAAATCGGATTGACAATAATAAAATTGCAGCAACCCATGCTATAGAGATATCAACCGTCACTTACAGACATCCTTACTTAATAAAAAGCACTTAAAAAAATGACGGAATATTGATAATCACAGAACGTGCAAACTCCATTAAGGTCAATAACATCCAACCTCCAAAAACGCCAAGTGTTATAGCCACTGTTAAAATCTTTGGGACAAAGGTTAATGACATTTCCTGAATCTGAGTAACCACCTGAAAAATACTAACTAGTAGTCCAATAAGCATACTCAACCCTAAAACAGGCGCGCCAATAATTACAGCAGTCCAGAGCATTTCATTTGATAATGCCAGCGCCAAATCCGTTGAAATATCACCCATTTATTAAATACAACACTAAAATTATTTTTTATAATCTACACAGAAATCCAGAACCGCACAACAACCTTCTTTCATCCTCACTCATTAAAAAATTTCCCTGAACTATATAATTTTCAAGATATTCCTTAAATATTAACAACTTAACATTAGAACTAGAAACTGGAGAATGTCTAAGATAATAAATATTTCACATGTAACCAAATAGAACCATAACATGTAACCAAATATATCCATAACAGATCTATTTTCACCCACAAATGAATACCTGATTTTAAAAATATCACTTAATTTCAATGACTTAAAAAATTCACAATTGTCGAAGCAAGCTAAAGTATACCGTAAACACTAGAGAATCAGCCTTATAGGCTAACATTCCAGTACAGCCAGACCTCGATATCCTCAACTGTTTCAGCATAAGCGATTTCTCCAGTACATGGCGAATGTATTGGTAAGAATCCAGGCCATTGGCCTGGGCCGTCTCGATTAGACTATAGCAGATCGCATTGTCTTTGACCCCTTTATGAGCATCACTAAAGAGCCAGTTCTTGCGGCCCACCGCAAAGGATCTGATGGCATTTTCGGCCAGCGCATTGCTAATGTTTAGTTTGCTGTCTTTACCGTAGCCGATTAGGATCTCCCAATGATTCATTGTGTGTAGTTGATGTCCTTATGGGTCAGGCTGTCTTTCGGCACATTGCTGATATTGTGCTTCAGCCATGCTTTGAGTTCATTGAGTAAAGGCAGGCTCAGTTGCTGACGCTGCGCTTGTTTCTCGGCCACACTCAAACCCTTAACCCTGCCTTCGATGACATACAGCTTTCGGATCTTATCAATGGCGACTTCCGCCTTGCTCGCCTCCACGAACTTGCGATGGGCATGGTCCCAGCAACCAATACGGGTTATGGCATTAACACGACAGACCTTGTTGTAGCCGGCATAGCCGTCTGTCTGCAGGACGCCAGTAAAACCATCAAGTAGGCGCACAGGCACCTGTTCACTTCGTGAGGCATCATAGTCAAACAACACCACTGGTTGTTGTAGTGGACCGCCGCGGATCAACCACATCCATTTATCCAAAGTGGCGAACTTACCATCCTCCTTGAGCACTTGCATTCTGGTTTCATCCGCCTGCAGATAATCCCCAGATAATTGCTGTTCCCGCAGCAGGTTGATCAGCGGTTTGAACACATCACCCAGTCGGATCATCCAGTTGGCCATGGTGGTTCGGCTGATAGAGCCGCCATAACGCTTGAGGATTTTTTCTAAGCGGTACAGTGGCAAGGCGTCCGTGTACTTGTGGAATTCTCCTACGTGATTAAAGACAGGATAATTGTTCTGGAAATCTATCAGGAAAAAGAGATGCTGATTTTGGGGCGCTTACAAAGTAAGCTCCCTAATATATTCCCACTAAACTCACTGAAATCAAATTGCAAATTCAGTATTAGTAACAAATATTTCAATATTCAAGATTTTTAATTCCATTTATATTTACGATTTGTATTTCATACTTTCCATTTCTACTTATGATAAAATTAAAGCTTTGAATTTTCAAATTAGGACACGATGAACAAATCTAATACTCAACTGGATGCTGATGAATTATTCCACTTCGCCCTACAGGCTAGTCAAAATAAAGAAAACGATAAAGCTGTTTCATATCTAAAGCAAGCCATCAAACTATCCCCTGACAACGCAAGATTTCATTTTCTTCTAGGGGCTCAGCATGCTGATTTAGGCATGTATGAAAGAGCAATTGAAGATATGAGCCTGGCTACTCATTTAGACCCAGATTTATATCTAGCCCACTTCCAGCTAGGATTACTCTATGCCACATCCTCACGCATCAAAGAAGCTGAACAGGCATGGTTAGCATTGGATAAACTAGAGGATGATCACCCCATTAATTTATTTAGAAAAGGCTTGATACATCTAGCGCAAGACGAATTTGGAGATGCACAAGCACATTTACAATCTGGTATCGAAAACAACATTAATAATCCAGAATTAAACCAGAACATGCAAAATATTTTAGATGAGATAGTCAAAATCAGGAAAAATATTGATGCACAAAGAAAAGACATTAATGATTCGGCACCTGAAGAAGAAAAAGAAAATAAGTCCAGTAATCGTTTTCTCTTATCAGCTTACAATAATGACAAAAAAGAGGAATAACAACTACCAGTCTCCCTGAAAAAAACAATAAAATTAACAAACATTAAAAACAAATTTACATCTGTTAAATATTCATGGATCAGATAGTTTATCGATTTAAAAACCACAAAAAAAACCTTACCGTTTGAGAGTTTAGCCAATTACAGACACATCAGTTATCTCACCAGCGTAATCATCTTTTCTGCCCATCCTGTGGTGCAAAAGCATATTATCGTAAAAAATCCACAGACGGTAAGGAAGCCTGCTTCGGAGCCAGACCTCACAATGAAGGCTGCTCTCCAGGATCATCCACTCTTACCGTAGATGAACAACAGGACATTGAAGATATTTCAAAGATACTCAAGGCTAACAATGAAATAAGAATCAACTTTGAATTAGCGCTTAAACAAACCCAAAAACATAACAACAACACTGCAATACAGACTGTTTCCACCAATAACCAGGATCATTTACATCATCAGCACATTAAAGAGCCAATTAAACATACTATTGCCAATCGAGACCTAAAAACCTTACTCAATTATTTGATTCGATCACCTGGTTTTTCTAAATCCAATACCTGAATACAAACCTCCTCTAAGCATAAATGGAGCGCTAAAAACCTTTTTGTCAAATTTGAAGACGCAGTTCCTGATGACCGCAAACCTCATATATTCTGGGGAATGATCAGCTTTGCCGACCAAAATATGGACTGGTTAAATACTGCTGGTAAAGATGACATCAGCATTCCGATTCATACAATGAAAGCAACCTTAATAGAGACTTTGAGCATACAGGAAGCGTATGATTTCTCAGGTTGCTATGCCATTGCTTTTGGTTGATGTAAACAATCGGCAAATGGTAAAAGTTACCTCCAAATAAACAAAAACGATCCCACCCATATTTTTATTAAACGGAAAGAAAACAACGTATAATCACTCAGATCAAATCCTTCTTAATAGGTCTCCCCGACTTTCCCGGTGTAACTCTCCGACCAAGCGCCTCTTCGATTTCTTTCTGAAAACGACTACTACCCAAAACAAAATTTCCATTGGTTGATTGCCGGATCTGCTTATACAGATCCTCATCAAAATGCGATCTGAACAATGCCCGGTAAGCGGTTCTTCTGGGTTTATCGAGCTGATCCAGAAGCATATATTGTTCATGTGGTATGATTAAATTATTTGCCTTCCCCTCTGCATTACACTTATAACTTGACCAGGGATAGTCCCTCGGATGAGCCACCATGTCTGCACGAACCGGATTCAGTTCGATATAACGATAACAGGCCAGGACATAGTCCTCTGACTGAGTTAAACAGGAGCGAAATCGTCCCTCCCAAAGAGTGCCGCTTCTGCGGTAAGTATGATTAACATACTGAACATAGCGCTGCCCCAAATTCTTCATCAATAGTGCCGCACTATCTCTCTTGCCCGGAGTCAGCAACAAATGTACATGGTTAGTCATCAGAACATAAGCATGAATATCACAACTAAATTTTTCCGCTAGCTCCTTGAGACGTTCTAGATAAAACTGATAATCCTCATCGGAATAGAAACAGGCAGAACGGTTGTTTCCCCTTTGAATAATATGCCAGGGAATTCCTGGAACGGATAGGCGGGCTCTTCTGGGCATCTTTGGTCATCCTGACTTTTGTTGATATCTCACCCGGATTATTCCATTCGATTCTTAAATGTCAATAAACCGTGGTCTGTCCCCTATTATTCCTCCTATCAATAAACCGCGGTCTGCCCCCTATTATTCCATAAACCGTGGTCTGTCCCCGATTATTTTTGCCAGGGAATTCCTGGAACGGATAGGCGGGCTCTTCTGGGCATTTTTGGTCATCCTGACTTTTGTTGATATCTCACTCGGATTATTCCATTCGAATCTTAAATGTCAATAAACCGTGGTCTGTCCCCTATTATTTCTAAATGTCAATAAACCGTGGTCTGTCCCCTATTATTCCATAAGCGTGATCTACGCGGCATTTTCACATCCTACTGTGTATTAAAATAACCCCCATTCTTGATCAATAGATCAGAGAGGTCAATTAATTGTGGTCTGTCCCCTATTATTATTCTTGATCAATAGATCAGAGAGGTCAATTAATTGTGGTCTGTCCCCTATTATTACAGCAAAAAATATCAGGATGTTTTCGTAGCGCTGAGGGCGCAAAAATATTCTGTCGTGTGAGAGGTTATCTTTCCTCTTGTCGTAAGCAAAATTTATCTGCTTCGCAGGCACTGAGATTACTTTTTGATGGCCAACTGCCTGATCTTTGTGAGTAAGGTTTATCGACTGACGGTATTACGCTGAGTAGTTACCTTTATTTTTAATTTAAATGCCAATAAACCGTGGTCTGTCCCGAATGGCACTGACTTAAGCATTATCGTTGCTTTTTAGGATGTCCATATTTTCGCACAATTTCTTTAGCCTGAATACGTGGCATAGTGAGCAGAGGAAAGGGTTTCGGCCTTCGTTTAACCGCTCGCGGTTCAATACGTCC
>JBNKUM010000093.1:0-7936 GCA_050298595.1 Gammaproteobacteria bacterium | reverse complement strand
TGGCGACAATCTTTTGAGGCTGCTCGATAGTTACACGGAAGCATTGGAGAAAGTACAGAACGAGACCGTTGCTGTTATGGGGTCCCTAAATGAGAACCCTGAACGGTTCGTGCGTGAAAATTCAGCTATCCAACAGGAGATTGCTGAATTTATGCGGAGCCTTGAGTCAGGCGCGGGCGCTAAAACTAAGGAGATCAAGGACGAGATCTTCTGGGAGATGCGAAGGGAGCTCGGCATCATTTAACCAGTGGCTGTTGGCGGACGCGCCTACGCTGCGCTCCGGCACGCCGCAAAGCCAAGCGTTAGCAACAAAGGAATCATTGAGTTGAACCAGGAATTAAAAAACGAATTGCAGTCGATGCAACAGAAAGATCAACGAGTTTTGCAAGAATTAATTGATAGCGGAGAGTTGGGAACTAATGATTACCATCCTAGAATGAAAGCAGTTCATGAAAAGAACAATGCGCGCATCAAGGAAATTATCAACCAATATGGTTGGCCAGGTTTTAGTTTAGTCGGCAAAGAAGGTTCAAAAGCCGCCTGGTTAGTCGTTCAGCATGCGGTTTTGGATACAGAATTCATGGATAAATGCTTACCCCTGTTACAAAATGCAATAACTCAGGGTGAAGCAGAAGGATGGTGTCTGGCATACCTTCAAGACAGGGTTCTTACAATGTCAGGTAAGCCTCAAAAATATGGCACCCAGCATGACATTGACGAAAATGGAATTGCCTATCCATTGCCAATTGAGGATCCTGAAAAAGTTGAAACGCTACGCAAGGAAGTAGGGCTTGAGCCACTTTCTGATGCTACGAAACGAATTCGACAAAGGCACAATTTAACCGTGGCCAATCGTCGTGAAAATAATGGCTAACAAAGCAAATTCACTCGGACAGCAAAAAAAGCGCCGCTCCGCTTTGCTTTTTTGCTTCCGGTGATTTGCGGCGTTATGTGAAGTCGAGTTTTGAGCAATGTATTCACAATTGGTAGCTTAGAAGAGTGAGTGAAATAGTATATTCAGTTTGGGATTTTAATGATTGTCCTCGATCTGGAATTTCGAGCTTCAAAAATAGCACTTGCTACTTTGAGTGTGAATGGGACTCAAATACAGACGATTACTCTAAATGTTATTTCTTAAAGCAATTGAGTGCCGAAATGTTAGAAATGGTTAAGGAGTACGATGATATTTGGAACGAATGGAACTCGAAATTCGAGTCGGGTATTGTATCCATCGAGTCACACCCAGCTAATGACGGGCGGAATCCTAGATTTTTAGAGCTTCAGCGAATATTGGAATCAGAAATAGAGAAAGTGCCGGTCTTTGCGAGGGCAGTACCACAATTTTCCAAATTTAACGATGTTGAAAATAGCTCAATTTATAAAAATAGACAGTCGCAGGTCGAGTGGAAAATAGTCACATAACAAGGTGGTGCAGTGGAGCCAGTTAGGCTCCGCATTTTTTAAGGTATCGCTCCGCTCTTTTTACCATAAAAAATGCTCCACTACATTGGCCCACTGACCACGGCGTTATGTTTCGCAAAAATAAGGAGACAAATTTGAGAATAATAATGGTACTAATACTTTGCAGCATATTCTCAATTAGCGTTTTGGCGGCAAACTATCAGGAAATCGCATGGGCGCGGTCTTTGATCGCAGAGGGTAAAAAGGCAGATGCGTATCACCCGCAAAATGGATACCTACCCGATGAACAGACAGCGATTGGTATAGCTGTAAGTGTTTGGGCGCCAATTTATGGTAAAGAGCAAATTGAAAAACAAAAACCATATTCCGCTTTACTTGTTAATGGATATTGGGTGGTTTCTGGTTCCCTGCCCGAGAATATGGTTGGTGGTGTAGCTCAAGCAGTAATTGAAAAGAAAACAGGTCAGGTAATTTACGTCATACATTCAAAATGAAACATAACCAGGCCATTAAATCCGACGCTCGTACCTCGCGCGGCTTATGGCAACGTTATGCTTACCATGAATCGAGAGAAAATTTAAATGTTAACTTTATATGCTTATACATTTCGATCAAGAGCGGAGCGCATTCTTTGGTTATTGAATGAGCTTGGTTTAGATCACCAAGTCATTCGCATTACACCAAGGGAAATAAAAAAATTTAATCCATTGGGAAAAGTTCCTGCTATTGAGCACAACGGTGAAATTTATACAGAATCACTGGCAATCATGGAATATCTAGTTTCTCTAACCTCAAGAACTGATCTTGTTCCTTTTGAGGGAAAGGAAATTTATAAATTTCGTAATTTTATCTACTACTTACTTTCAGAAGTTGAGTCGTATCTTTGGGTGGCTCAGCAAGCTTCTAATTTAAAGGCATTCTATACTTGGCCTGAAGGCACTTATTCTGAATCAATTCTTCGGGTAAAGAACAATATAACGCCTTTGTATACCCAACTTTCTAGCTCTGGATATGTATGCTCACGTTTTACTATTGCTGATATTTATGCATATCATGTTTTTACTTGGGTGCAATCACATGGTTTAATGTTGCCAGAATCGGTATTAGAATATTTGAAGAATCTTGAAAAGCGGTCTTCATTTCCCATTGAAATGAAAAGTTTAGCATAACTGACGCACGCAATTTGCTGCGAAAAGCGCGGCCGCTGTTGGCAGCGTTATGTGGCATCAAATATTCATCATCGAAGAAACTGATAACCAAAATAAGGAGTAATGATTGGGCTATAAGATTCAAGAAATACAGAAGAATGAAGATTCCTTCATTTGTGAAATCATCAAAAAGGTAGGTGCGGAATATGGAGCGGTTGGTGATGGATATGGTCCATCTGATCCCGAAGTTCTATGCATGAGTTAAAATTACAATAAATCCTCTAAAAGCAAATATCTTGTAGCAAAAGTAGAAGGCAAGGTTGTCGGTGGTTGTGGCCTTGCTATGTTCAATGGAAGTCACAAAGTTTGTGAGCTCAAAAAGCTATTTCTATTGCCTGAAAGCAGAGGGCTTGGACTTGGTCGCAAGCTCACAGAGGAATGTCTTGAGTTTGCTAAGTCTCAAGGTTACGAAAGTTGTTACCTCGATACGCTAAAAAATATGAAATCTGCCATTGCCTTATATGAGAGCCTTGGTTTTAAGCATCTTGAGCAGCCGTTAGCTGGTACAGAACACAATGGTTGTGATGTTTGGATGTTAAAGCAACTTTAAGCACCAACCACATAACAAGAAATTCCAGGTGACGCCAATGGCGCACCTGAATTTGGCATTAGGCTGTAAAAAGGGAAATAATATGTTTGAGGGTATAGTAAAAGTTATAGATAAGACTATAGAGCTAATAAAGTTTAGGCAGACGAATAATAAGGAATATTTTGTTTTAATCATATCACCGCTTTTCATTGAATTTGAAAAAGTGGCGGAAGATTACTTTAAGCTATTTAATAGCCGCAGTACTAGAAAAAGTGAGTTAACCAAAATTCGAGATCAGTATCTTCAATCCAGAATAAAGGTTACCGAATTGGCGAACAAATATGGTGAGAATGCAGATGACGCAACAGTATTAGCCTACTTTGATGCAATACAAGAGTTTTTCTTTGTCAGCCCCATATTAGAAAAAAAAATTTGGGTAGTTCTTCTGGTGCGTACTTCATAGATTTGGTATCTGGTGAAAGGGAGCGCGTAAAACTCCTAGGTGAAGTTTCTAAAAAAAGGGAAGAAATAAAGAATAATATGCAGATTAAATGGGGTAGGGTAGTAAGCATATATGGTGAATTACAAATGAAGTATAGCCTCCCAATAGGGTATAAAGCCTAACAATGGCCTCCAAAGGACTCGCGGCACAGTCCGTGCCGCTTCGGAGAGAGCTGTGGCTCTCACCTCTGAGGCGAGGCGTTATGCGTTGAAATGAACGAAGACATCACGAAACCTTATTCATTTGAAGAAGCATCAAGTTTTGGTGACGGCTTTCCAGATCGAGGAATTAATTGTTTTAAGTGCAATACTTTAATTCCCCAGTTCCTAAACATGGATGCTGCGCGTATAGAAAATTGGAGAAGTATCTTAAAAACAAAAGGACACATTGAGGCTGACGATTATCTAATTAGTATTACAGGGTGTAATCAGCGTTGGGCAAAAATTTGGAGGCTTCATCCCTGCGGCCCAAAAACAAAAACAGAGTATGAGGCGAAGTTTGATCTCGATACAACTTGTCCCTTTTGTGGTAAGCCGCTCAGAACAAAAAAATCAAAGCAGTGTCCGCACTGTTTTAAATCGTGGCACAATGAAAACTCATAACAAGCGCCTGCAAAGGACTCGCGGCACTGTTCGTGCCGCTTCGGTGAGAGTCGTGGCGCTCGCCTTTGAGGCTGAGCGTTATACGTAAAAATGAATATTATCGAGCCAGAATTTAGATATCCAACTAGGACAGCTATTGATAGCCTGGCGAAACACTTTGACCTTCCAAATAGCCTTGAAATGCAAGACTGGGAGTGGGAAGTAGCAGATTACAATCGCATTAATGAATTTGTGGCTGAGTTTAGGAGTGATTCACTGAGCGATGATGAGAAGTTCACTTTATTGGAAATAATAATACAGTCATTTGAGGAATCTGATACGGACCTGAATACAAATGACCTTTGGCTTGAAGTCCTATCTTTAATAGAGAAAAACTTTAAACTTCATTCATATTCTGTTTGGTATTGGTCAGACTGTCAAAATGAAAATAATGGGTGGAATGTGACCCCCTTCATGAGAAGGATATATGAAAAAAACGTATATCAATCTGCATCATCGAAACAACTTTCCGCTCCTAGCGTCGCTACAAGTTGCCCGCTGTGCAGGGCGTTATATGGGAAAGGAGATATTCAATTGAAGATCTGGCTAGTAATAGTGCTTCTTTTACTCTGTGCTTCTTGCGGGGGAAATAATAATGATGATGAAGTGCTTAGCGAAGTTCTGTCTGGAGACTATGGCGTTGTAAAATCATTAGACGTATCAGTAATTTCCCTAGACAGTAAATTTAATTCTAAAAGCAGTTTACAGCGAGGTGCTGGAACATTACTCGAAGTGGAATTGAAAGTTAAAGGGCGCTACGTAGATGCAGAACCATCCGAATGGTCATTAGTCATAAGAATGCCCCCTGATGTGGTGGGGTCAACTGATGTACGTACCTTGGATGTGCGCCTTTTCTCAAATTACTCTGATGAATGCTGCCTAAATAGTGATGATCCAATCGGAAAGTATGAAAAATACTCGCAAGCATTCGTTGCTATAGAAGGGTCAATTAATTTTGTAACTCCAGATGAAGCCGAGTTTGATCTTTTCTTCAGAGAGGAGAACCCTGGAAGAAGTAGTAATGCTATTGGTGATATAGTTAATATAATCGGTTGCTGGAAAAGCGGTGGCGAAGGAGCATCAACAGGTTGTGCACTTTAATCGAGTAGATCCATATAACAAGTTGCAGCAACGGAAAAATATAAGCTCCGGCTGCGCCTCCACTTATATTTCCCGCTGTGCAAGGCGTTCAGGCTGTAGAAAAATAGCTTAACCCCGCGCCACACAAGACTGTCTAATGTAAAATACGTTGTTTAGCCTCTTATCGACGTATTGATGCCTAACTTTATAGACGACAATTTAAATCAGAGTGTTTTTCTGAACATCAATTACCTGGATGTTCTGGGAGAAAATACCTTTGAATATAGCCTTTATAAACTGCTTACGGAGACTCTGGATTTAGAAGAGTTTGAGGCCCGTTATAAAAATAAAACAGTAGGTCGTAAAGCTTATCCACCAGCGCTAATCTTACGTGTTATTTTTTATGCGTATTATCGAGGAATTACCTCCAGTCGAGTTATAGAACGCAGCTGTAAAACAGATCTTAAATTTATGGCATTATCATCAGGCACCACACCTCACTTCACAACAATCGCAGATTTCGTGAGCAGTCATAGCGAAGAGATTAAATCCCTGTTTCATAAAGTTCTGATGATCTGCTGCAAGAGCGGGTTAGTGGGAAAAAAACACTTTGCAATAGATGGATGTAAGTTACCCTCAGATGCCTCAAGGCAGTGGAGTGGAACCCATGCAGACCTACAAAAGAAATCAAAAAAATTAAGTAGCTCCGCGCAGCGCATAATCGAACGCCATCTGCTTAATGATGGCGGCAAAGGAGAGAGCGACCAATCAGAAGAAAAACAAACCGTAGAAACCCTGTTAAAGAACGCGGATAAAATTGACAAATTTCTCGCCAATAACGAAAAGAAAATGGGTGTTGGAAAACGCAAAAGAGAAGTACAAAGCAATATCACCGATAATGAAAGCTGTAAAACAACCACATCAAAAGGCACGATACAAGGCTATAACTGCCAAACTGCCTCGGATGAGTTATATCAAGTAGTTGTTGCGACAGAAAGTTTTGGCATAGGACAGGACCAATCGCTATTAAAACCTATGATCGAAAACATCAAAGCCAACCTGGGTGAAGAAATCTTTGAAGATGGACTGTTGCTCACTGCAGACACGGGATACTCCAGTGAAGACAACATGGAATATATATTTGAACAAGGTATAGATGCGATCATACCCGACACACTCCACCGAAAACGAGATCCTAGAATAGCCGGCTCAGAGACCGTAAAAAAACACAAGCAACAACGACAGAAAACACGCAAGGATAAAAGCAAGGGCACCACGAAAATACCGGCAACAGAATTTAGCTTTAATACACAATCCCTGACCTGCATCTGTCCAAATGGACATGCCATGATGTATCACGGAGATCACTTTGTTATAAATAACTAAAGATACCATCGTTTTAAATCCTATTTGAAAAACTGTCGAGCCTGCGCGATGCAAAGTGAGTGCATGATGAGGCCACTTAAGGAGCATGGTAGACAGGTATCATTTCAAGTAGAATCAGAAGACAATAAAAGCTATCTGGACTTAATGAAACAGAAAGTAGATAGCGAGCAAGGTCGGAAAAAATACGCCCGACGCATGTGGACGATAGAACCCGTTTTTGGAAACATAACCAGTAACAAAAGAATCAACAAAATCAGTTTACGAGGAAAAGCGAAAGCGACATGCCAGTGGACGATCTGTTGCATCATGCACAATATTGAAAAGCTATGGCGATATGGGAATGAGGCTTCGACAGCGATATAGAAGCGCTAAAGAAGCTATAGACGGCCTATAGCCCCTATATAGGCAAATACAGGGAAATAAAGGCTTGTTAAGCAATTTAGCACTGATATGATTGGGTTTTAATTAAAGCTATGGAATGAACTATGTGGTTGGGAAACACCTGTGTTCAAAACTTAATTTTTCTACAGCCTGGTTATATGACATGAACGAAAAAGAAATAACCTTGTATCCTTGTCCCGCTTGCGGCTTTCTTGTGTTTGAAGAGGCTTCAGGTAGTTATGATATTTGTGGCATCTGCGGTTGGGAAGATGATCATGTTCAACTTTCCAATCCGAGGTTGCGAGGCGGCGCAAACGGAGATTCGCTAGTTGAAGCACAGATCGCAGTACTAAAAAAATATCCAATAGAAATAAAAGAGGACGGTGAATACATGCGCGATCCAAAGTGGAGGCCCATAACACCAGAAGAAGCAGAAATAAAAAGGGATACGCCTGAAACAGGCATGGATTATTTTAAAGAAGCAGCAGAAGCAGAACCTGGTTATTATTGGTTAAAATAATGTCATATAAAATAAAGGCTTGTTAAGCAATTTCGCACTGATATGATTGGGTTTTAATAAAAGCCATGGAAAGAACTATGTGGTTGAAAAACACCTGTGTTCAAAATTTAATTTTTCTACAGCCTGGTTATAAGTCAAAATAATGAAGAGTGAAGATTACGAATATCCGTCTTTAGTCGGTTCAATTCTTTTCTATAGTGTTCCTGTTTTATTTGTACTCGGTTGGCTAGCCACCTTATTATTCGGTGACGTTTTAGAGGCCTGGAT
>JBNKUM010000092.1:0-7896 GCA_050298595.1 Gammaproteobacteria bacterium | reverse complement strand
CTGCTCTGGCCTTAGCCTCTGCCCTGGCCTTAGCCTCTGCCCTGGCCTTAGCCTCTGCCCTGACCTTAGCCTCTGCTCTGGCCTTAGCCTCTGCCCTGACCTTAGCCTCTGCTCTGGCCTTAGCCTCTGCTTTAGCCTTAGCCTCTGCTTTAGCCTTAGCCTCTGCTTTAGCCTTAGCCTCTGCTTTAGCCTTAGCCTCTGCTTTAGCCTTAGCCTCTGCTTTAGCCTTAGCCTCTGCTTTAGCCTTAGCCTTAGCATCCAGATTATTAGCTATATAGTTTTTGAGTAAGGCATCAATACCTTCCTCTGCTGAAAGTACACGCAACTCAACACGCCTGTTCTGCGCTCTCCCTACAACTGTATGATTACTACCCATGGGCCTGGTTTCACCATAACCCTTCGCGACAAGCCTGTATTTAGGCACACCTCTTGATACAAGATAATTCACTACGCTCTTAGCTCGCCGCTCAGTTATCCTCTGATTATATTCTAGAGTTCCTAAGCTATCGGTATGAGCCTGAACTTCTAAAATAATCGATGGAAATTTAATAATTTCTCTCGCCACTTTATCCATAATAATTTTAGAATAAGGGGTAAGCTCCGTTGAAGCCGGTATGAAATCAACATCCTCAATATAGGTTTCAAACACGGCACATCCCACATTATTTACTTTGGCTCCTTTAATAGTTTCAGGACATTTATCTAGATCATTCATAACACCATCTTTATCACTATCCCTGTCTGGTTTTAATACACAACCATCAGTATTAACAGTAACGCCCTGTGCAGTTTCAGGACATTTATCCTGATCATCAAACACGCCATCTTTATCACCATCAAGCTGACAACCCCTGTTGTCTACTATTGTCTGTAAAGGTGTCTGCGGACATTGGTCGCGGGAGTCAAAGATACCATCCTGGTCGCTATCCTTTGGAGCTGGTTTGCCCTGTTTGCCGAAACGGTACATCAAACCAAGCGTGATTAACGAAGCGTCTTCATCAAAGCTTTCCATATCTACGCGCACTGCAAAACCATTCTCCCAGGCATACTCCAACCCTCCTCCCAGAGAAACCTGAATGGAATTATTGAGCTCGCTGGGAATGTCTGCTGTCACATCAAGCAGCCCTAATCCTGACTTAAAATAAAGCCCCATTCCGATATGATCATTTTCTCTCCCGCTGTACAGGTAATACAGAACATTAACAGCCGGACTCTTATAATCCATATTTCCTGAGGGCTGAAAAGTCGCTGTCCCTAAATCGGACAGGCTTAGTTCTACACTCCAGCTAGAACTCAGATCTGCACCGATAAACAGGCGAGTAGCAAAATCGGAGTCGTCATCTAGCGAGTACGAAGAGCCAGAGGTGGCTGGCAGCAGTGTTGAACGACCTATTCCAGCACCGATATAGAAGTGCTGCTGCTCGGACTCGGCTTCGACCGTTTGTTTAGCAACAGCTTTACCTTGCACAGTCAGTAACATGAGTACTGACAGAGCACTCACAAATACACTTCTCAATTGACGTAATCCTGCCAACAGGCCGAATAGTGCAAGTATCCGCAGATTAAATACACCGATGCCATTCAGTCCTGCGATTATCCCAACCTTTTCACCGAATGAATCTCGATAATCGGGGGTGCCATCGCCGTCAGTATCGGGTAACACTGCAGGGGATGAAGCACTGCTATCGTTAAAACCATCCCCATTAGTATCAACGAAGGCATCTACCTCACCATTGTTGTCGATATCAGGATTGCCTGCTTCCTTCAGGTCGGGGATACCATCGTTATCGCTATCCTTATCCTGTTGATCGGGGCTACCGTCTTTATCGGTATCCAGTGGACCAGAACCTGCCTCTATCACCAGACCATTGTTGTCGACCGCTGGAGTACCGGTGCCTGGTATTCCATCCCCATCTTCATCGTCGCCACCACTTTCGATAACGTCGGGGATACTGTCGTTATCACTATCCAGGTCACGCAAGTCTTTCACTCCGTCACCATCGGTATCTAGTAAAGCACCGTTGTTGTAGTTGATTGAACCACTATCAACCGGAGTTTCCAGGACATCTGCAAGACCATTGCTGCCCACATCCAGTCTACTGTCGATACGACCATCGTTATCCCTATCCATGCCTGAAGGATTCTCGAAACCCGATTCATACAGGTCATACAGCCCATCATTATCTGAATCCAGATCCCGACTGTCAGGAACACCATCTGCATCAGTGTCAATATTTCCATCACCTTCTAGCGCGTCAGGAATGCCATCGTTATCATCATCAATATCGATACTGTCCTTTATCCCATCGTTGTCGCTGTCATCATTGTCCCTGTAGTCAGGAATACCATCTGCGTCACTGTCTGGTAAGGGTAAGGCCTGCGCTGCAATTGCATCATCAAAACCATCGCCGTTGGTATCAGTAAAACCATCGACCAGACCATCATTATTGGTATCAGGACCACCTGCTTCGACCAGGTCAAATTTGCCGTCGCCATCACTATCGGGGTCATAGGGATCAAGAATTGAATCGCCATCAATATCGCCTGGATTCAGCATAGTGCCAATGCCCTGATCATTGACTGTTGTGGCTTCGCTACCTGCTGTACCATCACCATCCGGGTCTCTGCCACCGGCTTCAGTCACATCGGGGATACCATCGTTGTCACTATCCAGATCGTGCTGGTTTGGTACGCCATCACCATCGGTATCTATGGCTGGCAAACTTCCATTCTTAAACAGGCCTTTAGTATCGACCTGAGCGGGTTTTGAACCTATTTGTCCATCACCATCCGGATCTTTTCCAGCGAATTCGATGACATCAATAATACCATCATTGTCGCTGTCCAGATCGATCTGGTCATTCACGCCATCTCCATCGTAATCTATTGGGGTCAGAGCCGCTCCAGCAGTCGCCACGCCATAGGCATTAACAGAGGGTGAGCGGGTTCCGACTATGCCATCACCATCGGGATCGACACCACCGGCTTCGTACACATCGGTGAGCGCGTCGTTGTCTGAGTCCAGATCGATGTAATCTTCAACGCCATCGGCATCACTATCTAATGGAAAGCCATTGTTATAACTGAGCGTGGCACTATCGACGGTGGTTTCTACGGCATCGGCCAGACCGTTCGCGCCAACGCTGTTAGTAATATCAATGGTTCCGTCATGTAGCGTATCTAGCACAGCATAATCGGCACCTGACTCAATCAGGTCGTACAGGCCATCGTTATCTGAATCCAGATCGAGGTAATCGGGGATACCATCTGCATCGCTGTCGCTACCGCCCTCAATAGAATCCGGAATGCCATCGTTGTCGCTATCCAGATCGAGGAAATCGAGTATGCCGTCTGCGTCGAAATCACCCGTACCTTCGTCGCCATTTTTGATGCCGTCTCCGTCATCATCTGGCAGCGGATCGAAGATGACATTTACTGTTCTTGTAACCTCTATAGCTGCATTACCCGCAGCGTCAGTGACGTTATAGGTTATGGTATAGCTACCGACCCGGGCTGTATCTACCTGATTGACGATCACTATATGAGTGCTTATATCTCTGTCGATATTATCTGTCGCTGTCGCTCCAGCATCGTCATAACTACTACCCAGAGCTACATTTACCAGATTACTACCCTGCAAACTGATAACCGGCGCAGTTGTTTCATTGGTAACATTAACTATCCGTGTTATTGGGGTTGCAGCATTGCCTGCTGCATCTGTAATGTTGTACGTGACTGTATAGCTTCCTACAACGGCGGTATTCACCGTACTCACTGTACCTGCTGAATTAATGGTTAAGGCGCTAACCCCATCCACTGCATCACTTGCAGTGGCTCCCAGATCTGTATAGGCCTTGCCTTGCTGGGTACTCACTGTACTAGCGCCCACTAAGGTGATTACTGGTGCCGTTACATCCGCTGTTACATTAACTATCCGTGTTACCGGGTTTGCAGCATTACCATCAGAATCCGTGATGTTGTACGTTACCGTATAGCTTCCTACAACGGCGATATTCACCGTACTCACTGTACCTGCTGAATTAACGGTTAAGGCGGTAATCCCATCCACTACATCACTTGCAGTGGCCCCCAGATCTATATAGGCCTTGCCTTGCTCTATACTCACTGTACTAGCGCCCACTAAGGTGATTACCGGCGCCGTTACATCAGGTGTTACTTTAACTATCCGTGTTACCGGGGTTGCGGCATTGCCTGCTGCATCTGTGATGTTATACGTGACCCTATAGCTTCCTACAACGGCGGTATTCACCGTACTTACTGTACCTGCTGAATCAATGGTTAAAGCCCTATCCCCATCCACTGCATCACTTGCAATGGCCCCCAGATCTGTATAGGCCTTGCCTTGCTCTGTAGTCACTGTACTAGCGCCCATTAAGGTAATTTTCGGCGCCGTTACATCAGGTGTTACATTAACTATCCGTGTTACCGGGGTTGCAGCATTGCCAGCAACGTCAGTGACATTGTAGGTAACGGTATAGGCACCCACGACTGAGGTATTTACCGGGTTCACCGTCACGATACTGCCTGTGAGATCGCCATCTATATTATCGGATGCAGTAGCACCTGCATCTGTATAGGTTGCACCTTGTTCTACATTCACTGGATCGCTACCCTCCAGCCTAATCACCGGTGGGGTCGTATCAACAACAGCAGCATCAATCGATATGTTAGCGCGAACTAAAACAGGAGTCTCTGTCGAGGTCAGTTGATCCAGGTAATGAGTTACTAGAGTGGCATTTTCTTGTACATTCATGTTGCCATCATTATCGAGACCTTGACCAGATATATTGGAAGTAGGCAGGACTGCACTAAAAATGCCGGTATTGACATCCGTCTCGGTCAGGGTTAGCTGCTCTTGTTCCCATTCATTCGAGCCATTATTTACTACGACGGAAATGGTTTCGACAACTCCCGAGAGAATATTAGCATCGGGGTCGTTGACGCTGATGGTTATAGGACTACCCGCAGCTGATGTCGCGGGTACAGTCACCCTGCCATCGGTACCTGTCTTCAATGTATCATCACTCACTATGGCCGCAATCGCCATATAGCTTGATGAGAGACCATACACATAGGTATCTATGTATTTCATGTCACCAAAACCGCTGCTGGTAAAATCACCCCAGGTATGTTTTCCGGCTGAAGTTGAGGCTCTCTCTCCATTGGGCAGTGTTGAGGTATTATTCAGATAGGTCGCATCATCCCAGAACACGAGTGCGTCTCCCGTACTGCCATCGCTATTAGCCTGATAGATGGTTAAACCATCTGTGGTTATGCCATCTATTGTACCGCCACTGGTTTCAGCGTCTCTGGCTACAAAGTGGTATTCCCCCAAACGAATCTGTAGCCTTGCATGGTACTCACCTACAGCCAGGATTGCGCCATTAGCATCGGTACCGTCCCAGGGTACGCTATTCGGACCAACGACCACCTTACCCAGTAACAGCTTATCCCATGTACCGAATACACCATCCTGATTCGTATCGATGGTAATCGCATAAGTGCCATCCACATCTGAATTGAACTGAAAATTACCACTATCCTGAACTCCGCGTGTAGTACCCGGTGAAATTGCATAATCCTGCTCAGCATTGTCTGTAAAGGTCATAACTTCGTATAACTTCGGCGGTTTATCAGGCCTTGGTTTGGCATTCGCTGGATAGCTCAGGTATTGTGGATACCTGGCTGTCACACTGCCGTTGGCGATTGGAATACTGTAACCGGAATAAGGTGCATCCACCCCGATGTCATTGGCGGTCAGGATATTCTCATAGCCGGAAAATCGATTCAGATCCAGCTTCCACACATAATTAGTGTGATCCCGACCACCGGGTACCAGAATGTAAAAATCTGCATCCGATATAGCGTTTTTAGAGTCATAACTTTGAAAATCCCAACCTGTCGCCCATAAACGCCCACCGTTGGCCCTGGGATCAGGGTCGAGTGTGTTATTTGCCGTAACTGTAATATCGAAACGACTGATATCCTTTCCCATGAGATTTTCCAGTATTACAGTATAAGTCCCGGTTTTGGTAGTGGTATAGCGTATGGGTGAGGTCAGTGGTGCAGTAAAGGGATCGGTACAGGACACATTGCCTTGAGCCATGGTGCCTGATTTATATACAGAATGACCGCCCGGGTCGAGTATCTTAATACTCACATCATCATCAGCTCTACCGCAAAGTGAAACATTTATAACCTCACCTGCAGTGAGGATATCTACCTTTAAAGGATAACCGGATGATGAAAAATCCATTAATCGCTGATTCACCCACAACCCAGTCTGATAACTCCCTTCAGCAAAAACTGAACTGCAGATAATACCCAGCAAAATACAACCCAAAATTCGTTTAAAAAACATATGCTTTAATTCTCATGCAAATACTATCTTATTGGGGTGGCTACTGCCTCTGCCAGGCGGCTGGAGTCAACTTACTTTTCGCCTGATCTATTTATTTGATCCGCTTGCTTCATGAATCGATTTTGCAGTAACTTAATTAACTGGATTGAGTTTTACCAACAACTCCTGACCCCACTTTCCTGTCACTCCAGCCCATGCTTCCGGATTATTTTTTAGCTTCTTCATGAACCTGCTTTTGCTGATTCTGTAAAACCTGAACTTGTTATCTGTTGACGATAACCATCGTATCAGCGTCGAAATCAATAGTAATTTTTCATCTATTTTTAAATATGAGAGCACAGGTTTTAAATGTGAGGACACAGGGCTTACAAAGTAGCTTAGGGTCGGGTCTTTGATTTTCGGGGTCAGGTCTATTTTTTTACGATACAAAAATTTCACTTGTTCACTCATATTCTCACCACCACTACGGAGCATTTATTTTTTATTCAAATTTAGATGATAGGTAGTCGTAATACAATAGGTAAAATAGCGTATGCAAGTAAACAACATATAAGCTATTTAGCGTACGACATCCATAATCATCTCTAGCATACACATTGCGACAGGTCTGCCTTTAGGTACTCCTCTTGATACAATTTAATTCACTACACTCTCAGCACGTCGCTTAGATAACTTCTGATTTTTTTATAGCTCCCTACCCATAGGTATGAGCCTGAACTTCAACGCGAACTGAAGGAAATCGGGATTACAGATATTAAAATGCCTGGTGAAGATGGCTTTTCTTTCATTGAGTCGTTACGCAAGATAGGGGCCATGCATGGTAAAGCTAAATCTCTTGTGTGGTCTGGCAATAGCGTGGGCATCTACTTCTTTTCACTTTACCCGATGGCATTCGCTAACTTTTTTTAATAAAGCGCACTGGAAAAAAATCATCATAGTGATAGGGGACAGACTCACCGCCAGTTCGTTTCTGGTGCTGGCTTTAGCTTTGAAATGGCACTAGTTTTTTCCTTAATATATTGCACTCCTCGATTCTGCCTGTTATCAGACATAAAAAAGGCCGTGCAAAAATGCACGGCCAAAGTAATGCTCAAAGGTATTTACTGTAAAACTTTAAATTCAATCCGGTGATTTTTCGACAGCCTTCAACTGCTCTATTACTCACCAGAGTTTTGAGACTTCAAACGCCGTGGCTTCTTCAAGACAATCTCTTCCCACACCCTTTGAATCCCATCATTAGCCTCAGCCTCACCCTTAGCCTCTGCTCTAGCCTTA
This sequence comes from Gammaproteobacteria bacterium, assembly GCA_050298595.1. Lineage (GTDB taxonomy): Bacteria > Pseudomonadota > Gammaproteobacteria > JACNJF01. The sequence goes on along the minus strand of JBNKUM010000092.1, from coordinate 239 downwards.
GCCTCTGCTCTTGCCTTAGCCTCTGCACTGGCCTTAGCCTCTGCTCTGGCCATAGCCTCTGCCCTGGCCTTAGCCTCTGCTCTGGCTTTAGCCTCTGCTCTGGCCTTAGCCTCTGCTCTGGCCTTAGCCTCTGCTCTGGCCTTAGCCTCTGCTCTGGCCTTAGCCTCTGCTCTGGCCTTAGCCTCTGCCCTGGCCTTAGCCTCTGCCCTGGCCTTAGCCTCTGCCCTGACCTTAGCCTC
>JBNKUM010000091.1:0-44453 GCA_050298595.1 Gammaproteobacteria bacterium | reverse complement strand
TTAGCGTTATGATGGCGCATGTGACTGGTCCCTGATGTTGGTGAATGATTTGGCGATTTGAAGCCTAATATTACACCAGTCACTTTTACAATCTATTCTAATTATTTCAATGACTTGGGCTTAAGTCAGTGCCATTCGGGTCAGAGAACAATTTCCACTAATGTTAGAAACTATTGCTCTCTAACCCGGATTTCACTTCCGAAACTTTACATTTCCATTCGCGATTATAGGTGATTATGTTCATCTGAGGCATAATCGCGTTTTTCCCTGTTTGTTGAAAATCATGTCCAATTTGTTAGAAAAGCTGATCCAGAGTAAAGGCGTACTTCTTGCTGATGGTGCTACCGGTTCCAACCTGTTTCGAATGGGGTTGCAAACTGGCGATGCGCCCGAGTTGTGGAATAGCGATTATCCGGAGCGCATCGCCGCACATTACCGTAGTTTTGTTGAAGCCGGGTCGGACATTATTCTTAGTAATACCTTTGGTGGCAGTCGTTATCGTTTGCAACAGCACCAGGCTGCTGATCGTGTTGCACAGTTGAATATTGCGGCGGTTGAACTGCTCAAACAGGAAATCGAACAGTCAGGGCGTGAGATCGTTGCGGCCGGGTCGATTGGTCCCACCGGGGAAATCCTGGCTCCCCTGGGTAAAATCACATATGAAGAGGCTGTCGACGCCTTTCGTGAGCAGGCCGAGGCGCTGAAGACCGGGGGCGTGGATGTCTTCTGGATAGAGACCATGTCCTCTGCCGAGGAAGCCAATGCCGCAGTCGAAGCCTGTGCTGGCCTCGGACTGCCAATTGTGACTACCTACAGTATCGATACTAACGGGCGTACGATGATGGGACTGTCTGCGGCGGATATCGTCGCCAATGCCAGTCAGACCGATGCCCCACTGATTGCGCTGGGCTCGAATTGCGGTGTGGGTGCCGCAGAGCTGGTGGCTGCAGTGATTAACCTGAGAACCGCGATGGGCGACAGTACTCAGCCTCTGATTGTTGCTAAGGCCAATTGCGGGATTCCTCAATATGTCAATGGCGAGATCGTCTATGACGGTACGGTCGAAACCATGGCTGAATACGCGCGCATGGCGATTGATGCGGGCGCCCATATTATCGGCGGTTGCTGTGGCACCATGCCCGAGCATGTCGCGGCGATGCGCGAGGCCATTGATACGCACCAGCCCCGCGCAGTGCCAACACAGGAACAGATCGAAGAGAAACTGGGGCCACTTAGCACAGGTGCTATTGCACAATTGCAGGGTAAGCTGTCAGTTGAAGCGGGTTCAGCGTCGCAAGCACCCGGGCGTAAACGCTCCCGAAGACGTTAACGGTTTTCTCCACATTAACTCCAGAATCCGACTGTAGCGAGACGATGCTCTGCTTTGAGCATTTCCCTCATTAGTGTGGTTTGGGGTTAATTGCCCTATGGAGTGCCGGAAATGGTCTGATTTTGTGAGGATAGAGGGCAGGGTATCCGCATGTAGAATCATGCTGGACGCCTGAGCCGAGGAGGCCAGAGGCGTGCTTTTGACAACAAAATCGTCGGGAGCGATTATGATCGCAATCAGTGCGGGCCGAAGGGTGAAGGGCATGGAGCCCGGAGTAATGACAGCGGAAAAAACTACTCCAACTACCGACTATACTTATTAATCTGATTCCGCCCATGCTGTTTACTCAAATACAGCGCCTTATCCGCCTGATCAATAATCTCATCTATCGTTAACTGCGTATCAAAGTCCGTATAACCCATGCTCACAGTCACCTGATTATCCTTTGGAAATACGTGCAGCTCAATATTCTGACGAAATCTGTCCAGTGCCTTTATGCAAAGTTCTTTATCTATATCCATTAACACCGCAGTAAATTCTTCACCACCATAACGAAATAGCAGATCGTATTCGCGGAATGAATCAGTCATGATTCTGGCGACAGTAGCTAATACTTCATCACCATACAGGTGACCATACTCATCATTGATGCTTTTGAAATTATCGATGTCCAGCATGACAAAATAAGAAGGGGAGAGCTGATTTTGTCGGCGTGGACGATGGTGCTGCTTCAGTAAGGAGTCCATGCGCAGGTCGAAAGCGCGTCGGTTATATAGCCCGGTCAGGCTGTCTCTATAAGTACTTTCCAGGCTGAGTAACTGGTGGCAGTAAAAGCTAAACAACAACTGGGTGTATTCTTCATCAATAATATGGTCTGGATCGGTGATCTTTAGATACAACGCGAACTGCTTGCCGCTCAGGGGTTTGTAAACACAGAACCAGCTTTCGAGTTGTGAGTCGTAAAACCATGTATTGCTTTGATCGGGATTAATCCTGGTTTTCAGTGTTTCACGTTTAAGCGGGTCAAATTCCAGGGTTGTACAACCGTTTGCGGTGATTTTGTGCCACTTGTTATCAATGCATTCAAATATTTCTACCTGCAAGTCCTGAATATGATCAGGGGCGAGTTGATTAATAAAAACGTCTAGCAATAATTCAGGGTCGTGTATTTTAACTAATGCGCTGAAAGCATCGTATTTACAGGAAATTGAGGTGAGTGCAGGCATTCTAATGTCCTTATTTACTCAAAGAACATAAATGCTAGTGTGTTACTGCTGGCTTGTCCACAGCGGAATATCAACTAAGGCCCTATTTTTCCAGATATTTTAATTTGTCGAGTTTTCCATTCCATTCTTCAGCATCGGGTAATGGTTCCTTGCGCGCAGTGATTACGGGCCATTGTTGTGACAGCTCTTCATTGAGCTTAAGAAAATAAGCCTGCTCCATGGGCAGGTCGTCTTCCGAGACTATAGCCTGCGCGGGGCATTCGGCTTCGCATAGCGTGCAATCGATGCATTCGTCGGGATCAATCACCAGAAAGTTGGGGCCTTCGTGGAAACAGTCTACCGGACATACGTCGACACAGTCGGTGTATTTACAGCGAATGCAGTTTTCCAGTACAACGTAAGTCATGAAAAGGCTCCAGAATTAATTTAGTTATTCAGTTGCGCCGATAATAACTCTTTTTCAGATAGATTAATCGACAATTTTTGTTGGGTATAAGGGTGAGTAAACTCCAGTGCACTGGCCTGTAACCGGAGGTCTCCTGCATGTGGTTCAGTGCCATACTGACGGTCATTTAGCACCGGGTGACCGATGCTCGCAAGGTGTATTCGAATTTGATGTTTGCGACCCGTTTGCGGTTTTGCTTCGATCACTGAGTAATTGCTCGGTGTATTCTGAGAAATTAATCGGATGCTGGTGACGGCTTTTTTATTTTGTACATTGCTTGCAATGTCGAAGGTCTGTTTATTATCAATCAATCCTCTTACTATCGCGCGGTAGGTTTTTTTCACCTGACGATTTTCAAACATTCGATGCAGCAGAGAATTACATTCTTCACTATGCGCAACAATCATCAGGCCCTGCGTAAACCGATCCAGTCGGTGAGTAATGAATGATTGTCGCTGCGGCCAGACATGCTGTTCTATCCAGCGATAAAGCGTCCAGTGGTCACCCCATTTACTGCCCTGACTTAACATCCCGGAGGGTTTGTTCCAGATACTGAAGGTTTCAAAGTCTTTAATCAGTGCGGGTACATAGGGGCAGGGGTCCAGTGTGCTCTTGTTGCAGTAGAGATATATCTGCTGACCTGCGGTTAATATAGTTTCCGTATCTCTTATTCGAATCGGTTTGGCAAATTTTTGTAGCCATACTGAGCCATTGTCGAAACAGCTGTGAATAATATCCGCTGATAGTTCAGCTGTCTGTTGCAGCAGATCCTCTGCCTTGCAGTTTTGTTGCGCCTTAACATGCAGCTCTAGCGGCAGCTTCATAATTTATCTTTTAACTGATAAAGGTAGTCGAGTGCCTGACGCGCAGACAGGCTGTCGATATCCAGTTGCCTTAACTCATCCAGTATCGGGTTTTTGGGTGCAGGGGCTTTTTCTGCTACCGCAGCTGGCATGCTGAATAAATCGAATTGTGGATGTGCCAGGTTCTGCTGTTCAAGCTCCTGCAATTTATGACGCGCCTGTTGAATAACGGATTCTGGAATGCCTGCAAGGCGAGCAACCTGAAGGCCATAACTTTGACTGGCCGGGCCAGGTTTTACCTGATGCATGAACACAATGTTATCCCCATGTTCAACGGCATCCAGATGAACATTGATCAAAGCGTCATAGGTTTCGGCCAGCTGGGTGAGTTCAAAATAATGCGTGGCAAAAAGGGTCATAGCGCGAGTTTCACAGGAAAGTGCCTGTGCACAGGCCCAGGCCAGTGACAGGCCGTCAAAGGTGCTGGTTCCTCTACCGATTTCATCCATTAGCACTAGACTGTTTTCGGTGGCATTGTTTAGAATGTTTGCTGCTTCAGTCATTTCTACCATGAAGGTTGAGCGACCGCTGGATAGATCATCGCTGGCGCCAATGCGGGTGAATACCTGATCAATAGGCCCGATTTCTGCACTACTGGCGGGTACATAACAGCCCATACAGGCGAGGATGACTATTAGCGCGGTCTGTCGCATATAGGTAGACTTACCACCCATATTGGGGCCGGTAATCATCAGTACACGTGTAGTGTTGTCAAACTTTACATCGTTGGCAATAAAGGGGTCGGACTGAACCTGTTCCACAACCGGATGCCGTCCTCCCTGAATATGCAGCAGGTTGTCTGTACATAATTCTGGCTGGCACCAGTTATATTGTTCGGCACAAAGGGCAAAACTCGACAGTACATCTATCTGAGCCAGTGCACTGGCGGTAGAGAGTATCTGAGCACAATATTCGGATAATTTGCCGAGTAACTCTTCGTATAACTGCTTCTCACGTGCCAGCGAACGTTCGCGAGCGGATAGCACCTTGTCTTCAAAACTTTTCAGCTCGGGCGTGATATAGCGTTCAACCCCCTTAAGTGTTTGACGACGGATATATTCAGCGGGTACCTGCTCACTATGCAGCTTACTGACTTCTATATAAAAACCATGTACCCGGTTATAGGCAACCTTAAGATTATTGATGCCGCTTTTCTGCTGTTCGCGCTGTTCCAGATCCAGCAGGAATTGATCGGCATTCTCACTCAGTCCACGCAGCTCATCCAGCTCGGCATCGTAACCGCTGGCAATGACGCCGCCATCCCGTATAAGCATAGGCGGCTCTGCGATAACCGCTTTATCCAGCAATTCAATCAGTTCGGGTAGCGGTTCAATCGCGGCAGATAAGGTATCGATTAAGGGGCTGTCGAGTTGTTCGAGAATAGTTTCTATCGCAGGCAGATTGCGTAGACTACCAAGCAGTGCAGTCAGGTCTCGTGGTCGGGCAGAGGATAGCGCTATGCGACTGCTGATGCGTTCAATATCAGCGATTGATTTCAGGTTATCAGCCAGTTGTTGTTGACATTGCTGCTGAATAATTTGATCTACCGCCTGATGGCGCTGGCGTATGGTGTGTTGTTGTTTAAGTGGTTGCTGCATCCAGCGTTTGAGTTCGCGTGTTCCCATCGCGCTGCCGCAATGATTGAGTATCCCGTACAGCGTATGGTGCGAACTGGATTGGCTGGATAGCGATTCGGTGAGCTCCAGATTACGACGACTGGCAGAGTCTATCAACAGGCTGTTGCTAATGCTCTCGGTTTTGATGGACTGTAAATGAGGCAGCGTTGTACGCAGGGTATCCTGAACATATTGCAGCAAACAACCTGCCGCACAGATGGCAACAGGATAATCCTGTAATCCGAAACCTCGCAGGTCGCGCGTATGAAATTGCTCGTTGAGCAATCGATAACAGCTATCGTAATCAAAGTACCAGGCGGGTTGATAATGCGCCTGTTTCAGGTGTCGGTTTTCCAGCGGTAAAGGCTGGTCTTCGCAGTAAATCAGTTCGGCCGGATTCAGCCGGGTGATTTCAGCCTGCAACTGGTTGTCGCTGCTTAGCTCACTACAGGTAAAGCGGCCAGTACTAACTTCTATCGAGGCCAGTCCCCATATTCCATTGGTTTTATAGATGCTACACAGAAGATTCTCCTGTCGATCCTCTAGCAATGCTTCTTCGGTAAGTGTCCCAGGGGTAACCACACGCATAACCTTGCGCTCTACCGGACCCTTGCTGGTAGCCGGGTCGCCTATCTGCTCGCAAATAGCAATGGATTCACCCTGTTTAACCAGGCGCGCCAGATAAGAATCGGCCGCGTGGTAAGGGATGCCAGCCATCGGAATCGGCTCGCCTGCTGACTGGCCGCGTTTGGTCAGCGTAATATCAAGCAGACGCGCGGCTTTTTTTGCATCCTCAAAAAACAGTTCGTAAAAGTCACCCATACGGTAAAACACCAGCATATTCTTATGCTCGGCCTTGATCTTCAGGTATTGCTGCATCATGGGGGTGTGGGGTTTATTACTGCTCATATTGTGCTGATATCTGGCCTGAATTGAGAATGATTGGGTTCGGTTCTTGAAACCCGGCAGAATAGCAAACATGCCAGTAAACCACTACTGCTACTAGTGCAGTGCTCTATCTTTGATACTCAGAATATTTGTTGAGGTCTGATCGTGAGCGCATATTATTCATACGCCAGGCAGGATTTCCATAAATTCAATTAATGCAGCTATGATAATAACTTATCGCTAGTGAGCTTAGTTGATGCATCTTATGTTTACTTTTTTATTTCTTTTTATCTGTTTAGCTTGTCAGCAAGACATGTTTGATGCAAGATTCGGCTAGGCCTCTGATTTTGTTACATTATTCTGATTGTTAATTCATAGATAAAGATGATGTATTCGTAAATTGGAACATAATAAAATATATTAAAAAATAAATATTTAAGGAGGTAGTTATGGATTATAAAAATTTTATTAAACTTGTAACCAGTCTGACGTGCATGATGCCTGTTATGGCTCAGGCCACCAATGGTATGAACATGGAGGGCTTTGGCCCTATTTCAACATCTATGGGTGGTGCTTCTATGGCCTATGACAATGGCGCTGCGGCAATGATGAATAATCCTGCAACGCTTGGATTGATGGCCGACGGTACGAGTCAGCTCGATCTGGCCATCGGCGTGTTAGGCCCTGATGTTAAGAGTGAGTTTATGGGTATGAAAGCGCCATCAGGTGGTGATCAATACTTAATGCCAGCGGTGGGATGGGTGAAAAAGCAGGGCCAGATGGCCTATGGTGTCGGTATGTTCTCTCAGGGCGGCATGGGAACCGAATATGCGGCAAACACCTTCATGGGTGCGGGTACCGGTCAGGATGCGCGTTCTGAGGTTGGTGTAGGTCGGATCATGGCGCCCTTTGCCTACTCGGTAAATGAGCAATTTAATATCGGTGGTAGTATCGATTATGTCTGGGGTGGTCTGGATATGAAGATGCCTATGTCTATAGGCTCTGGTCAGCCTGGCACCTTTTCTGATTTTTTGACTGGGTTTGGTGGAGGGCAGGTTCTGGGTGAAGCAACTGTTAGTGCTGGGCTTGCAACTAATATTGGTAGTGCCGTGATGGGTGGTTATGATGCGGTAGCAATCAATTTCTCCAATAGTAGTGATTTTACCCAGGAGACATCCGGTAGTGGTTTTGGCGGTAAGATTGGTATGACCTATGTTGTTAACCCGGAGGTTACTATCGGTGCTGCCTACCATTTAAAAACTTCAATGTCTGACTGGGATGGAGATGCTTCAATGGTTATGTATGACACAGATGGTGCTAATCCAGACAATACCGTACCGGGCAAAATTACTGTTAAGGATTTCCAGTGGCCAGCCACTATGGCTTTTGGTGTGGCCTATACGCCAGATAGTAACTGGTTACTGGTTGCTGATTTCAAAGTGCTGAAATGGTCAGGCGTCATGAAGGATTTCAATCTTGTTTTTGAAACAGGCGGTGAAACAGCTGATATCACTTTCTATCAGGACTGGGATGATCAGAATGTCGTTAGCCTCGGTGGTGCCTATAAACTGGACGACAAAATCACCCTGCGAGCTGGTGCAAATCTTTCCAGTAACCCTGTGCCAGACAAGTATGTGCATCCATTATTCCCAGCTATTGTCGAGAATCACTATACTGCGGGTGTAGGTTATGTCATGAGTAAAACCAGTGGTATCGACTTTTCTATGGTATATGCTCCAACTGTAGATGTAACCAATAGCACAACCCAAATGGATATCTCACACGGTCAGCTTAACTGGCAGCTGGCGTATAGTGCTCGTTTTTAATGCGGTTGTTATAACAGGGATAAATTAATCCATCACTATTTTCGCTTAGCATAGCTAAAGGTCGTTACAGCTGTTTTTCCATTCAAACCAGCATAGAATGTAGCGACCTTTAGCTGAGTGGAGTAGTGCATGGAACAGTTTTTTAGCGAGATCGTTCATAATGTATTGAATAAGGTAGATGCCGTATTTACCTTATTCGATTACTTTGTTCTGGCGATAAATGGATTAATATTTTTACTTTCTAGCAATATCGTCTCTCGATTTGGTTACCCTGCGGGGGAATCCAAACACAGTAGTACGGTATGGATGTTGCGTTCCGTCAACATGACCTTATTCCTGCTGTATTTTCTGGCAGTGTTCTTTACCGATAAGGCTCGACCTTTATCTATCACAGGACTGACATTGCTCTGTTCCTACCTGTTGGTTAATCTGTTTCAGTTACATGTACGTAAACGCTATGGTCGGGTGCGTCAGATAGATGATGCTGAAGTGCTTTCTCATACTTACCAGTCAGAGGTCATCAGTCTGATCGGCTGGGCTATAGCTGCAGTTATTTCATTTCTTATCATTATCAATACCTGGGATATGACCAGCTGGCTGCAGGCTACCTCAGTATTGGGGGCTGCGCTGCTGATTGTTTATTCTACCAAGGATGTCTGGGCTCCCGACAATATCAATGGTCTAATCCTGCTTTATAACAATGATGTGGAACCGGGTTCGGTGGTGCAGGTTAAAGAGCTTGATTTGCTTGCTGTAGTGATGCGCACATCTTTGACCCAGACCGTGTTTAAAGATCTGCGTAGAAAATATAAAATCCTGCTGCCTAATTCGCGTTTTCGTGCCTGCAAGATTGAGATTCTCAGTAGTGATTCGAATGATAATCTGGGTTGCTACGTAGATTTTAAGATTGGTTATGGAATTAGCAGTGAAAGGGTAGAGGGCTTTCTAACTCAGGTCTGGCAATATGCCTGCGATAATAGTTCGTTAATTAATATTGATCGACCACCGCGAGTAAGGATTGTGGAGACAGGAGATCATGCGGTGGTATGGCGCCTGTCTTATCGCATAAACAGTGCTTACCGACTTATCGAAGCCGAGTATCTGATTAACAGGATTGCTTATGATATGTCGCTTGAGCAGGGGATAGGCTTGAATACGCCGATGACGCATGCGCTGGAAAATGTGACTAGTTTGAAATCGTTGGCGGACGGATAAAAAAACCATCCGGCTTATGGATTGCCGGATGGATTGGATTAATAAATTTCAAAGTGCGTTTAACGTCCGAGCATACGCGACAAAGTGCCGTCCTTATCGATGTGTTCATGTTTAATAGCTCCAGCGATGTGTAGAACAACAAAAGCGATCAACAGGTTTCCACCCAGGCCGTGCATGATGTGACCGAGCTTTGAAAGTGTTTCCATTTTTTCACCAGTGCGAGCAATTAATTCAATACCGAAAACAGCTAAACCATGTCCGCCGCCAATAGACATTGCGATGCCGGAAGCTGGTAGCATAACCGTTCCAAGGATCAGCACCAACAGGGTGAGTTTAGCAATAATTTCCTGCCATTTTGACATTTCTCCTAGCTGTTCGGGGTATTTGCTAATCACACGCCATGCGATTCGAATCAATGCCAGGACAAGAATGATAACGCCTATGGATTTATGTATAGCAATCAGGTCGCCTTTCTCAGGGCTGCGCGGTAGATCTTCGACATACATGCCTAAAGCAAGCATTGCAATGATTGCAATCGCAATAATCCAGTGTAAACCTACGGTAATAGCAGGTAGTTTTTCATAGCTTTTGTTCACGTGAAAGCCCCTAGTTTAAAAGCATAGAACTCTAATTAAGCTAATTAAGATAATCAATAAAAAATTTAATATTGTTACAGAATGAAAACCAATATTGAGTGCGCACTGCGTTTCTAGCAATCAGGCTTACAGGATTTAATGAGCTCATCAACGATCTATTATGCTTCCCAAAGGTATCTGGTGATTTAGAAAAAAGAGAAAAAATTCGAAATCCAAGCTGCAATCATATGTGTTTTCCCTGGGTGGTAGGGTGTATTATTATCGAGTTGTTATAAATCGTAGTCAGCTACACTTAGTAGGGGGTAGGTGAGCGACGCTAATTAATCAGAGTACTAGGAGTTAAATATGATTAATCTAATTCAAAAATTAAAGGTTATTTCCTCACAGCTTAACAGGTCGGATGAGCAAATTATCAAAGAGGCTATCGATCGTATCAAGGAACTGGAAGCAGAGTTGAGTAATTACGAGGATGACATCACGGATTGGCAATTCTCTGTTGAAGCACAAATGAACCGCAAGAAAGCTGGTTATTGAGTGCTGATGTAAAAAAGGTGCAATAAGCAACACAACAGTACTTCTATCAGCAAATTCTCTTCTGGGTCGACAGATGAAATTCATGACTGCTGATCTGATTGATATCTTATCATGAGTAGCTATCTGGTTTTTTATACATAAAAAATACTACTACTCAGTCAGATGGGTATTCATTTTCCAAAGTGCTTCGACCTGGTGCAGTGTCCTAAACTGTAGCGGGATTTCTTTTCACAGTTTAGTACACTACAACAGCGTTCATGCGAATTGTACACCTGGAGTTAAGGTGAATTAGCTCAGGGCTAATCGGTTCTGTGATCCTGCATTCTAAAAAAATGATATTGATATGCTGTCTCTCGAAAAGTCCTGATTGTATTCACTCACCTGATTACGAGATTATACTAGTATGACTGCACCAGTATTTCATATGATTGATCAGGCTCCTGGTCAATTTAAATTCACAACTACCTGCTCAGGTCATTACTTGTTAATTCACGCTGTAATCGATTGCATTTTGAGTAGCAATCCCTGACCTCGGAAGTTAATGGATAATTTGATCGATAAATGCCCTGGTATCTGTATCGCTTGCACCAAGATCTTGTGCTATCCGCATTAAAAGAGTGCGAAGTTCGACATTGGCCAGATTGGAAGGCGTTAAATGCTCATCACACATCATTGCAGCAAATGGGCCGAAAGAATGTACCGCAGAGCGCTTAATAGTATCGAGCTGCGATACATCTATTTTTGTCTGGGCTGGTGGTGTGGAAACCTGCTTGCTCTCTTCTGAGAGCGGGCGGGGGGCTGGTGCAGGCTTCGGTGAAGAGCCGACATTCGCACTGGCAAATTCTCCACGGCCTGCTGCAGACTTACCTGTTGTTAGGCGCGACATAATGCTTCTGCTATCAGGAAGATCTTCCTGCAGCGAGGGGGGTGCGCCTCCGAGATGTTCGATAATTTTAGCTGAATCAATCAGGAGTAGCTTCTCCAGAGCTGCTACTGATTTAAATACGCGGTAAGTCAGGAAAACGATCTCCCCCTTTTCGAAGCCGATCTGGAAGGAGTGCTGTTTTTCGCTAATGCCAGTAATCAGGCCGGATATGCCATCGCGAAGGTGAATGCGTATCAAATTTACAAGCTCCGCATATGATACTGTTGATTTTCCATCACTCATATCGACTTACTCTGTTTTGATTTCATACCACAAAAAAATCTATCTAGAGACTTACGCCCTGTCCTGAAGATGCTTGAATGCTGCACGCAGGCTTATTTGCATACGTTGAAAAGCTTGAGCAAGCTGACCTATTTCATCATTCGAATCAGATATGATGTCGTGCTTAAAATTCCCATGACTGATATCGTCAGCGTGGTCTGCCAGTGCCTTGATCGGTTTAATAATCAGTTGATTCATCACCATGGTTAAAATGCCTGCCATTGCCAGAACAAGCACAACCAAAGAAATGAGTGACTGTATCGTGGATTGAGCCAGCTTTTGATTAAGTTCCTTTTTGGAAACAAAAATAGTTAGTTTGCCAATATCCTGAGTGCCATTATTAATAACGCTTGCGGCTTGAATGTAATCGCCATTGATTGAGCCGTTAGATGACTCAGGTATGCCATTAGGGCCGCGCTGACGGGCGGTGAATAGCTTGTCGGTCTCTATGTCCCAGACGGTGATTGCCTGAATATTTTCTTCAAGCATTTCCGATTCAAGAATCTCTCCAACCAGGCTTTTGTCCAGATCCCACATGGGACCTGTCAGGTGTTTGGACAGGCGTTGCGCGGTGATCTTGGCTAGTGCGGACAGGTCCCTGGAGAGCTTATTGCGTTCAGCAATGGTTGTGTAAGTACTGAGCCCGCCCAGCACGACGATACAGGAAATAACTACTAATAAAATCATCTTCATGCGTATGGTGCTATACCAACGAATTGCTTTGTTATTCATTAAATACTCCTCGGGATTAAATAGCTAAAATAGCGTTGATATAGGGTTAGATACGGTATTTATTCATGACACTGTCAAAAGTTCCATTTTCCTTAATGGCCTTTAATCCCTTATTAAAATCATCGATAATCTCCTGGCCGTCGGAAATATTACGCGATCCCATGATAAACAAACCATGCCGTTGTAAAGGGGGATGCACAAAAGTCACTCTATCCGGACAAAAACCTTCTTTTTCGGCTTCATAACGAAAAGAATCAAAACTCATAACAGCCATATCGATACGCCCACGATACAGTTTACGGATATTCAGAGTAGGTGTTGCAGCTGTAATTTTCTTAAGGTACCTGGCCGCATCGAACTCCTCGCTATTGGCATAACTACGAGTAATTCCAATTTTGTAAGGCACCAGTTCCTGCAGTGATACGTAGTCCTTTTTATTTAGCCCAGGGCGAGCAATCAGGCCAACGTCCACATGGTAGATAAGATCGCTGAAGATATAATCCTTAGCGCGTTGCTCATTGTAATAGGCTCCCATAACAACATCGGCTCGACCCTCGAGTACATCATTCAATGCTCGAGTCCAGGGTAGAAACTGAATTTTTACCGTATGTCCAGCGGCTTCGAATGCGGCCTTAACCATGGCGCCAGTTAACCCATATCCAGGCAGGTTTGCGCTGATATTAGGGGGCCATTCAAGTGTTTCTATGGATATCTCGCGTGCTAAGCAGGGGGAGGTGATAAAGGCGGCCAGAAATAACGCGGCCAACGTCTTTTTTAAATGCTGAGTCATGTGATTGGCAAAATTCATCCAAAAAGTAAATGATATACGTCAGTAAGTCGGGTAATGCCGCCCACTGGATTCTAAAAGTCACTTATAGCACATAATTCAAATGAAAATAGTCTTTAATAGGTCACCCTGTCTCGTTAGCGTATACAAAAACGAAAAACGTTATCTTCGTTGGTTTTCATTTTTAATGATTTGACAGTGAAGAAAATAGCCGAGCATCCATGCTCTACGTAAGCCCTGACTCCTGCTGCGCAGCAGTTATTGCGCTAGCAATAATCCAGTAGGCGTCCTATATTTCAAGTCTTGAAAGGGCTGTTGGTAGCTTTAGTCTGAAGCAAACCCCGCGTACATCGACAGGTTTAAATACCAGTTTTGCAGATCTTTTTCGGTTAGTAATATCAAGTTTCCAGCGTGGGAGTTGAGGGTTGCTGGTATCAGGCCTGGATAAGCTTCCCACTCTGAGCAGGTCATCAATTAGCTGCGGTTCGGCACCAGCCTGAGAACTGATTTCCACGCTACTGACCGGGCTGGCAAACGACCACTCCAGTTTGCTTTTCGCAGGTTTTTTGCTTTGTGCGATATGGCACAGTGGTTTGCCATTCTCTTCGATGATGGAAATAAAATGTGTTTCAACCTCACCATTGCTGAGCTGAACGCGAAGTGATAATCCATTCTCCTGATTTTCTATGTTTTCAAAATCAATACTTCCCTCGAAACCTTTGCAGATTTCATTGACAAAATATAGCCCCAGACCTTTGCCATGGTGGTCGCGGATGCGCCGCGATGAATAACCCAGCTGGAAGATACGTTTGCGGTCTTCTTCCTGTATTGCTGGTCCAGGGTTATACACTTCGATCACGGCTTCGCCCTGTTGCTTTGTGAGCAGGATCGCAACCTGATTCGTGCGATTTTTCGAAGATTGCTGTCCGGCATAATACAGCGCGTTGTTTAACAGGTTTTCCAGTAACAGCACCATATGATTGATATTACCCAGCATGTCACTGTCATTATCCACCCGTAGCTGCAGGCGTTTGTCGCAATAATCGAATGGTAGTGTCAGCAGGTTTAAGGGATTAAATTCTGTGGGGTTTTCGACGATGGGCAATATCGCTTTTTGCAGTGCATTGAACAGGGAAAATGTCGGTACATAGGGCAGGGTCGATGGGTCGCTGTTATTCAGCGTCGACTGAAAATAATATTCTTCGCTATCGTAGATGCGGTTGGCAACATGCAGCGAGATATTGTCGGTGGTCGCTATATCGAGCAGGTCCCAAAGGTATAGCAGGCTGTCGGCGGCTTGTTCAAACTGTTTGGACTGTGTGGGATCATCTAGCCGGTCAGCGCATAGCGCGGCTGCATTTTTAAGTGCCGTTTGTGCCTTGTCGTAACTGATGACGCCATTGTGCCTGACTTCGGAGGCGATATTCTTAAAGTGCAGGAATTTTTCATCGTATTCAATATATTCGAGTAACTTATCGCTGATGAATAATTTCAGCTTGTCGGCATGATCGGAATAGGTGCGCACTCGGGTGCCGAGCTCACGCCTGGAATCAAATAACTCGGCGATCTGTTCTTCATGTTTTACCATCTTCGCCTTATACCTGGTCCAGCCCCTGAAGTAGCGATAGATGTCCAGTGTCACTAGTAGCAACCATACGGCAAATCCCGATACCAGGTATCCGGTGTTGAGAAAATACTCTGGTAATTCATAGGGTTGAATCCATTCAGGCTTAGATAAAACAAACTGCCAGATGATGATTAATAAAGCAGCAAGCGTACTAATCCACGGATAAGGGATTCCTGTTCGACTCATGATGGGGTCTTCGCGGGTGGTTTCCAGAAATATGCGCCTTCGTCTCCAAAGGTGACGATACCTGACCCCTGGCTGCAGAGTTCGATAAAGCGACCTTCTCCTCCTTCGGCGGCATCGATAGCTCGGCGCAGGGTTTTGATATGTTGACGGTAACTGGCATAAGAAAATTTCTCGCTATCCGCTTCTATGCGTTCAGCAATCTGCAGCGATGTCAGTGGGCGCGGTGAACAGTCAATCAGCTCACGTAGTATTTTTCTTGGTGTCGGGGCCAGTGGGCGTAATAGATTATTCGGGTTCATCAGGCGTACGTTTTTCCAGTACACATTCCAGCTATTTAAATCGATGGTTAGATCTCCGCTAGTGATCTGGTCTTTAGTATTCTTAGAAGTCTGGCTGCCGAGTGAGCGTTGTCTGAGTACTGCCTTGATACGCCAGCATAAAACCTGTTCAACATTGTTCTGATGTTTGGCGATAAAATCGGCGGCAGCAAATTGTTCCAGTGCATCGCGTTCGATATCGGTTCCACTATGTTCTGAAAGATAAATGATGGGAATGTCAGGCCATTTCTTGCGCAATGCACTGGAGACTGAAAATCCAGCCTGATCATTACCGTTCATACGTGCGTCGAGTAGCGCCACGTCGGGGGGCGACAGGGAGTCTGTGAGGGCAATCTGCTGTTTCGCCGCTTCGGCAAATCTAAAGATAGCAAGCTGGTTTGCCTGGCCATCGAAATCGCTCTGTTCGAGTATCGATGAAAATTTTTGTATCCAGTGAGACTGGTCTTCTACCCAGAAAATCGAGGCCATGATTGAGATTGTGTAAGTTTTATCCTGAGCTGTAAGTATACCTGGTCATATAAATAACGCAGTCTCAGGAATGTGAATTAATACAAATTCGATCTTTTCACCGATTTTTCACAGCCACCTTTTATATTTCAGTCACATTCAACACTAAGAGGTGACTATCATGTTTACAGAGATACTGTCGGTCTGGTCCGACACCCCAGGACTGTCAGCTGCTATCTGGCTGGTAATTCTGGTTTTTATAGCTTATCTGGCGCGTAACCCTGCCCATGCATTATTTCGATCTACCGGACGCACAATCTATGTTGCCTGCCGTCTGTTCGCAGCATCCTTACGTAAGCTGGAACAAGGTCTACAAAGACGTAACAAGGAAGTGGTACTGGCAATGGGTCAGGAGGCCTGCGAGCGCGCCATCGAACGCGAATTCCAGCGCGTGAATACTCTGGTGGCACGAGATCTGAGCAGTTACCCGGCGTTGCATCGTCAGATAAGTGATGCTATCGATAAAATCGAAGAAGACTATCAGTCTGCCACCGATGCTCCACCACTACCGCCTAGCTGGTTGAATGCGGTGGATGCAGTGGCTGCAATCCCACGCACCGGTGACGCTACTGTTTGCGATATTCTCGACAATATCGGTGCATCGCTGGAAAAAGCTCATAAGGAAACACAGAAAGCCTATCGTAAGTCGACATTGGAGCGGCACAAGCTATTAGGTGGCATGCAGCCCCAGTGGCGTGAGCTGGGGCAATCACTAACCCAGGTGAAAGACAGGATAGATGGACTGGATGAGCGTTCTGCGCAAATCGATCAGCAGATGGAAAGCTATGAAGCAATTCGTAATGCTGAAGACAGCATCGCGCGCACGCTGGCATCATCTTCCATGACCCAGTTCTTCATATCCTCGCTGGTATTAATCATTGCGGTATTAGGCGGACTGATCAACTTTCAGTTAATCGCTATGCCCATGTCGGAAATGGTCGGCGGTACCAGTTATATCGGTCCTATGCGTACCTCGGATATCGCTGCGCTGGTGATCATCATGGTTGAGATTGCGATGGGATTATTCCTGATGGAATCCCTGCGCATCACCCACCTGTTTCCGATCATCGGATCGATGGATGATAAAATGCGCAAGCGCATGCTGGTAATTACCTTCAGCATACTCGCCATTCTGGCAACCGTGGAAGCTTCGCTCGCCTATATGCGCGATTTACTGGCACTGGACCGTGAAGCCCTGACCCAGTCACTGGCTGGAACCGGTGTAGTCGAAGCGCAATTCCGCTGGATACCTTCGCTCGGTCAAATGATCATGGGCTTTATCCTGCCGTTTGCACTGTCATTTGTTGCGATCCCGCTGGAGTCATTTATCCATTCCTTGCGTACCGTGCTGGGAGTACTCGCTATGGCTGTGTTACATGCAATAGCTTTTGTCGCGCGACTGATCGGTGGTGTAGCGCGTCAAATCAGTTCGATCCTTATCAGTTTGTATGATTTATTCATTATGCTTCCACTTGGCATCGAAGCCTGGGTCAGCCGTTATCAGCCGGCAAAACAGGCAAAGCAAAAAGGCAGCGAAAGCAGGCAACTGTATGCGGAGGAAAAGTGATGAAAAAACTAATGCTAATTATGCTGCTAATGACCATGGTGGGCTGTAGTTCGCCACAGTCCAAATCGCGTGCAGTGTTTCTGCTACTCGATACCTCCGGTACCTATACCGAAGAAATGAGCAAGGCACAGACGATAATCAACTATCTGCTGGCAACACTGGATAGTGGAGACTCGATTGCGATAGCGCGTATCGACAGTGGCAGTTTCAGCGAAAAGGATATCATCGCCAGCACCACGTTTGACGAGCGTCCGAGTACTACCAACGAGCAGAAGCGCGCCTTCAAGGCGACAATAGAGCACTTTGTGAAGGCGACAAAACATGGCAGTCGGCATACCGATATTACCGGAGGCGTTCTACAGGCGAGTGAATACCTGACCGAGACCGGAGCGGGTGAGCGATATGTGCTTATCTTCTCTGATCTTGAAGAAGATTTGGAAAAGGGCCACATACGGAATTTTCCGCTTTCGCTTCCCGGCGTCCACGTGGTTGCACTGAATGTCACCAAGTTGCGTAGCGATAATATCGACCCGCGTGATTATCTAAAGCGGCTGGATCAATGGCAGGAGCGCGTCAATAAAGCGGGTGGAGACTGGGCCGTTGTAAACGACCTGGAACGTATCGACAAACTGATTGCCAGGCGTTAGTTATGTTGTTAATTACGTATACAGAAGAGTCCTGCTTCTGTATACGTTAAAAAATATGGGCTAGGATGTTTACGGTTTTTGGGAGCAGTTATTACTTTATGAGTTTTAATGGCATAGGCCTGCGCAATAACCACATATAGAAGGCTGTAAAAAATCCAATACACTGTAATACAAATCTCATTAAGCACTCCGGTTAATAGCAATAATTATTCATCGCATGGCCTTGCAACCGTATAAAGATGGTGTTGTATATTTTTCGAATTAAAATATTTTTGCATTCTGTATAATTCCTTTAGCATTCTTACGGCACTATGTGCCAAACAAGGGGCTACCCGGAAGAAAGAAACAAAGAATCTTCGAAATTTATCAGATGATGTGCATACTCTTTATTCCCTCCCTTAAACGGTTACAGCTTGACTACTTTATTATTCCAGTCAGAGGGTAATGAGGAATCATAATTAGGGCTTTTTGAAAGATCGATGAAGTTCGTATTATTCCTCAACTCAAGGAATTTATAGCCCTGTTTAAATATTCGAATAATCGACCCTGAACGATCTATATTGACATCCCAGTCGGCGTATTCCGGCCCCCATGCTGGAAATCTTATAACACCTTTTGCATCTGTTACTCCTTCAAAAGCTACTACCGCATTAACACGCCCGCCAACTTCACCCACAAAAAATGGTACATATTTTACCGGCCAATCAACAAAAACAATTACGCCTTCAATGGGTTTATTTATCTGCGCATCTTCTGAATGGGCTGATCATAAAGAACAGAGGCCCTAAAGGTGACAACACAGTTGAACGTGTTCTGGGTAATAAGAGGGTGTTGCGGAAGAGGCAGGACTCTGGTGCCAATTGCAGTCGTTGCTGATAGTCTATAGGCGGTCCCACCATTACCCCAAAGGTAGTATGGTTTCTTAAACGAAATGTAATTACCATCCGCTGCCGTTGCTGTACAGATTCGAAACAGGAAATAAGTGCTCAGGCTCTTTATTTCACTCAAACGCAAGGTTGCTTATCTTACAATGGCTATACTAAATAAAAAAAACAGGCTGGTTCAATACCTATTTGTTATCCTATTAATGGTCTCTATCGCTGCCTGTGGTGGCGGTGGTGCATCGGACCCAGCCAGCAATAACGAAGGCGGGACGGACAATGGCGATGGAACCACCCCGCCAACACCCATCGATGAACACTATATCGCGATCAAAGCCGGCGTTGGCAACATACTCCCTGTGCGAGTGGGAGAACTTGTACAGTTGGATGGCGCCAGCCACTCCAGCACTTCATCCAGCTCTGCGCTGACTTATGCCTGGTCATTCCTTTCCAGGCCAGCAGAAAGCCAGGCCATTTTAATCGATCCACTCAGTGCCACGCCGAGCTTTATAGCCGATATCGAAGGTGATTACCGGGTACAACTGGTGGTCGGCGTGGAAGGCATATCTAGTGACCGAGCAGTATCCTATGTGGTCGCGACACAGCCCAGCAACAGAAAGCCTACCGGCTCATTTAATCATTACCCCACATTCCCTTCAGACTGCGCACAATGTCACCTGAAAAACTTTAACCCCGAAGCGATGCAATCTCCAAATCACCCTGCGACCAGCCATATGTGTGAGACCTGCCATAGCGTGATGGGATTTTCTATTATCACTTTCGTTGATCATGAAGAAGTCTTTGGGCAATGCAGTGACTGCCACAACGGCACGGCGGCCGTTGGCAAGTCCGCGTTCCACGAAGTTACCACGCTGGAATGCAACGAATGTCATAACACTCAGTCGTTTATTGAGCTGGAATCGGATGGTAGCTATGACCACAACAAGCTGACGAACGCTACCTGTAGTCGTTGCCACAATGGTCAAACCGCCATAGGTAAGGATGAAGACCATGTGGTTACCGAAACCCAATGTGGTTACTGCCATAGCACTGAATCATTTATGCCTGCCTTTGTGGATCACTCTGATTTCAAGGCCAATTGCAGCAACTGTCATAACGATACCGATGCGAGTGGTAAAGCTAGCGCCGTACCAATCCATGTGGTTACTACATTAGAATGCGATGTCTGCCATAGCATAGAGACCTTTGATCTCGGTGGCATATTTGATCATGCCGTGATCGATTCGGTATCCCAACCCTGTGCCTCCTGTCATAACGATGTGAATGCGGCGGGGCTAGCTAATACCATCAACCATCCGTATGTAGCAGGCGTCGATTGCGCCTTCTGTCATAACACAACGGATTTTGCTGACGCTTTTGTCGACCACAGCGGCCCTGCCGTAGTAGGTAAACGCTGTGACAGCTGTCATGGTGACACGGCTGTGGGTATGCCATTTAACCATCTGCCGGTTACCAGCGAGGATTGCACGGTTTGCCACACACCTGGCACCTTCTCCAGTGGCGTGTTTGACCATAGCAGCCGCGACGTTAACCGCTGCGGTGCTTGCCATAACGGAGTCATCACTGTCGGCAAGATCGACCACCACCTGCCAACCGAGCAACAATGCTCGGTATGCCACACGACCAGCGACTTTACTGATGCCACCTTCAATCACAGCAGCATTACAATATCCTGTGAAAGCTGTCATGATGGACAAATCAGCAAGGGCAAGTCAGGCAATCACCTGCCCACTTCCAGAGATTGTATCGATTGCCATAGCAGCGGGTTTTCCAGCTTTGCGGGAGCTAGCTTTGACCATGTGGGTATAGACAGCAACAACTGCAGCCTGTGCCACGATGGCAACATCGCGCTGGGCAAGACCAGCAACCATATCCCAATAGCCGAGGACTGTAGTGTTTGTCATACCAGTACAAATACTGGTGGCTTCGCATCGTCAAGCTTCCTGGCGGCCTATCACATTGATATTTCTAAGGGCTGTGAAGGCTGCCATAACAGCCGTTACGCGACTGGCAAGCCGACGACGGATGACCCTGTACCCCATTTGCCGACCACGCAGGACTGTAACATCTGTCATGCCAACTCAGCATTCAAGCCTGTAGTGAACTTTAATCACAGTGGCATTACCGGTAACTGCGTGTCCTGTCACGATGGTGATCACAGCGCGAGCGGCGCAATCGGCAAATCAGTCAACCATGTTCCGACAGAACAGGATTGCGGGATCTGCCACAATACTACTAACGAAGCGTTCACTCCTGCTTTGATAGATCACTCTGGCACCGATGTGGTGGGTAAACGTTGTGACAGCTGTCATGATGGCGCGATCGCCACTGGCAAAGCCAGCGCAAACAACCACGTCACGACCAGCGAAGATTGCCAGGT
The DNA here is from genome assembly GCA_050298595.1 of Gammaproteobacteria bacterium. Lineage (GTDB taxonomy): Bacteria > Pseudomonadota > Gammaproteobacteria > JACNJF01. The sequence continues at coordinate 23,034 of JBNKUM010000091.1, read as the reverse complement.
CTGTCATGTGGTTGGTACCTTTGCCAATGCCTATTTTGGTCATGACGGTGTGGTAAATAACTGTGCATCCTGTCACGATGGGCTAGCGGCCAGCGGCATGTCAGATAATCATATGCCGGTGAGCGAGGATTGCTCAAACTGCCATAACACCTCGGCGTTTAGCGGGGCTAAATATGATCATACTGGCATCGTCGGGGATTGCGTAGCATGTCATAACGGTAGCATCACTGCGGGCAAGCATGCTGAGCATCTGCCTACCAGTCAGGATTGCAGTGTCTGCCACTATACTTCTGGTTTTAAACCTGCAAACTTCACCCATGCTGGCATAGTTGATAAATGCAGCTTCTGCCATAACGACGTGTTTGCACTGGGCAAACCAACCGATCATGCACCTACTAATCAGGATTGCGTGGTATGTCATACAACGACCTCATTCCTGGGTGCCGGATACAATCACACCGGAATAGTGGATGACTGTGCCTCCTGTCACAACGGTGATATTGCGCCTGGTAGGTCGCCGAATCACATGTCAACCACACTGGATTGTCATTTCTGCCACAGTACTGCCACATTTTTAGGTGGTAACTTTGATCATCAGGGCATTACCAGCGACTGTCAGTCCTGCCACGATGGTGCCAGGGCCGAAGACAAACCCTCGACAGGTCATTTGCCTACTACCGAGGATTGCTCCGTGTGCCATACCACTGGTACCTTCGCGACCGGTACATTCAGCCATTCCAGCAATTATCTGAGCCAATATACCTGTTCCAGCTGTCACAACGACGAAATCAGCATCGGCAAACCGGAGTTACACTTACCAACTGAACAGGATTGTGGTTCCTGCCATAACACCACGCAGTTCAAGAATGCCTTTGTTGATCATTCTGATCCTGCTGTAACAAGCGTGCGCTGTGGATCCTGTCACAATGGTTACAACGCAACTGGCAAGCCATCCCCCTCTCAGGGACATCTGGCTACCGCTGAGGATTGTGTGGTCTGTCATACCCCAGGCAGCTTTACCACGGGTGTGTTCAACCATGCTCAGCTGTATCTCGAGCAAAATACCTGCGCGGCCTGTCACAATGGCGTGATCAGCCTGGCCAAACCGGGTAACCATGTCTCTACCATGCAGGACTGTGGCAGTTGCCACAATACCCAGGGCTTCAAGGATGCCGTAATCGATCATACCGATCCCGAGGTAACCAGTCGGACCTGTCATTCCTGTCATGATGACAGCACTGCCAGGGGGAAGTCAGTTACACACCCGGGTACCAGCGATCTGTGTGAAGCCTGTCATACACCGGAAGGTTTTAAGCTGATCGACATTGTCGATCATAACGAAGTGTTCGGGACCTGTAGTTCTTGCCATAACAATATTGTGGCGATTGGAAAATCCGAATTTCACACCCAGACTAATGCTGAGTGCGACGAGTGTCACAACACCGATCATTTCCTGAACCTGAACCCGGATGGCAGCTTCGATCATGAAGGAATCGTCAGGCAATGTGCTGGTTGCCACAACGGCAGTATCGCCATGGGTCCAGACAATACCAACTATACTCATGCCCCAGACGCAGAGTGTGGATCCTGTCATAATACCACCAGCTTCGTCGGCGCGTATCCAGATCATACCGCACCGATAGTGACCGAAAGTCGTTGTGATTCCTGTCATGGCGTCACTGCCAGCGGTACGATTGTCGGGCATCCTGACATTAATCCGTTACTGGATTGCCGTGACTGTCATAGTATTGTTAGCTTCAGTATGGACGGTTTTTTCGACCACCGTCTGGTAGACCCAGGCGTACAGACCTGTGAGTCCTGTCATAATTCAAGTACCAGTATCAATGCACCAGCCAAGCCCACGAGCAATCATGTGGTCACCACTTCGGATTGTGGCAGCTGTCATACCACTGACCTGTTCACTCCGGCATATGTCGATCACAACTCGACAGAGGTGACCAACAGAACCTGCGTATCCTGTCATGATGGCAGCACCAATGGCGCTACTGGCATGTCATCGAATCATCTACCGACCACTGAAGACTGTGATGCCTGTCATTCACCGGGCGACTTTAACAGTGGTACCTTTAACCATGCCGACAGCTATCTGAACGCGATGACTTGCTCAGCATGCCATGATGATGTCATCACTAAGGGCAAGGGACCTAACCATTTACCCACTACGGCCGACTGTGGTGTGTGTCATGATACAACCGCTTTTGTCCCCACTCCGTTCAATCACGAGGGGATAGATACCAACAATTGCGAACTTTGCCATGACGGTGGCATCAGCACCGGCAAACCGGATAATCATGTGCCCACCGACGAAGACTGCTCTAGCTGCCACAATATTACCAACTTCAACAGCTTTGCAGGCATTCTGTATAATCATATCGGCATTGACCCCAATAACTGTAGTGCCTGCCATGGCAATAGTATTTCCATGGATAAACCTGTTAACCATATCCCGGCACTGGGTGAGTGTAGCGTTTGTCACGATTCTACCGACACTTTTACCTCCACCATCTTTCGCAGTGCTGTACACGACAGCCTGACCTCGGGTTGTGAAGGCTGCCATATTGATCAGTTTCTGCCAGCCGTAAGTCAGGTCAAGAGCGCGAGCCATCTGCCTACATCGCAGGATTGCTACATCTGCCACACGGTTTCTTCATTCACACAATCTACTTTCAGCCACAAGGGCATTACGGATAACTGCGAATCCTGTCATGACGGCATCGATGATCATGTAGCGGCTGGTGCTATCGGTGCACCGCTCACAGTAGTACACAGCAATACCAACGAAGATTGCTCAGCCTGTCATAACATCGATAGTTTCTCAGACGCCTTCCTCGACCATGGTAAGCCACCTGTAGTCGGTAATCGCTGCGACAGCTGCCACAATGGAACCGATGCCACTGGAATGGACGCCAAAACTGATACACCGCATATCCCTACCACGGACGATTGTGTGTTGTGTCATAAAGCCGGCGCTACCTTTGCAGAGGCAGTGTTTAATCACCAGGGCATAGTCGACAACTGTGCATCGTGCCATGATGGCAGCTATGCCACCGGTATGTCATCCGAGCATGTTGCTATTGCACCGACTCAGGATTGCTCAGACTGTCATAACACCGAAGATTTCAGTGGCGCGAAGTTCGACCACAATGGCATAGAGGATAACTGTTCATCCTGTCATGACGGAGTCACTGCACCAGGCAAGACGCCTCCCCCGGGACACGTGCCGACCAATCAGGATTGCTCTTTCTGTCACCAGACCACCGGCTTTACACCTGCCACCTTCGCCCACGTAGGCATACAGGATAACTGTTCATCCTGTCATGACGCGGGTTTTGCTACAGGCAAACCTGCTGGCCATGTCTCGACCAGCCAGGATTGTGGCTCATGTCATAACACTGGATCATTTGTGGGTGCGACAGTCGATCACAGCAGTCCTGCGGTACAGAATGCACGCTGTGATTCCTGTCATGACGGCAACACCGTCGGTGCAAAAAGCAAGCAGGATGCAGATCCTCCGCATGTTGATACGAACCAGGATTGCAACGTATGCCATAAATCTACAGCAACCTTCAGCGGTGCTAGCTGGGTGCATGATGCCAGCACGGCAGGTAATTGTACTTCCTGTCATGCAGACGACATGAATAGTGGTCACCTGGGAACTACCGAAGAGTGTGACGTTTGCCATAGCACCAACGCCTGGTCACCGTCTACTTTTGTTCATCCTTTGTCAATCCCAGGGCTAGGCGGTAGTGGCCCATACAATCCGCTCGATCACCGCAGAGCCCTGAGCTGTACGGCCTGTCATGGCAACACCATTACAGCAACTATTCCAGATAGTGAGTGGTCGAATACAAGCTATAAGCCTTACTGCGCAGGCTGTCATGACCGTGACTATGATACGGGTGAGAGAAGGCACAGAGGCATAGCAACTGACAAAGATTGTTATGGTTCGTGCCATGAACATAGTATCAGTAGTAGCGGATTTTAATTTCAGTCGGTAATAGAGTGTTTCCAGAGCTGCCACGTAGAGTATGGAGAAACATGGAAGTAAAATGTTCAGGGTTCGTTTTGCCCTGGTTGTTTGTCTTCTAGAATAACTGGGGCAGATACGAATGGCACTTACTTAAGAATATCCCTGTCATCCTATGCTTTACCTATTTAATATAAGATAGGTAAAGCATAGGATGACAAACTGCCTGAGTTTGCTACATAGCCATTTAATATAAAAATTCAGAGCAAAGAGCGCCAGGCACCGAGCAGTATTTATTCCAATAACAAGAAATTAACTAAGACAGCTTGTAAACGGGTTTAGTAGTAGGGTAGTGCTTTTATTCGAATCGATTACCATGACGTTGTTTCATTATCAACGACCCCCTGGATGGGTAAACCTGAGAATATGTACATGCCACTCGATAGCCTGATTCTTGATCTGCGCAGCTATAGCGCAGAAACCGATAATCATCAGCATGATTACCATCAACTGGTGTTGCCTGTCAGCGGTCAGCTGGATATCTCAGTCGGTAAGCAGGCAGGTCAGGTCAATATTGATCAGGCAGCCATTATCAATGCTGGAAAAGAGCATGGGTTTTCAGCTTCACAGGAGAACTGTTTTGTGGTGGCCGATATTCCTGATGTGCTCGCCCCGGAGTTTGAACAGTTACCCCCTTTTATTCACTTAAGCCCTGCGCTAAATCAGTATGTGCGTTTCCTGCATCAGCAATTGCTGCAGCGTAACTCCGGCACTACCCAGCGGCAGATGCTATTGTTGTTGATTCAGTTACTGCAGGAACAATACGGTAAAAAACCTGGACTGGATCGTCGCATTTCTGTGGCACGTAACTATCTGGATAATCATTTCGACGCAGACATCAGTAACAGGCAGCTGGCGTTTATCGCCAATCTGAGTCCTCGTCATCTTACTGAACTCTTTCGTAAACAGCTTGGGATGACACCCCATCAATACCTTATTGAGAAACGCATGCAGCAAGCCTGGCAATTGTTAGAGCAAGGTAGTCTGAGCATTCAACAGGTGGCAGACGCTGTTGGTTATAACAACCTTGCAGCCTTTAGCGATCGTTTTCGTAAGCATTTTGCTATCCCTCCCAGTTATTTCCGCCGTTTCGGAAAATAATTTCGCCCTATTGATAAAGATTCCGGGTATCTTGGGCGCTAAGCTTTTGTGATTCATTAGTGGGATATTTTTTATGTCGAGTATGACTTTCCGGGCCACCCTGATCGGTTCTGTTTCAATCTTTCTCTGGGGTACTCTGGCTTTGTTCACTCGTTTAACTGAAGGCCGGATACCGCCCTTTCAATTGATGGCGATGACCTTTGCTCTGGCTTTTTTTCTCATGCTGCTTAACTGGTGGCGACAGGGGCAGTCGGGTTTATGCCATCTACGGCAGCCTAAACTGGCCTGGCTATTAGCTGTGGGTGGCTATTTTGGTTACCATTTTTGTTACTTCCTTGCCATGACCAGAGCACCGTCGGTAAGCGTTAGTCTGATTGCTTACCTTTGGCCGTTATTGATTGTTGTGTTTGCCAGCTTGCTGCCAGGGGAGCGCTTGCTTAAACGACATCTGTTCGGTGCAATTATTGCGTTGCTTGGTTGCTGGTTATTGATCGGTCAGGGTGGCGATGGATTTAATCCGCAATACCTCAGCGGTTATCTGTTAGCGCTCGCCTGCGCTTTTATCTGGTCGGGTTATTCGGTATTAAGTCGTCTGGTCAAACAGGTTTCGACCGATGCAGTTGGATGGTTTTGCGCAGCCACTTCGATACTGGCGCTACTGTGTCATTTGTTATGGGAGACAACGATGTGGCCTGACTCATTTAATCAGTGGGTCGGTGTTGCAGGTCTGGGCCTGGGCCCGGTCGGCTTCGCATTCTTTACCTGGGATTTCGGGATTAAACACGGCAACCTGCAACTGCTCGGCGTACTGGCATACTCTGCTCCAGTTATTTCGGCTCTGCTACTGGTGCTGAGCGGACTTGATAAGGCCGACATCACGCTGTTGCTAGCCTGTCTGGCGATAGTGAGTGGTTCCCTTATTGCGGGATATCGGCGATCAGATAAGCGGATAAATCGAGCTGAAACTATTTGAGCGTATTATCCAGGATTCCGCATTAATTTTATCTGTGATAAATCTATTAAGTAGTGGTTATAAGTGATCCACGTAATAAGGAGGTTAAGGTTGAGAAATATCGCTTACCAAAAATGGGGCTAGCAGATTTTCAATATCCGACCGAAGCCACTTCTGATACCGGAAGCAACGAAGTTTCACTGCATCTGGTACGCGATAACCGCTATCGTGGTCGAGAGATTGGTGGCAGCAGTTTCTAGGTAGAAGAATTCCAGACCGATACCATGAAGATTCAAAGTAAGCTGCTGGATGTTATCAATAATGGCTGGAATACCCAGCAGAAAATTAACGCCAGAGTGACGCTGGGTAATTTATTCAGTACGCCGCACTGGATAGAAAGATGTCAGCGCGACTGAATATTCAGACGCAGAATTTTCATTTTAAGCCGTATCAGGATTATCTTTTTACCGATTACAATTTTTGCCGGGATCAGCAAGCTCTGAGTCTGGATACTATGTTGCCGCATCAAGCTACCGATGCTTATAAGGTCGGGTATTTTCCAGAAAACGCCGCCACAATTTGAATCTGGCTGCGATTTAAACCAGCGGTTCGGGGCAGAACCCGGTGATTACCTCGCCGCAATCATCCATAGATTATGTGGTTCGAGTGAATGAGGCCGAGGCTAATCAGATTCCATTGCAGGCCATATCTGATCCAGAGGTTGAGCAAATTGCACTGGTTTATTGAGGGACAGTAAATAGCCAGTTCCCGTAGGGATGACTCGGGTAGAAGCGTCAGTAAATGGTTTAATGTTCAAAGTAGTAGCCTTTTCCTGGAATCCTCAGTTGGACGAGTTGTAGTGCGTTTGAGGTGGTGTAGATCAAGGCGTGACAACGCACAATAGCGAGCTATTCCAGGGAGTTACAAAGATTCCGCGTCCTGCTCACGCCCCTTACCTATGTCCCTATAGGCAACGTACAGATACACTGCCTCAAACGTGCAATTCAGCTCGTAGCGGGATTCACCTCTTTGATGAAAATACAAACCGACTGTGATCGTTTACGAAACAGAGGGTTACCCACTAATACAAGCGGTCAACTGTGGAATCCAGGTTTAAAGCCATGCATGTATCAGAGCAGGCATATTTCTCAGACTCATTTATAATACCGCCATGACTCTGGATACTGAACAACTCACTCACCAGCTCGCCGAGAAATTAACCCACACTGGATCGATGATCTGCACAGCTGAATCCTGCACCGGCGGTTTGATCGCTAAAACTTTTACCGATCTGGCGGGTAGCTCGGACTGGTTCGAACGCGGCTTTGTCACCTACAGCAATCAGGCCAAGATGGATATGCTGGGCGTCAGCCCACAAACCCTGCAACGGCATGGCGCTGTAAGTGAAGCTACAGCCCGCGAAATGGCCAGGGGGGCTATTGCAAATAGTACGGCTCAATATGCCATAGCCGTAACCGGTATCGCCGGGCCGGGTGGTGGTAGTGCTGAAAAACCGGTGGGTACAGTATGGTTTGGTTTTGCTACACCTGAGACTCTGATCTGTGAAACACAGGTATTTGGAGGCGATCGTGAGCGGGTGCGAAATAGCAGCCTGCGATATGCATTACAACAAGTCCTTCAACTCATTAACTAATTTTCAAAAATAATTTCTTCAGGCTCACCTCATGAGCCACTAATAAGTTATCCTCTACTCCATGAAACAAATGAGTCTGAAGGACGGATAAAAAAATATCCTCACCAGATGAAAGTTCTCTTTATGTTCTCGTTATCCTGTGTGATAATTCGGGGCTATTAAATCCACTCAACACGATCAGGAGTTAAAATGGACGACAATAAAAAGAAGGCGCTAGGCGCTGCGTTAACACAAATCGAAAAGCAGTTTGGTAAAGGATCTGTGATGCGCATGGGCGACGGCATGATCGATCGCAATCTGGAAGCGATCTCAACCGGTTCTTTGTCGCTGGATATTGCCCTGGGTGTGGGTGGTCTACCCAAAGGTCGGGTGATCGAAATCTATGGTCCTGAATCCTCTGGTAAAACGACTTTGGCCTTACAGGTGCTGGCACAGTGTCAGAAAAAAGGTGGAACAGCAGCGTTTGTGGATGCGGAGCACGCACTGGATCCACTATATGCCGAGAAGCTCGGTGTTGATATGGAAGAATTACTGGTTTCTCAGCCAGATACCGGCGAACAATCACTGGAAATCACCGATATGCTGGTGCGTTCGGGTGCGGTGGATGTGATCGTAATCGACTCGGTGGCAGCATTGACACCAAAGGCAGAGATTGAAGGCGACATGGGTGATTCGCATGTTGGTCTGCAAGCGCGTTTGATGTCTCAGGCGTTACGTAAGCTGACAGGTAGCATCAAACGATCCAATTCTATGGTGATTTTCATCAACCAGATCCGTATGAAGATCGGTGTCATGTTCGGTAATCCGGAGACCACTACGGGTGGTAATGCCTTGAAATTCTATTCTTCAGTGCGTCTGGATATCCGTCGTATCGGTGCCATTAAGAAAGGTGATGAAGTGGTGGGTAATGAAACCCGAGTCAAGGTGGTGAAGAATAAGGTGGCTCCCCCATTTAAACAGTGTGAATTTGAAATCCTGTATGGTGAAGGTACCTCACTTGAGGGTGAATTAATTGATCTCGGCGTTAAGCTGGGGTTTGTTGACAAGGCTGGGGCCTGGTATAGCTATAAAGAAGAGCGTATTGGTCAGGGTAAGGATAATGTGCGTAATTATCTCAAGGAGCATCCTGAAATGGCCGCCGACATCGAAGCACGTATCCGTGCTGAGTTATTGCCACAGAATAAAGGCAGGGATGAAGAGAAGGTTGAAGAGATAGATGAAGGCAAGAATAAAGGCAGGAGTAAAGGCAAGGATGAAAATCAGCAAGCGAAAGCCGATCTGATTGAGAGTTAAATCTTGAAGGTTGTTCGTAGTGCTCGCAATACCGCGATGGATTTACTTTCTCGGCGCGAGCACTCGCGTAGTGAACTGGTGCAGAAACTCAGGCAGCGCGAATTCGATGATGATGAAATCGAACAGACACTACAGCAGTTGCAACTGGAAAATCTGCAAAGCGATGAGCGCTATGCCGAGAGCTATCTATATCAACGTGCGCAAAAGGGCTATGGTCCATTGCGCATACAGCATGAATTATCCCAGCGTGGTATTTCCGAAAATCTGCTAGCACAGGTCATGTCCTGCTACAGTGACAGCTGGACTGAACGCATGCAGGAGCAGCGTATCAAGAAATTCGGCACTCATATCCCCGAAGATTATGCAGAAAAGATGAAACAGGCTCGTTTTTTGCAAAATAGGGGTTTTTCTCCAGAGTCAGTCATGCGATTATTCCGCTGATTTGGAACCGTCCTATTCAAATTCAGTTTGTAAGCCATTTAAAGGCTTGGAAAATATCATCAATAATCAGGTTTAACAGTATTAATGACTACCAGCGCAGAATTACGAGAACAGTTTCTGACTTTCTTTAAAGATAAAGGGCATGAAGTAGTGGCTTCCAGTTCACTAGTGCCTGGAAATGACCCCACCCTGTTATTTACTAATGCTGGTATGGTGCAGTTTAAGGATGTTTTTCTGGGTAAAGATTTACGCGCCTATACACGTGCGACTACGTCACAGCGTTGTGTGCGGGCTGGCGGAAAACATAACGATCTGGAAAATGTGGGTTACACCGCGCGTCATCACACCTTTTTTGAAATGCTGGGTAACTTCAGCTTCGGCGATTACTTTAAGCGCGAAGCCATTCTGTTTGCCTGGGAATTTTTGACCGAAGTGGTTGGCTTACCCGCGGAAAAATTATGGGTCACCGTATACGAAGAAGATGACGAAGCCGCTGATATCTGGCTTAAGGAAATGAATATTGATCCCGCACGTTTTGGCCGCATCGGAGACAAGCCGGGCGGGAAAAAGAACGAAAGCGATAACTTCTGGTCGATGGGTGATACCGGCCCCTGTGGTCCCTGCAGTGAAATCTTTTATGACCATGGTGATCATATCTGGGGTGGACCTCCGGGGTCACCTGAGGAAGATGGAGACCGTTACATCGAAATCTGGAATCTAGTATTCATGCAATACGACCGCGATGCCAGTGGCACGTTGACTCCTTTGCCCAAGCCTTCGGTAGATACTGGTATGGGGCTGGAGCGCCTGGCTGCGATCATACAGAATGTACACAGCAACTATGAGATCGACCTGTTTCAGGCTTTGATCAAAGCGGCAGCTAAATATACTTCGGTCACTGATCTGGAAAATAAATCATTACGCGTTATCGCCGATCATATCCGTTCCTGTGCCTTCATGATTGTGGATGGTGTTTTACCTTCCAATGAAGGTCGAGGTTATGTATTGCGTCGTATCATTCGACGTGCTTCGCGTCACGGACATCAATTGGGTTGTAACGAACCCTTCTTCTATCGACTGGTAGAAGATCTGGTTGAACAAATGGGTGAAGCCTATCCAGAACTGGTTAAAAACAGCCAGCATGTCGCCAATGTGTTACTCAAGGAAGAACAGCGTTTTGCCGAAACGCTGGAGAATGGAATGAAAATTCTGCAACAAACTATCGATACTATGAGAGGCAAGGTGATTGATGGCGAAACTGTTTTCAAGTTATATGACACCTATGGGTTCCCGGCAGATTTGACCGCCGATGTGGCGCGCGAACAGCAGCTTGAAATCGATCTGGAAGGCTTTGACAAAGCTATGGCCGAACAGAAAGACCTGTCGCGTTTGCATAGCCAGTTCGTATCGGGCGACAATGTGATTCAACTGCAGGATGTGCAGAAAACTGAATTCAAGGGATATGAATCACTGGCCGAAGATTGTCAGATCATTAGTATTATTAAGGATGGTGATGAAGTCGACGAGCTTAATGCTGGCGAAGAAGCGATCATTATCCTGAATCACACCCCGTTCTACGGAGAGTCTGGTGGGCAGGTTGGTGATACCGGTGAACTGCTGGCTGGAGATAATCGTTTTATGGTTAATGACACGCAAAAACAGAGTGATGTGTTTTTGCATATAGGCCAGCTTGAGTCGGGCTCTATCAAAACCAGCGATAAAATCTATGCGCACGTGAATGAGCAGCGTCGACAGGCGATTAAGTTAAATCATTCCGCTACCCATTTAATGCATGAAGCTCTGCGTACCGTATTGGGTGATCACGTACAGCAAAAAGGATCACTGGTTGACAGTGAAAAATTACGTTTTGACTTTTCCCATTTTCAACCCATGACTGATACTGAAATTCGTCAGATTGAAGGCCTGGTGAATGATGAAATCAGAATGAATCTGGAAACAAAGGCTCAGCTGATGTCTATAGACGATGCCAAAGAAACCGGAGCCATGATGCTGTTCGGCGAAAAATATGGCAGTACGGTTCGTGTACTGAGTATAGGTTCGGATTCGGTAGAGCTGTGTGGTGGTACACATGTTGAACGCGCAGGCGATATAGGTCTATTTAAAATCGTTCTGGAAACAGGCGTAGCCGCAGGCGTGCGTCGTATCGAAGCACTCACTGGCGAAGCTGCAATGCAGCGCTTTTATGATGATGAGGACCAGCTTGATCAATTGGCTTCTTTAGTCAAAGCGGGTCGTGACGATGTGATGCACAAGGTTGAGCAGATGCAGCAAAACCAGCGCAAGCTGGAAAAAGAACTGGAACAGTTAAAATCCAGAATAGCCTCTCAGGCAGGTGGTGATCTGGCTTCTCAGGCTGTAGAGATCGACGGCATCAAGGTATTAGCTGCAGAGCTCGAGGGAGCAGATGTCAAAACATTGCGAGATACCGTTGATCAGTTAAAAAATAAACTGGGTCAGGCGATAGTCGTTCTTGCATCTTCGGAAGAAGGCAAGGTGTCGATCATCGCGGGTGTGAGTAAAGCTGAAACGGCAAAAATACGTGCAGGCGACCTGGTGAATATGGTTGCACAACAGTGCGGTGGTAAAGGTGGAGGGCGTCCAGATATGGCTCAGGCAGGTGGAAATCAGCCTGAAAACCTGTCAGAAGCACTGAATTCTGTGCCTGAATGGGTAAAAGGACAATTATCTAACTGAGTTTCATCAGATATTTCGTGACTTGATGCGTGGTGATATCTATAATCCCCGACCCAATTTCGGGTTAAGCGATTTCCTTTAGATTAAGCAAATTCATTAATGGCACTTTTAGTTCAGAAATATGGCGGAACTTCGGTGGGTTCTATCGAACGCATTGAGGCGGTTGCTGATAAAGTCATTGGTTATAAAAACCAGGGCAATGACATGGTTGTCGTGGTTTCTGCTATGAGTGGGGAAACTAATCGTCTGACCGATCTGGCCAAACAGATAAACCCTTCTATCCGCGGACGCGAGCTTGATGTACTACTCACTACGGGTGAGCAGGTAACTATCGCTCTACTTACCATGGCGATTGAAAAAAGAGGGTATGCGGCTAAATCCTATACCGGGGCGCAGGTTAAAATTGTTACCGATGGTGCGCACAATAAAGCACGCATTCTTGCCATTGATTCTGACAATATTAAACAGGATCTTGCTGAGGGGAAAATAATTGTAGTAGCCGGATTTCAGGGAGTTGATGAAAATGGCAATATCACGACTCTGGGGCGTGGTGGTTCTGATACTACTGGCGTTGCATTAGCGGCCGCATTGAAGGCTGATGAGTGCCAGATATTTACCGATGTAGATGGTGTTTATACTACCGACCCACGTGTGGTTTCTGATGCACGTCGTCTGGAAAAAATCACCTTTGAAGAAATGCTTGAAATGGCAAGTCTGGGATCGAAGGTATTGCAGATTAGAGCGGTTGAATTCGCAGGCAAATACGAAGTACCTTTACGCGTTTTATCCTCTTTTGAAGAGGGGGGTGGAACTCTGATTACATCTGAAACAAAAGAGGATGATACTGTGGAACAGGCAGTAATTTCTGGAATTGCCTTTAATCGTGATGAAGCGCAATTAACCATTAATGGAGTGCCGGATACTCCCGGCGTGGCATTCCAAATTTTAGGGCCAATCTCGGATGCTAATATCGAAGTCGATATGATTCTTCAAAATATTGGTGCAGATGGAACTACTGATTTTACCTTTACCGTCCATCGTAATGATTATGAGTTGGCGTTGGGAATCTTGAGAAAGACATCGGAAAGCCTTGGTGCCAGAGAGGTATCTGGCAATAATAAAATTGCTAAGCTTTCGATAGTTGGTGTTGGTATGCGTTCACATGCTGGTATAGCGAGCAGGATGTTCGAAGTACTGGCCAAAGAAGGGATTAACATCATCATGATTGGAACCTCAGAGATTAAGATATCTGTTGTTGTTGATGAAAAGTATTTAGAGCTTGGAGTTCGTGCATTACACGATGGATTTGATCTGGCAAAGACTATCGAAGAAACAATTTAGACTTAATAAAGTGACGAAGTAAGCATATCTAAAGATATGTAACTGTTGGGGCTGGCTCTAGCTGAAAATGTCGGGTAGAATTCTATCCTCGGACGTCGTAGTAATTTTTGGATTAATAATAAGACAGGTATTGTTCGGAAAACCTGCATTTATGATTGACTTAAATAGGAGATGAAAAATGCTTATATTAACAAGGCGAGTAGGTGAGACCTTAATGATCGGTGATGAAGTAACAGTAACCGTTCTCGGCGTTAAGGGAAATCAAGTGCGTATTGGTGTAAATGCACCCCGTGAAGTGGCTGTACATCGTGAAGAAATTTATGACCGTATCAAGGCGGAGCAGGAACAGGATCCAGACAATCTCGGTAATAGTTACTAAGGAAGTTTTAAAAAATACGGAGAGCTGGCCGAGTGGCTGAAGGCGCGCCCCTGCTAAGGGCGTATACGTTAATAGCGTATCGAGGGTTCGAATCCCTCGCTCTCCGCCATAAATAAGCCCCGCAACTGCGGGGTTTTTTTATGGCGGGAAGCCTGATTAGATGAAGGACCCTGTTCGACGTGTGCGCATGCCATTTATAAAACACATCCATGTGTTTTACCTGCAAGCAGGCCAGCTCAAGTTGTTCAAACTTATTCCAGATAAGTTTGTGGAGCGCCGACCAGGTGCCCCGACTAATTCGCAGGGATAGATGCATGGATGCATCGTAGTAGAGTAATGCAGGACGCCTAAAGGGATTTAGGTGTTAGGGCGAAGCAGGAAGCCAGAGCTGAGCAATTAGCGAGCGAATTAGAACAGCACCGCTGACCCAAAGGGCGGTGACCAGGGATGGTCGTTGTAACGTGTAAAAACGCCAGAAGCTATGGCGTTTTTAGTCTATCCGTTAACAGTTAGCAAAATGCTTGGGGTGGCTATGCTCTTTCAATTACTTACCCCGCAACTGCGAGTTTTTTAAGTAGACACGACTGCATAGATGCTGGAAGTAGAACAATGCAGGACGCCTAAAGAGATTTAGGTGTTAGGGCGAAGCAGGAAGCCAGAGCCGAGCTTATGTCGAGCGAGGATTGATGAGAACCCTGGTTCGACAAGTAGTTTTCACGCTACGTGCAGCTATGCCGCTCAAATTCATTGCAGAAGAATTTGTTGACAAAATTGTCATGACAGATGCATAGAGGAATCTTAATAGAGCTATTGTCTGGTGATCAGGAGTTATAGGTGATTCTTAAAAATGTAGCCCTGGATTATGGTGTGGGTGTTAAGAGAACCTGTTCCAGGCAATTTCCTTCTCTATAGTGATTGCATTTTTAAGCGTATTAAGGTGGTTATGTTTTTGGGTAATCAGGAGAATTAATGGAGAATTATCATATAAAATTAAAGACAAAAACTGTTCTATTTGAGGTCAGTACTTGAGTTTTCAGGAAGGATTTCTGTGCTTAATTAGTGTTGCATATTAAGCAGAAAAATAAGGGGTCTTAGAGAATAGAGGGGTATTTAATGCTCTATCTGGTTGAGAATTTATTAACTTACCAGAGTCGGCGTATTGCTGGTCATATTGTCAAGTTCGCATAATTCAAAACTTATTAATTCTGAAGACTTGAGATTGGAGTACATACTAATACCGCAAGAGATATGTCCACTGTTGCTTAGCTCGATTTTTTCATGCGATACATATATTTCACGATCATCTGTATAAACATAAGTTCCATTTGAGCTATGATCTTCTAGATAAATAGTGTTGTAGTTCAATTGAATCGTAGCATGGTTACGCGATATTTGATCGCTATCTATAAAAATTTCAGAATTGCCTGATCGACCAATTGGGATAATGATATTACGTGAAGAACGAAATACCTTGCTTTGTCCGTTACATTCAACCTTAAAGGCCATCTCTCTATCCTGTGCCTTTGTAATATCTTCATCATTTAATGCAATACTGATTGAGTTGTCTTCATCATCACGTATAAAGTAACTTACGTCAGGGTGAGATAAAATGTACTGATCAACAAGGGCGGTATCCACACGGCTTAGTAGCATTTCATTCTTGCGAGAAGCATAGGATAGCCTGGTTGCAAAATTTACCGCTTCACCGTAAATCTGATCCTGATGAATAAAATAATCACCCATGCATAAGCTCGATTTGATACTGATCGAGTTATCAATCTGCTCTTCTCTTCCGGTTGTAATGCGCAGAATAGAAACTAAAAAGTCTAAAGCTTGATATAGGGATTCGAAAGTTAAAATAGACTCGTCGAAAATATCGATATGGTTGAGCGGTGTAATATGTGATTTTTCTATAGCTTTGCGAAAAATGCGATCACGTAATTCTGTATATTTTGATGTTTCGTCAAAAGGTGAAAAGCTTATGGTTGAAACGATTCCATTTTGTTGTTGAATATTCATTGCTGTGTCCCTTTTCTTATTTAACTGCTTTTTAGAAGTAAAGGAATAGTAGAGAAATTGTTTTTAATTTCAGTAACAACTTCTGAATTAGCCTGTTTTACAAAAATTGAAGTACTGTGGTTCATTTTATTTCCACGGTAAGCTTCAAAACTTTTCTGGAAATCTTCGATCTGACTTGTTTGTCCAGTTAACAGATACCAGTTTGGATTGTCGATACGATGCTGTTCAGCATAGCTTTTCAGCTCGGCTGGTGTATCAGTATCGGGGTCAATGCTGATCATTGCTATTATGGTATTTTCTGGTAAATGGGGTTGAATGCTTTTAAGGCTAAGAGTAACTGTGGTACAAACAGTTACACAATGTGTAAAAAAGAAAGCAAACACGATATTTTTATCAGTATTAAATAAGGAGTCGAGAGCTACCGATTCATTGTTCTGGTTAATTAAACTGATTGCTGGGAAGCTATAACGGAATTCGCCAGCAGGAGTTGGTTTTGCAGATACAAAAGCCAGGTTGTTCCCCGTAGTAACCAGGCTGCTTAAGTCGAAAGCTGCGAGGTTAAAGCTTAGAGAAACCAGTAAGCTTGATAAAAGAATTTTATCTCTCATATGTAGCCCCCCCCGGAGATACAGAATATATAAGCAAAATAAGACTAAGAATACGGCTTTAACGTGAAAACTACGTGAAAAAGAATGGGCCAGAGTGGACCTGGTTCACAAATTTGCTATAAAAAACTTAAATTATACACTGAGTTTATATCCACCTTTGACTGCGTAAAATTCTACCTACATACGCGTTAATTCCTCATGAAACATGCGGCAGATTGTCGCAGCAAAGCCACTGTTCTACGTATATCTCCCATTTACATACATACCTATTATCACATTCATCAAAAAAGGTTTTTGGGTAGCTTGCCCGAATTTGAACAATCAAATGTTACCTGACTATGAAATTGGGCGTTACAAGTGATGAATGTTATGAGGAAAACCAGATGAGTAAATCATTAATGTATGAAAGGTTGGTCAAGCCGGTCGCGGTGGCTACCTTCCTGTTAGGGACAGCCCTTTCAGGAGTGGTGCACGCGGCGTCGCTTACCATTACTACCGAAGATGGCGCAGGAAATGTTGCCGGGGGCTTTAGATACATCGTAGAGGAAGACCCAATGTATAAATCAACTCCTGGGGTTGATGTCTGGCAAGATCTTTCTGGCACTGAATTAAACAAGAGCCTGTCTTTTAATTTCCACAAGAGTCATACGCCGGTTGCCAGAGATGCAAACGGTGTTGGTCTTTCTGGTGAGACTACAGCAGATAGTATTACGCTGAATGTGCCAGAAGGTGACTACTTCGTTTCAGTGCTTCCCTATGGACAGTATCAGTTAGGTGGTAAGCCGGTAACGGTTACAGCTAGCGGAGCGACTGCCGAAGTCCGTACCAATCCATCGCCTATCCCTACTGCGCAGATCAGTATCCAGGTGTTTGAGGATAATAGCCCGATCAATGGCGCCATCGACGTAGGCGAGCGTGGCCTTAACGGTTCTATCGTTGACGGTCAGTTCCAGCCTTTCCACATCATTCTGGAAGATCCTGCGGGTCAATACGGTGCTGGTGGTGGCCGTGTCGCTTATGATGCTTTCGGTAATCCTCTGGGTACCGAATACAATGCTGATGGTTCGGTTGCCTCATTCCCTGCAGGCTCTCAAACCAACGGTACCATCATTACTCCTGGTGCACTGCCAGCCAATACGGTTCAGTTAGTACCGAATGATCAGGGTTATCTGGTGATCAAGAACCTGCCACCCGGAAAGTATGGTGTTCAGGTTGTTCCTCCTGCTGGCGCGGGCTGGATCCAGACCTCTACGATAGAAGGTACGAAGGTCGTGGATGCCTGGGTTAAGGCCAACGAGCCGCAGAACTTTGTAGAATTCGGTCCTCCAGGGCCACACGTATTCATCGGTTTTGTACGTGAATACGACTGTAATGCGGGAACCTGGGGTGATGGTAGCCCTATTTCCATGACCACTCAGGTTGAAGTTGATGGTGTGTTACAGACTGTTGAAGTGACTGATCCTGACGTGAACCCCTGTGTTGGTTATGCGCAACCAGTACCAGGGGGTGTCGCTGCTTCTATCACAGGTACTGTGGTTGATAATCACATGTCACGTTCGCCAGACTTCACATTTAACAACGGCACGCCATTCCCGGGTTGTCGTGTAGGTGTCAACCTGGGTATTGCAGGCAAGACGATTTATTCCGGTGCCTGTGACGATACTTCAACATTTGATATTGGTGGTCTGCCAACCGGTGACTACAGCCTGTCGATTTACGATGACGGTCTGGATGCGGTTATTGCAAACCATCCTTTCTCTATCGCCCCAAATGCAGCGGGTGACGGTGTTACGGTAACAGCTTTAACTCAGTTGGTTGCTTCCAACACTAACGGTAGTGCACCCAATACAGCTGATTGCGCTAACGGCACTAATATTTGTGCGCTGGGTGAAATCCCGATCTTCAACTGGTTCCACAAGATGTTCACCAGTGTATTCATTGATGAAGATGAAGATGGTATTAGGGATCCTAATGAAAGCAATGCAAATGCGGATTCATTTGCAACCAATATTCGCTGGCGTGATGGTCGTATCTACCAGAGCATGGCGATTGACGTGGAAGGCGCTGCACCTCTAGAGCAGGTGTTCCCATTCTTCCACTGGCTGGTTCTGGAAACCGACTTTGCCAAGTTCAAGGCGACTGGTGTAACGATTACCGTTGATAACGGTGGTGGTGATGGTAGTACAGTTAATCCTGACAACGATCTGCAGGCCAATGGTTTTATTGCACAACCACAGAATGCGGGTCTGGATGTGGATGGTAATCCCATTGCTTTACCAGATTGCGATACCAACCCTGATGCCAAAGAATGTACTACCGATGGTTACTCTCTTACTTTAAGAGGGCCTGCGCTGACTTTGGGTATGCAGGGCTTTCTGGGTCAGAAGTCGGTCGTTGAGTTTGGTAAGACTACTTACGGTGCTGATGAGAATGGCGGTATCAGCGGTGTGGCAGTCAATGCGATCACCCGTGCCGAGCATGATCCTCGCTTTGCGGCTGCCGAAATCTGGGAGCCTGGTATTCCTCGTGTGCAGTTTGCGCTGTATCAGGATGACAATATCGACGAAGTTGCCGACGATATAAATGGTGTAGCCGGTATTCAGGAACCTGACATTGATAACTATCCGCTAGGCTGGTTTGCCGACCCTGCTGCTAAAGGTCCAGAAGATATCGACCGTAATGGTAATGGTAGCTTCGATTATGGTGACGCAGTTGATGTAACCTGGTCTGACAGCTGGGACGATACGCCTCCTGAAAACTGTCAGGGTAAAAACCTGATGGGCGATCTGGTGGCTGATAACCTTTGTATGGATAGCATGCGTAACTGGAACCAGGTGCGTCCTGGTGTATTCGATGGTGGTTATGCTTTCCCAAGTAACCCTGTTGCCAGTGTCATGACTACAGGTCAGGATTCCAAAGAGTATCTGAAAGCCGGTTACTATATTGTTCAGGGCTTCACTCCTCCGGGCTATGAGTCACTGAAAGAAGAGTCCAAGAATGTCGATTTTGGTGACGACTACCTGGCGGCTGCACAGTTGCTACCACCTACCTGTGTGGGTGACGATCATGTGGTTCCAGATCTGTTGACCTTTGTGACTGATGCTGATGGAAATCCAATTCCTGGGGCAACTATAGTCAGCGAGGGTGTAACTATACCTAACCCGGATTATGCAGCACCTTTCGCGGGTGAAACGCGTCCTTTGTGTGATAAGAAACTGGTTCTGTTAACCGATGGCAAAAACGCTGCGGCTGACTTCCATTTCTTCACTGAAGTACCAAAGGCCTCTCATGTAGTTGGCGGTATCCTGAATGACCTGGCTAATGAATTTAACCCGAATGCTCCAACTTTCGGTGAAAAGTTCTCGCCACCCTGGTTGCCTGTTGCTTTCTACGACTGGAAAGGTCATGAGGTTACCCGTGTGTATGCTGACCAGTATGGTAAGTACAACGCGATGTTGCCTTCTACCTATACAGCGAATGCAGCCAGTCCATCCGGTTTTACACCGAATATGCTGACAGCCTGTATGAATGATGGAGGCTATATTGATCATGATAATGATCCTAATACTCCAGCCATCATCGATCCTAACTACAATCCTCAATACACCCAGTTCTGCTATACCTTTCAGTATATGCCTGGTGCGACTACCTACCTGGATACGCCGGTATTACAGATCGCAGCATTTGCTGGTGCGGGTTATCAGCTGGATTGTGAAGCAGGTGATGCAACGCCGATGATTGCTCAGGTTGACGGACCGAATGGTCTGCCTGGGCCTTATATTGCAGATTCAACGGTTGCTGACGATGCTGCACGTACCCTGACGCTACACTCAGTTGGTTTGCGTGATGTATTGAATCCAGCTTCTAATGAATTCATGCAGAAGTTCGTTACTCGTGACTATGGTTTTGGTGGTGCTGCAGATAATAGCGCTACCTGGGGTAATGTCTATCTGACTGACGAAGCGGGAAACAGTGAGCCTTTAGTCATTTCAAGCTGGAGTGATTCGATTATTGAAGCTGTACTGCCTCAAAACTTTGCAGAAGGTCGTTTCCAGTTGAGCGTCGTTAATGCGGCTGGTACCGAATCACCCATGGGTGCTTCTGTGATGGTTGGTCCGCTTGAGTTCAACAACAGTCAGGTGCGTACGGTTTATCCAAGCCCCGTGTTGACTGATACACCTATCCAGGATGCTATCGATATCGCAAATCGCGGTGACCTGATCCTGGTTGCACCCGGTGTGTACAATGAAATGGTTGTGATGTGGAAGCCTGTTTACCTGCAAGGTGCCGGTGCATTCTCTACTACGATCAATGCGCGTCCTGTCCCAGCTGAGAAGACTCAGATCTGGAAGGATGAGACATTGGCTCACGTGACTAACGGTGACTTTGATCTATTGAATGGCCAGGAGAATGGTCCTCTGCTGTTCGACACTGAAGAAGGCGCGGGTATCATGGTGGCCAGTAAGGCTCCGGGTAATACAAATACCTTCAACAATGGTCGCAAGAGCTCGGGTATTGATGGCTTTACGATCACCGGTGGTATGACTGGTGGCGGTATCTTCCTGAATGGCTATGTGAATGGTCTGGATATCAGTAACAACCGTGTAACCGGTAACGAAGGTACCTACGGTGGCGGTATCCGTGTAGGCCATTATGCACTGCTCGATAACAACGCACAGTATCCGGATGCTGGAAACGATAATCTGAGGATTCATCACAATCAGGTCATCCGTAACGGTGCACAGAATGGTACTGGTGGCGGTATTGCGCTTTACAATGGCTCTACTAACTACCGTATCACTGATAACCTGATCTGCGGTAACTTCGCGGCAACTGATGGTGCGGGTATCGGTCATCTGGGTCTGAGTACCGGCGGCAGAATTGAGGATAACCAGATTATCTTTAATCAGTCTTTCCGTCAGACTCCAGGCTTCGAGACCGATGGTGGCGGTATCCTGATTGCAGGTATGGACGCAGCACTGGGTGCTGACTCAACCTTCACCGAGGGTTCTGGTCATGTCACTATCAACCGTAACCTGATCCAGGGTAACCAGGCCGGAGCCGGTAATGGTTCCGGTATTGCGATCCGTCGTGCTAACGGTGCTGATATTGAAGCCAATCCGAGTCGTGCTGCTGGTCAAGGCGCATGGTGGGTAGTGAGAGTCTCCAATAACACTATCGTCAATAACGTGGCAGGTAATGCGGGTGCAATCTCGATGCTGGATGCAGCGGTAGTTAATATCGAGAACAATACCATTGCCAATAACGTGAGTACTGCGACCGCAGGTGCTGCCTTTGCACCGGGTAGCCCAACTCAGTCCACGCCACAGATTGCGGGTATTGCGTCTTTTCATCATCAGACTCTGGATGGTCTGATGGATTACGCTTCGCTGAATAACCGCTTGAATAAGCCTTTTGGTAACCCATTCCTGCACAGCAATATCCTGTGGCAGAACCAGTCTAACTATTTTGTGCTGAGTAATACTGGTGATATCACTAACAGCTGTGCGCAAAACGTAAATACCCAGTGTAATCCTAGCCAGCTAGTTCCGGTTGCAGGCTATACAGATCTGGGTGTTGTTAATGCGGGTGTTGGTGAGACTCTGGACCAGCTGCGCTGGAGCACAGTATCTGATGCGACAGGGTATCCTGCTGGCTGGCATCTGACCGATGCAAACCCCAGTTTTGCAAACGACTACCTGAATGGTTCTGCTGGTATGAGCCCGGTTCAGGCTGAGTTTCAGACCATTATGGTTGCTCCGGCACTGGATGAAGGCGGTAACTGGATCGACGCTCGCTTCGCACCATTGTCAATCAATGATGTGTCTACAGCGGCTGACGGTGTGAATGGTGGAAACGGTGGAACTGTTTCTGGCGCTTCTGACTACCATCTGACAGCGGCTTCTACCGGTGCTATTGATGGTGGCAACCCGAATCGTAATCGTCCATATGGTGTGGATATCGATCAGGAGCCTGGTATAGCTAACCTGGTTGTTGATCAGGGTTCTGATGAGGTGCAGTAATGATGAAACGATTAACTAATCAGAAATCTGAACTGGAAAACATTCAAACCGTGAGGTACGGAAAAATGAAAACTTTGTTGAAATACGGATCATGTGCCTCGCTGCTGGCGATGCTCATGTTACCGGCAACACCCGTCCAGGCGTCTGCATTCGTGCAGTGCCCAGGTGATACCGATGGGGATGCGGTAATTGATACACCGGATCCAGCTCATCCCAATGCAACCTGTATGCATCTGAGCTCAGGGGATGGTTACACCAATGTCCCGGGCCGTGATGAGCCTCTGTATGCCTTTGGGTTTGGTGTGATCACCGATCAAAATCGGGCCGGTGACGACATGACAGGCAAGACGGTAACGCCACTGGAGGATTCCCACGATGTGGGGATCCTGAACGCCCAGTTCACGGCGCCGACTATCGTGTTGAATGAAGGTGAGGAGTTTTATCTTTCCCTGTCCAACAC
>JBNKUM010000090.1:0-24865 GCA_050298595.1 Gammaproteobacteria bacterium | reverse complement strand
AGAAATTGGTATAGGTAGCTGTAGCAGTACAGGAGTCTGTCGGGGAAATCGTTTGTTCGCGTGAGCTGCCGGATGTGCCGCATCCGCTCCACGACCATGAGCCGCCTGATGTGGGTTGAGGACCAAATTTAGCTGTTGCGCTTGCATCTTTTGTGACACTTGCAGTTTGTTCCCAACTTCCGTCGTCTACCTGTACATACGGGGTGATGGTGGTTGGTGTGCATGTATCAGACTGTGAATTAGACTGGTACCACCATTCAAAAGCTGCTTGTGCACCTTCCTTTGAGTTCAAGTTAGCATCTTGAGGCCGCGCATTGTCAACATCAATCAGGTCTCCTATAAATCCGAGCATATAAGAAACGTTACCTTCCTTATCGATGTTAGCCTTAAAGGTATTGCCATAGTTTGCTGTACTACCTGCGTCCAGTCCATTATCTTCCGGAAACCAGAAATTCTCTGTGATAATCATTGGCCATATATCTGTTGCAGGTTTGTAATTTCTTTCCCATAACCTGTTATGACAATCGACATTGTCGTAGCAACCGCCATAAGCCGGATAATAGTGTGCTGCAATACCGCAATTGGTGCATGTAAAAGGAAACTGTGCGTGTTGTTGAGGTGAACCCTGCCACTCGAGAGTCGGTACCCATATCACATTGTTTGCGCCTGTATCTCGGATTCCATCAATAACTGGTTGAATCCAGTCTCTAAATGCGCTGAAGTATTTCGCCTCACCTTTGCCCCAGTCGCCATTACCAGGAGAGGATTCAATATCAACCGGCTCGTTCAGAAGCTCGAACATGATGTTGTCGGAGTTCTTCACCCCCGGGGCGTTGGCAAAGGTATTCCAGAACGCATGCAGGCGCGAGTGCTCTGCTATTTTTTTATTTGGAGTGGTAACCGGACCGGTCGCACTAATTACCAGGTAAAGACCACGAGTCTTTAGGTAGTTGGCGTAAGGCACAACAAAGTTCTGTATCCAGGCATTGAATTGTGTCTGGTCAACCAGTCCCGCTTCGTTTGTCCAACCGCCAATTCCATCTAGATTGACACGCACAAAGGTGGCATACCAGCCGTGGTCTTTACCATATCTTGGGCTGGGGTCACTCATAAGGTCTGCGGTCTCTTTAAAAAAGTTCAGCATACCCGCAACATCATTCGGATCGGTCCAATTTGATGGATTTCTATACCATTTTCCCCGGCCATTAAACCAGGTTTCCGTTGGCTGCATCCAACCACCACGTAATGTAACATTTTCTCCATCAGGGTTTTTCAGGTAACGACCTTCCACATGTAACATAGGGGTTGGCATACCTAGCCATGCAAAGGCATTGACGGAAAATAACGATGCTAGCATTAGTAAAATAAGTAATTTGATCTTCATAATAGTCTTCATGTTTTAACTTTTGATTCGTGATCTTAAAAATGGGGCTTGCAGGAAAATTAAGGATGGAAATAGTTTAGGGAATTGACGTAGGGAAAAAAGTAAAGAGTCCACCTTAACTTTTCATGGTATTTCACATTTTTACGGATCATTTCGGTATCGACTCCTACAGCAAAACCTGGGGTCAGGTGCAAACCTTGGGGGCACAAACCATGGGGTCAGGCCTTATATTTGACACCAGGGGTTGGATTTGAAAGCTTTTTCGAGTTTTCCACGGCAGGAAATAAGAAAATGGCCAGACCTCTACGAATCGAGTTTCCGTGTGCTTTATACTATATCTCCTCATGCAGTAATGCTCAGGGCGCGATTTACCTGAAAGATGCTGATCGGGTAAGGTTTCCTGATCTACTCAATCTGACGGCCAGTCGATATGACTGGTCAGGCACCACCGCGACCAATTAGCAATTACGCTAAGAAGGGTGTAGAGAGAAATACTGCGATGGTAAAGGCCAACCTTAGCGGACACTATACATTGGAAGATGTTGGTGCATATTTTGGGTGTAGCTATGCAACGGTAAGTCAGGTTGTAAAAGCTTATGAAGCCTTGATGTAAAATGTAAGATTCTTAGAGTGAAAAATTTAACATCACACAAATGATAAATACTTGAAAAAGACTAAACAAAAACTGTTACCAGCCGATATAACAATTAAAGATATTAATTTTAGGTGACTGTTATGAAAGATCTGTACTCCCCAAACGAAGAACTGATTCTGGAAACTATCAGTGGACTTTCTTCTCAGGTCTATTCCAATGATCAAGTCAAAGTGAGTTATGCGGATTACCAGCATAGTTGTTTGTTGCTGGAGATGATTGATGATCTGCAACAACAGCTTGAAGATACTCACTAGCATTGTTAGATGGCGTACATTTGTCTGCAGTGGGTAAAAAACGCCAGCCTTTAGTTCCGCTGTTTTATGTCGGTGTCAGCTTTACTGAGTACTACTAGCTGATCTTTGTCAATAGTATGCTGCTTGCCCTGACTGTCTTCTAGCAGGGTGATGCCTTTTTAAGTAGTTCCACTAAGCTCTCGGTGACTTTCTTTAGTAGGTCAACTGCGTCATGAAATAGGACATTATTACCGGGATATTCTAATCAGTTCTGATAACGACCGCTTGAACCGATATCGTGCTCTGTTTGGTAATGAACGCGAAGATTACGGACAGGCGTTGCAGCGAGACTATGAGCAGGGGGCTTCACAGGGCTGGAAAAATTATTTAGTTTAGCGTAAAAAACCACGTCATTAGGGCGTGGTCATGAGTGATAGGCTCAGCCTGTCACTCATGACGGCCTATGTCTATATTCGAAGCCGAGTTGTCCCCACAACGAAGCTTTGGAGAAATAAAACATGAGCCGATTTGAAAAGTTAACGCATGTGTTATGGCATTGCCTGTACGAGTGAGACTCGCTGCGCATCATATTGACAGGCATAGGTTATATAGTAGTTTTTTTCGGATTGGAATGAATATGAAGATACTGGCCGTTTCAGGCAGCGCACGTGCTGCATCGACCAATACGGCGTTATTGAAAGCCATGAAAGACATGGCTCCGGCTGGTTTCGAGATATCGGTTTTTCACGCGCTCAACACGTTGCCCGTGTTTTCGCCGGACCAGGAAGAAGAAACCCCTGAGGTGGTCGAAAAGTTCATGACAATGCTGAATGCTCACGATGGCATCATCATTTCCAGCCCGGAGTACGTCCGGGCCATTCCCGGCGGCTTAAAGAACGCCATTGACTGGATGGTTTCCCGCTTTGAAATTATCGACAAACCAATTGCTTTGGTGCATGCATCCCATCGCGGAGACGATATGTTGAATTCACTCAGGCTGGTGCTTTCGACCGTCAGTAAAGATTTTTTTGAACAGTTGTTTTTACGGATACCGCTCATCGGTAAGTCACCCGATGAAGTGGATGAGTTGTTGCATCAACCTGAATTCGAATCGGCGACCACTAAGTTTCTACTTGATTTTGCAACCGCCGTTAAACAACGCAGGGAGTGATAACACGTTAAGATTCGATACATTCACTATAGTTCTGGTGCAATATGTAGATGCTATTGTACCCTACCTAATGGATCCAGTTATCCTGTTTTGATTGAAAGATGTTTCTGCGCGGACTCCGCAGCCTGACTTACGATGGCTGGTGCCTTATGAATCAATGAAGCATCTTCTATGGCATGCACCATGAACAGGGCAAAATCGACTCTACGAGTCCGGTTAGTGGCCAGTATTGCATCCCCTACATGCTCGCTCCACACCGGCAAACCCTCGGACTCACCTTCCTCTATATCGCTGCAACGAACCACAGTCCAGTTGCGCTTGCTGGCAAAAATGCGCTTGCAGGCTTCGACCTGATCATCGATATCGGCAAAACGAAGTAATCGGGCAACAAAACCAAACACCTTAAGAAATGCCTTGAAAGTCCATGAATAGCTATCCTCACCATCCAGGCTGATGTGCCAGCCGCAGGAAAAAATCAGGCGTGCATTCGTGGGAGCATGGTCCAGCACTGCCTGCGCAGTGCCGCTAGAGTAATCATTCACACCCCAGGGTACCAGCACCGTCAGTACCGCATCGCAGTTAGCAACCGCCTCACGAATCACAGCCGTATCGTCGCTGCGACCAGGAAACAGCTCGATACACCCCCGGTAACGGTTTAGCTTATCGATACTTTGCGGGCGGCATACCGCATTGATCTGATAGCCTCTATCGATGCAGTGCTGAATCATATACCGACCTAGCTTTCCTGATGCGCCAATAATGCAGATGCGTTTTGTTTTCATGTTGTACCTGGTTGGTTTTGTTAAGCTCAGTATATCTATTCATTTTTAAATTTAATCTACAGTATGTGTATACTATCTATACGTATTTGTATGGGGCTGGAAATGTCAGCAAGAATAGATTGGAATCATATCCGAGCCTTTCTGCTCAGCGCAGAGACAGGTTCTTTTTCCAGGGCCTCTGAAAAGCTGGCCACCTCGCAACCCACGCTTAGCCGCCAGGTTTCTGCGCTGGAAGAAACACTGGAACTCACTCTGTTCGAGCGCGTGGGAAAGGGCGTTATGTTGACCTCGGCGGGTGAGCAACTGTTGCAACATGCCCGGACCATGGAGGAGGCATTCAAGCAGTTTTCTCTGGTCGCAACCGGACAATCGCAAAATCTTGAAGGGCAGGTGTGCATATCAGCCAGTGAAATCGATGCCATGTTCAGAATGCCCGACATCATTCTTTACCTTAATGAGTTAGAACCGGGTATACAGATCAAGTTAATTGCCAGCAATCAGGCCAGTGATCTGAAACAGCGAGAGGCTGATATCGCGATTCGAAGCTTTCGGCCCACCGAGCCAGATTTGATTGCAAAAAAACTGGGCGATGAGCGCATCTGGTTTTTTGGCGATTCTGCTTATGTCGGCAAGCTCAATCAGGACCCACCTGAACAGGGGTTCCCTCAACTGCGCATGGTAGGCTTTGATGATACCCGGCAGATGCTTGAGATATTGAATGCATCAGGCTGGAAACTGGGTCAAAGAAATATCTCCGTAATCACTCACTCGCACACCACGCAATGGCAGCTGGTCAGGGGTGGCATGGGCGTGGGGCTGTTTCCCGAGCATATCGGCATGAAGGATTCCTCTCTGTCTATCCTCTACCCTGATCTCGGACCGCCGATGACCCTGCCCCTGTGGCTCGTCAGTCATCGCGAACTACGCAGTAATCCGCGAGTGAGAAGGGTGTTCGACATTATTGCAGACAAGCTGCAGATAAACTGACTTGTTTATCAGCTAGCAGGTGTCATCGTTGACCAGGTGGCAAATATCACTTCGGTAATTTTCTTACGTTTCCACGGTAGGGAATAAGGAAATGGCGAGACCTCTTTTGATGGATGAATGCCCTGAACTATTATCATAAACTCAAAGCTGGTTTAAGCAGGTCGAGCTGCTTGCTTCGGATCGGAAGTTCGTGTTGCTAAAAAAGCGCATCAGTAGATAACAACAATTCAACTGGATCAAACCTGTACTTTTCAGGTAAGGTTTGCTGTCTGTACCCGGTTGAAAAATGATTTTGAAAACACCGAATAATAAAGCCTTTGTGTTTATCCTGCCTGCGCTGTTAGTGGTCAGCTTCAGCACCTTTATCCCGATTATGGCGATCGTGAACTATTCGGTACAGGACGTTTTTTACGGCAACGATTTTTTCTGGGTGGGTGCGAAGTGGTTTAGCGAAGTACTGGGTTCCAGCGAGTTTTATCACAGTCTGCTGCGAACCTTTGCCTTTTCGATCATCGTTTTGAGTATCGAAGTACCCCTGGGGATTCTGATTGCCCTCTCGTTGCCGAGAAAAGGCAAACTGGTTTCGATTTATATCATGGTTATCGCGGTACCGTTGATGATCCCCTGGGTGGCTGTGGGATTGATGTGGCTGTTGATTATTCACCCGCAGTGGGGCTCTCTCGGCGCGCTGCTGTCTTTGTTTCATACAAGCATTGATATGAACCATATGATAACGGCCTGGGCTGTCATTGTCTTTGTCGATGTCTGGCACTGGACGAGTCTGGTGGTGCTGCTGTGTTATTCAGGCTTACTGGCGATTCCATACCCTTATTATCAGGCTGCGCAAGTCGATGGTGCGAGCCGCTGGAATATCTTTCGCCATGTAGAGTTACCTCGGCTGAAACGGGTGCTAATGATCGCTGTACTGTTACGTTTCCTGGATAGTTTCATGATATATATTGAGCCGTTTATCCTGACCCGTGGCGGGCCGGGCAAATCAACCATATTTCTGTCACATGAGATTATGCAGACTGCGGTAAAGCAATTCGACCTGGGCCATTCTTCCGCTATCGCTCTGATCTATCTGTTGATCATCCTGTTGTTTTCGTGGGTTCTCTACAAAGTGATGTCTCCGCAGCACTGATCTCATTGCCTATTACTATGAAAAGACTACGCGCAATCAAACAATACATCCCGATGGTTTATGTGGCCGTGATACTGCTGCCGTTGTATTCCATCGTTAACTACAGCTTTAAAACGGAATTTGAAATCAAGAATAGTATCACCCCGATTCCAATGCTGGGAACGCTCGGTAATTACGAAGCTATATTCAGTGATTCACAGGCCTATATGGCGCTTTTGAATACACTGATTTATGTGCTTATCAACAATATCATCACCCTGATAGTCGCCGTGCCGGCCGCCTTTGCCTTTTCGCGCTATTCCTTTCTCGCTGAGCGTCATGTGTTTTTCTGGTTTCTGGCGAGCAGAATGACCCCGCCGGCAGCGGTGGCGATACCATTGCTGCAGCTTTACTCCAGCGTTGGCATCGCCGATACCCATGTCGCTGTCGCGCTCGCGCATTGTTTTTTTACGGTACCCGTCGCGGTGTGGATTCTAGAAGGATTTATTTCCTCGGTCCCGCGTGAGCTTGATGAGACCGCTATGCTGGATGGCTATTCACTGCCGCAGTTTTTTATGCGTGTGCTGATCCCTTCTATCGCGCCGGGCATAGGCGTGACTGCGTTCTTTTGTTTTATTTTTTCCTGGGTTGAAATCCTGCTGGCGAACTGGGTGACCACGATTGATGCTGTTCCCTTTGGCTCGATTCTGCTACGTGCAGGGACGGCGCTCGGGTTAAATTCCATAGGCTGGATGAGTGCCATGACCGTGGTAGCGATTTTGCCGGGTGTATTGATGATTTATTTTGTGCGCAATCATCTGGCTAAAGGATTTTCTCTGGGGCAGGTCCCGTGAAGCAATTGTCCGCCAGTCGCATTCAATTTATCGATGTCGCC
Organism: Gammaproteobacteria bacterium; assembly: GCA_050298595.1. GTDB lineage: Bacteria > Pseudomonadota > Gammaproteobacteria > JACNJF01. Next base: position 17,635 of record JBNKUM010000090.1, on the reverse strand, counting down.
AGGCTGTATGGTGTCATTCTGGTCTATTACGGCCACTTTATCGAAAGCTGCATGAAGGAAGGTAGCGCGATTGCTGCTGTGCATTACAAGTTCATCTATTCCTTCCACATGCCGCTGTTTTTCATTCTATCCGGCTTTATCGCGAAAGATTTGAGTAGCAACTATGACTTTGCCACCTTTACAAAACGACAGCTACTGTCGCGCCTGCTTCCCTATGCCTTTCTGACCTTTATTCTGGTCATCCCGACATTCTGGGTCAGCGGTTTTAGCGCGGGACTTGAGCTACCCTCGCTTGATGGTTACATAAAAGGGCTGGCAGCTACTTTTCTAGCAGGGTTTCCTTTTTTCAATATCCCCACCTGGTTCCTGATCTGCCTGTTTGTGGTGGAGAGCATGCATTACTTCACCGCTCGCTATCTTAACTCTCAGGCCAGAATTATCGGCATTGCGTTTGGCTACTACCTGATCGGTTCGATACTCGCCTGGAATGCAGGCGTTCTAAACCCGCTCAACCTGCTATCACCCGATGGCAAAATTTATCCCTACTTTATGATCCTGGAAGCGTTTACTGCTTACTCGCTGTACCTTGTAGGGGTTTACCTGAGACGTAAAAACTTCCTCGTTGAATCGATGCCTTTGCTTAAAGGTATCGCCGGGTTGATAGTTTGTCTGGCGCTGGTCTATTTCACTTACGATTTGAACAAAGGTATGTTCACGATACCAACTTACGATGCCGTGGTGATGGTTGCCTCATCGCATGGCAACCTGATCCTTTTTCCCATCACCGCGATAATCGGCAGTGTGATGATTATGCTGCTAGCCAGGCTATCCGGCCAACGGAGATTTGTTGCATATCTGGGCGCCAACACCCTGGTCGTTTTTGGCCTGAACGGTGTTTTTTATCATTTCATCAACGACAGGCTGGCGGCATGGCTTCTCAATCATTTTGCGGATGGAGTGGGTTTGATTCTCGTCAGTGGTGTTTGTGTGACCGTAATAAGCATGGCGTTGACTGTGCCTTTTGTTTACCTGTTCAACGCCTTGATACCCCAGTTGATCGGCAAGCCCCGAGTTGATGGGCCACTCATTCCGCAACTGGTGCGTTGAAACGATGCGGGTTAAATTTTTCGCGATATTGATACCTGCGGTTTTATTTACTGCGGTATATGACTGGCGCGTCGAACAACAACGCTACCAGCCGCGTATCTATACGCTCACGGCAGGCAAAGTATTAGTCGCGCGCATCACAGGTGACCCCGTCGTTACCCGAGACACTGCAGCGGTAACCCTTTACAGCGCCAGCAGAAAACTCAAACTATCGCCTGCTTATATCAGCGGCAGGCATCTCGACTGGCATCAAAGGGAAATCAAACCAGCGCAGGAATGGGAGATCGACTATGCCAGGCCGGTAGCGGAAACTGCGGTTGGACTTGCTGATATTAAGGACAGCACCGAGGTGAAGATCTTTTATCAGCGTAGAAACGAAACACGCATCGCCGAGATCCGCCACATGGGCCGTTATGAAAACATCCCCCAGTCGCTGGAAAAGTTACGTCGCTATGTTGTAGAAAAAGGGTGCCAGTTGAGTGGCTTTTACGAAGAGGTTTACGTGGTTTTCGAGGCGATAGAATCCGATTCAAGTCAGTGGGAAACCTTGCTGCGGTATCAGGTTGCAAAAAAGTGGAATGGGGCATCCTCGACTGCTGAGCAATGAGGCTGACAATTGGTTGGGTGTTTAAGCTTAACAAATAAAAAAGCCCGAACCTCTAAAAGAGATTCGGGCTTAAATTAAAATTTGCCTGATTGATAATCGTAAAATGCCTGTTCCACTTCCTGCCGAGTATTCATTACAAATGGACCACCGCGCGCAATTGGCTCATTTAACGGCCTGCCTGCGATGAGTAAAAACCGGCTGCCTTCAGAACCCGCTGTTACACTCAGGTTGTCGCCTTTACTAAGTACCACCAGCTGATCTTTACCAACAGCATGTTGCTTGCCCTGACTATCTTCCAGCAAGGCAGCGCCTTCAATTCCATATAAGAAGGCATTATGTTCACTGTTCAGGATTTCACTGAATTTTGCATCAGGCTCTACTGTGACATCCAGATACAGTGGATCAGTCAGCGGCTGAACCACGGGTCCAGTTGTTCCCTGACAGGTAGTTCCGGTAATAACACGAAGCTGACTACCTTCGCGCGATTCTACAGGTATCTTGCTGGCATTGTGTTCCTGATAGCCTGGTGCATCCATCTTATGCTCGGCAGGCAGGTTAACCCAAAGCTGAAAACCTTCGAGTAATCCATTTTCCTGCTCCGGCATTTCGGAATGCACAATACCTCTGGCTGCTGTCATCCATTGAATGCCGCCAGGTTCAATCACACCTTCATGCCCTGCGTTATCCTTGTGGCGCATCTTGCCATTCAGCAGATAAGTGACGGTTTCAAATCCACGATGCGGGTGTGGTGGAAATCCGGCGATGTAGTCTTCTGGGTTATCCGAGCGAAAGGCGTCCAGCAATAAAAAGGGGTCAAGCTGCATGAGTGCCGGTTGCCCGATCACCCGCACCAGTTCTACGCCGGCACCATCGGTCGCCGGTATGCCTTTTATAAACTGAGTGATATGTCGATTCATGCTTTACTCCTAAATCAAGTGATAATTTGTCTGCACCGTTAGCAAAGATTTATAACAGGATATTGCGCCAGGGGGTGATTACTGCTGGTAATAACATGCTGGGCACAGCTATTTGATTCAAATAGCCCTGAGTTTCTTTGTATGTGCCAATTTTGCTTAAGCCTGCCTCGAGTAGCATAACAGACATCAGGATGCAAGCGACCAGGTTAATTGCATTGTTTGATGGGAGTTGATTATATTGTTCGCCTAAGCGGGTTTCGCACGTTGCTGGATAAGTTGGTCAATTTGATTATTGGCATTCTGCAGGCTGTTTTCCGGGTATACATTCATGCCTTCTGCATTAATTACGCTGACATCAGTGATGCCAATAAATTTGAGCACCTGTTTTAGGTAGGGGGTAACAAAATCCATAGAACTACCCAGCGGGATGCCACCTGTACTGATGATCAGGATGACAGGTTTGTCGTCAAGCAGGCCTTGAGGGCCTTCAGCAGTATAGTGGAAAGTTGTACCAACTCTCACTACCATATCAATCCAGGCTTTCAGCCCGCTAGGTATTGAAAAATTATACATAGGCGTAGCAATGATGACTTCATCGGCTGCTTTCAGTTCTTCGATAAGTTCATCTGACATCGCCAGTAACTCACGTTGCGATTCGCTACGATCTGCTTCGGCTGTGTAGGACGCGCCTATCCACTCTGCATTGATAAAAGGAAGACCATGGCTTACATCATGCTGTATTAGCTTCAGCTCAGAGTGTAGTTTCGACAGTGAATCCTGTACTTGTTCGCACAGTTTTCGGGTGGTAGAGGCGAGTGGGTTTGAACTTGCATTGATGGTTAACAGGGTGTGATTCAATTTTACTACTCCATAATAGTATGTTTTGTCACTAATACGATTATTGTTGTTTCAAATTTAATGATAAATAGCAATATTCGAAAAACATAGTACTCCAAATTAAAACAATGGGGTTTCGTTTTTTTCTGAGGTAAGGGTATGCGAGTCAATAAATTTGAACAGATTTATGCCTTTGTAATGGTGGTGGAACAGATGAGTTTTACCAAAGCTGCTGACAAGCTGAATATGGCAAAGTCATCATTGTCACGACGTGTGAGTGAGCTGGAGCAACGTCTGGGTGTTCAATTATTGCAACGAACTACGCGTAAACTGTCACTCACCGACCAGGGGCAGCAGTTTTACAAACGTTCAATTCAGATATTGACTGAGCTGGAAGAGGCTGAGGAGTTAGTCGGTGATGAGCAGGTAGAGCTAAAGGGTCGGATCCGCATTGCCGCACCTGTATCGTTCAGCAATCAGTACCTGTGTAGTGTTGTTTGTGAGTTTAATGCTAAATATCCGAATATCGATCTAAATATTGATCTGAATGACCGGCAGGTCGATCTTGTGGAGGAGGGTTTCGATGTGGCCGTTCGAGCGGGGGACCTGCAGGATTCTAATCTACTTGTGCGCAAGCTGGGCATTGTTCGTATGGCGACCTGTGCCGGCCCAGAATATCTGAAGCGACACGGTATACCCGAACACCCCTCTCAATTGCCTGATCATCTGGGTCTGAACTACAGCAATGTGCCGACTAATCTCGGCTGGCGCTATTTGGTCGATGGTAAGCTGCAATCATTTATACCGAAAAATAATCTGTCAGCGAATAATGGTGATTTTCTGGCTCGCGCAGCAGTGAATGGGCTTGGCCTGGTGAATTTGCCAACTTTTATTGTGCATCGATTATTACAGTCGGGTGATCTAGTACCTGTGCTGACAGATTTTCCTTCTCCAGAAACGGGGTTGCATGCAGTATTTCCACCGGGGCGACTGATGCCAGCACGTGTAAGAGCACTGGTTGATTTTCTGCACAATCGATTTGGTGATCAACCGTGTTGGGATAAATTGGGTCATTGAAAATGAAACTGCTTCATCTGACTTTGCTTCTATCTAAGCTTTAATCCATTTTGACTGGCAGGTATAATCCGCGCCTTTAATGTTCGAGGACAGGCTGTGGCTATCAAGTCAGATAAGTGGATTCGGCGCATGGCTGAAAATGAAGGCATGATTGAACCCTTCGAAAGTGGGCAGGTGCGTGAGTCGGAGCAGGGGCGTATTATTTCCTACGGGACTTCAAGCTATGGTTACGATGTACGTTGTGCCAGTGAATTCAAGATTTTTACCAATATTAATTCCGCTATCGTAGACCCAAAGGATTTTTCTGATGATAGTTTTGTCGACGTAAATTCGGATGTTTGCATTATTCCACCTAATTCATTCGCACTCGCGCGTACGGTTGAATATTTTCGAATTCCGCGTAGCGTGCTGACGATTTGCCTGGGTAAGTCCACCTATGCGCGTTGTGGCATTATTGTTAATGTCACCCCGCTTGAGCCGGAATGGGAAGGGCATGTGACGCTGGAGTTTTCCAATACCTCTCCGTTGCCTGCAAAGATCTATGCCAATGAAGGTGTTGCACAGATGCTGTTTTTTGAGTCGGATGAAGTCTGCGAAACCTCCTACAAAGATCGCGGAGGCAAATATCAGGGTCAGCAGGGTGTTACCCTGCCGAAAGCCTGATTCTGGTATGACTATTTTCGTAGATCAATAATTGGCCAGTTACGCTCACCTGCGATGTGAGCCAGTCGCTCATCTGGATTGACCGCTATCGGATATTCCACCTGTTCCAGCAGCGCTAAGTCGTTATGAGAGTCGCTATAAAACGTGCTGCCGGCCAGGGTTTGTCTATTTTTATTCATCCATTCTTCAAGCGCGCTTACCTTGCCCTGCTGGAATGTGGGGGTGCCCAGATAATTGCCAGTATATTTCCCATTAATCATCTCGGGGATGGTTGATATGATATGCTCGATGCCAAGTAATTCGGCTATGGGTTCGGTGACGAACAGGTTGGTGGCGCTGATAATTATCAGGGTATCGCCCTGTTTTCTATGCTTTTGCAGTAATGCCGCTGTGCCTGCTGCGATGAGTGGTTCGATTACGCTTTCAACAAAATGTGCCCGCCACTGGTACAGTTGCTTAACAGGAAACTGCGTTAAAGGTTCCAGAGAAAAGCGCAGGTAGCTATCTATATTCAGATTACCCTGTTCATAATCTTCAAAAAACTGACGGTTTTTCTCTTCGTACTTGAGTGGGTCGACAATATTGTTATCAACCAGATATTGACCCCATAAAAAGTCACTATCGTTTGTAATCAGGGTGTTATCCAGATCGAATAAAGTCAGGGCCATGTTTGGTGCGCTCTCGATAAATTGGTCACTATAAGGATTTTGTGCCAGAATAATAGGTCATTTTATCTCATGAGTTCCCTCTAAGTGATTGATTCTGATGGTTATCGCGCAAACGTTGGTATTATCCTGTCTAATAATCAGGGTTTGGTGCTGTGGGCACGCCGTATGGGGCAGGATGCATGGCAGTTTCCACAGGGTGGAATTGATGGGGGAGAAGATGAACAACAGGCAATGTATCGTGAGCTTTGGGAAGAGGTTGGTCTGAAATCTAAGGACGTTGAGATTATTGCAGCTACTAATAGCTGGCTGCGCTATAAATTGCCCAAACGTATGGTACGTCGTAACAGTCAACCGGTTTGTATTGGTCAGAAACAAAAATGGTTTTTGTTGAAACTGGTGGGTGATGAAAATCGCCTGAATCTGGAAGTTTCTAGCAAGCCTGAATTTGATCAATGGAAATGGGTTGATTACTGGTATCCTGTCGAGAATGTTGTTTATTTTAAAAAGCGTGTATATCGTTGTGCTTTACAGCAGCTCAATGCCCATCTTGAAAATCCGGTCTCCATGGTGACCAGTTAATTTTATGCCATCTCTGATCCATACATTACAGAAAATAGTAAAAAAGGTTGATCAGGCGGCAGATATTCAGTCGGCGCTGGATCTTATCGTGGAAAATCTTATCGATGCCCTGAATATCGATATCTGTTCTATCTTTTTAAATATGGAAGATGAGTCTGAAAATCTGTTATTGATGGCTAACCGTGGGTTCCGTAAAGGTTCTGTGGGTCGGATTAAGCTCAGTACTGGTTCAGGTCTGGTCGGGATGGTTGCTGAAAAAGCCGAGCCGGTGCGCCTTGAGGATGCGCTGTCACATAAGAGGTTTGTTTATTTCGAAGGCTCAGGAGAAGAACAGTTTCCAGTATTCATGGGAGTCCCTATCATCTCCCAGCGAAAGGTGTTAGGGGTTCTGGTTGTTCAACGTAAAGCGGATAGCTTTGATAATGACGATGAAGCATTTCTAACCACCCTGGCAACTCAGTTAGCCAATGCCATTTTCCACGCACAGCGTAGTGGCGAGATGGCTCGCTTACTGTCGGACGAAAGCGCCTCTATCTCCTGTACCTTAAATGGTGTTGCCGGTGCTCCTGGGCTGTCCATGGGTAATGCGGTGGTGATCAATCATGGTGTCAATCTGCATAATGTACCGGATAAGAAAATTGAAGGACGCGAGAGTATCCTGGAACAGGTTTTGCTATTTGATTCTGCAGTAGAAAAAGTCAAGTCAGCTCTGTTCGAACAAGCAGAGCTGATGAAGCAATCTTTGCCCGAGGAAGAGTGCGCCCTGTTTGTGGCTTATGCTCAAATGCTGGATAGTGGCTCTTTGATTGATGATACCTGTCAACGTATAGAAGAGGGCAACTGGGCACCTGCCGCCTGGCGTAAAACCATTCTTGAGCATGCCGAAGTGTTCGCATCTATGGATGATGAGTATCTGTCCGAAAGAGCGAATGATATCCGTGATCTTGGGCGTCGTGTATTACAGCGAATGATGTCTGATCAATCTAACGATCTTGATTTTCCGGCTCAGTTTATGCTGGTTGGTGAAGAGATTTCGGCAACGGATTTTGCCAGTGTGCCGCTGGATCGGTTACAGGGTATTGTGTCGCAACATGGTTCAAGCTCATCGCATGTCGCGATTCTTGCGCATGCCCTTGGTGTACCTGCGGTTATGGGCGTGGCTAATCTGCCCTATACACAAATGTCTGATCTGATGGTGGTCACCGATGGCTATAGCGGTACGGTTTATATCGACCCCAAGCAGGCATTGCTGGATGATCTGAGGAGATATATCAAGGAAGAGCGACAGGTCTCTGATAGTCTGCTGGAACTAAAAGATAAACCAGCGGTAACCACAGATGGAGAACGGGTTTCACTGTTCGTCAATTCAGGTCTGATGTCTGATCTTAGCCCCTCTTTACGCAGTGGTGCCGAGGGGGTTGGTCTGTACCGTACTGAGATTCCGTTTCAGATTCGTGAAAGTTTTCCTAGTGAAGATGACCAGTATCGAATCTATCGAGATGTGCTTGAAACATTTAAAGGTAAGCCTGTAGTGTTGCGAACCCTTGATGTGGGGGGAGACAAACCGTTAAGTTACTTCCCTATTCGTGAAGCTAATCCGTTCCTCGGCTGGCGCGGTATCAGGATGACTCTTGATCATCCAGATATCTTTATTACCCAGGTGCGAGCGATGATACGGGCTAGCATTGGGCTGGATAATCTACACATTTTGTTGCCCATGATCAGTTCCCTGCAGGAACTGGAAGATGGATTGATATTGATTCATCGAGCCAAGGATGAAGTACAGGAAGAGATGGGGTTTGATATTCGTTTTCCACATACGGGAGCAATGATCGAAGTACCCAGTAGTATTTTTCAAATTGGTGAAATTTGCCAGCAGGTAGATTTTGTATCCATCGGAACTAATGATTTAACGCAATACCTGCTTGCTGTTGATCGTAATAACGAGTCAGTGGCTAAACTGTTTTCTTCACTGCACCCCTCAGTGCTACGAGCTATGGAGCAGATTGTTAAGGGGGCTGCTTTGCAGAACACTCCAGTTAGCGTGTGCGGTGAACTTGCCGGTGACCCTCTGGGCGTGATGGCATTGATGGGAATGGGTATAGAAAGCCTGTCGATGAGTGCTGGGAGTTTACCTCGAGCCAAAAAGGTTATTCGCTCTTTCAGTCATAAAGAGCTGAAAGCGTTGTTTGAAGAAGCCAAAAACCTGCCGGATTTTCAGGATGTCAAAGATCTCTACATTGAACAGCTGGATGCGAGAGGATTGGGTGGTTTGATCCGCGCAGGTCTGTAAAGCTAATACCTGAACTCGTGGTTTCAGGGCGAGTTCATGGCGTAAGGGACCGACATGAAGCCTTCGGGTTCAGGTAGATACTAAAATGGTTTTAAAGAAGCCAGCAATATAACTGCAAATAATATCAATACCGGTATTTCATTAAACCAGCGATACCAGACGTGGCTGTGACGATTGGCATCATTAGCAAAATCTTTCACCAGTTTGCCGCAGTAAAAATGATAGATAACCAGGATGCCTATCAAGCTAAGCTTGATATGCAGCCACATCATTTTTCCATATGCTGCCCAGGCGTAGTCATAGAGCATCCAGATTCCAAAGACTAAAGTTAATACCATCCAGGGGCCGACAAAGCGGTACAGTTTGCGCTCCATTATCTTGAAATGCTCGCTGGTTTCCCTGTTATCGGTCATGGCATGGTTAACAAAGATGCGGGGCAGGTAGAATAAACCTGCAAACCAGGCGACCATAAAAATAAGATGAAAAGCTTTTAACCAGAGCATGGCTTATCCTGTGAGTTGTGTAAGTTTTTTATTGATGACATCGAAATCTAGTTTACCTGTATGACGGTAAATAATTTCCCCACTTGAATTTAATAAAAAAGTAGTCGGTGTTGCAACGATATTTCCAAAAGCCTGCGCAAGTTGATTTTGTAAATCCAGATAAATCGGGTATCTCATGTCTTTTTGCTGACTGGTTTGAATTACCCAGTCAGGGCGGTCGTAATACATGGAAAGCGCAAGTAGCTCGAACGGGTGATCAGCCTGGTTTCGGAGGTATAGATTATTCCAGGCTTCGACTTCCTCCATGCATATTGAGCAGGTGGGAGACCAGAAGGTAACCAGCAATGACTTGCCTTTAAATTCCTTAAAGGTTTGTCGGGTACCATCGATGCGCTGAAATATCAAATTATCATCAATATCAGGATAATTAGGAGAACGAAGCTGAAAAGTCAATAGAGCTACAGCGGAGATTATTGCCAGAAAAGAGAGGAATTTTATAAACATTCTCGTTCGATTTAATGATGTAGTCGATGGATCAAGGTATAATTCCGCGCTCATTTTTACTAGCTGTGGCCTGGTCGAAAGAAAAAATAAATCAGCAAGCTCTGGTTTATTGAACGATGATGATAGGAATAAGCAGTAAACTATGCAAATTTTGTCTAAACGAGTGCGGATTTTGAAATGATCAATGTAGGAATTGTAGGTGGTACCGGATACACCGGCGTCGAATTGATGCGCTTGCTAGCTATTCACCCTGAGGTGAATCTGCAGGTAATCACCTCGCGCTCAAATGCGGGTACTGCGGTGTCAGATATGTTTTCCAGTCTACGTGGAAAGGTAAATATTCAATTTACCGAGCCCTCGCTGGATAGCTATAGAGAATGTGATCTGGTGTTTTTTGCAACACCTAATGCTACAGCCATGCATCAGGTCGAGGCATTATTAGAAGCTGGGGTTAAGATAATCGACCTGGCGGCGGATTTTCGAATTAAAGATATTGCGGTATGGGAGAAGTGGTATGGCAGCAAACATGTTTGTCCAGACATAGTCGAACAAGCTGTTTACGGTCTTCCAGAAATGAACCGTGAACAGATCAAAACTGCGCAATTGGTGGCGAATCCAGGCTGTTATGTAACTGCGGTAACTTTAGGGTTGCTACCTCTGTTACATAATCATCAGATAAATCCGAAAACGATTATTGCCGATGGGAAATCAGGGGTCAGTGGGGCTGGACGCGGAGCCAGTGTGGCGACACTCTTTTCTGAAGCTGCTGAATCAGTCAAGGCTTATGCATCTGCAGGGCACCGCCATTACCCGGAAATCAAGCAGAACTTACGGATACTGGATGCTGAAGCAGACCTGGTATTTGTTCCACATTTAATGCCCATGATACGCGGTATACATGCCACTCTATATGCTGAGCTTACAGGAGATGCGGATAAGCTGCAGTCTCAGTTTGAAGAGTATTATAAAGATGAACCTTTTGTTGATGTCATGCCTGCTGGTTCGCATCCTGAAACTCGTTCGGTCAAAGGTGCCAATGAATGCCGTATCGCAGTACAGCCGTTGAAAGATTCAAACAGAGTGGTTGTTTTATCCGTGATTGATAATCTCGTTAAGGGTGCAGCCGGTCAGGCAGTACAGAATATGAACCTGATGCTGGGGCTGAATGAAGCCAGTGGACTGCAAGCGCTTGGCCTGATGCCATGAGTAAAGCGCATCAAGGGTTCCAGGTCAGGGAAAATAACCCCTGGCGGCTGTGGTTAAGTATTGGGTTGATCCTGCTATTATTGGTCATCATGTTCCTGCTGGGTCGCGCTTACCATAGCTATGAGTTCAGTCAGTTAAAACTGGTTGAAGAAGCTATGGTGGCACGTATCTCTGAGCTGGAACAAAGGAATGAGTTGTTGGTTAATAAAAACGCTCACCTGGATGGGATTAGTAAGATTGAGCATGATGCCTACGAAAAGTCGAATCAATCTCTGGTTAAGCTACAGAGAGATCTGCTCGAAATAAAAGAGGAGTTGGTGTTTTATCAGGGTATCGTAAGTCCTGATGAGCTTGCCCTTGGTGTCAATATACAATCGTTTGAGTTGATGCGTAAAAACAATAATGGCCTGTATGCCTACAAACTGGTGTTGACTAAACGCGGTAAAAGTAATCAGGTTGTAAAGGGAAGCATGAATCTGCAGGTAAAAGGAAGTCAGCAGGGAAAACCGAAAGCGCTGACGCTGAAAAATATAAAGCAGGAATTTGATCAAAAAGATGAAAAATTTTCATTTAGATACTTTCAGGTTTTTGAAGGTGAATTATTGTTACCGGATAGTTTCGAGCCTAGTGATATAGAGCTGGAGATCAATCCGACAACCCGTAAAATCAAAAATTTCACAGAAACCATCTCCTGGGTTCAGGCGCTGGCTGGAGGCGACAATTAGTATGTTCAAGAAAAAGAAAAACCTTGCATCGACCCGAATTGATACTCTAATCGGGCAGAGTACAAAGATTAAAGGTGATCTTGTGTTCTCGGGTGGTCTGCATGTTGATGGCAACATAATCGGTGATGTGATTGCGGAAGAAGGCAGCGATGCGTTATTGATTCTGAGCGAATTTGGTCATATCGAAGGCGATGTTAAGGTACCTAATATGATCCTGAATGGTGAAATAATCGGAGATGTTTTTGGCTCTGTTAGAGTCGAGTTAGCGCCAAAGTCGAGAATTAATGGCAGCGTTTATTATAATTTAATTGAAATGGCTATCGGGGCAGAAGTAAATGGTGGTCTGGTGCATGAGACCTCTGAAAATCTTGCGCCCAAGAGACTGGAAGACAAGTCAGGCGCATCCGCTGACGCAGCGAAGCTGGCAACTGACTAATAGTTGACTAATTTAGTCAGGAAAGTTATCTTTGCTGCATTAAATCTAGGGTAAGAGATATGGTAAGTATAAATATCAATGCAAATTTTGGTAAACCGTTAAACGCAAATGCGCCGACTGTGCTTGATTTCAGCGATGCAGCTGCCAATAAAGCTAAAGTTTTGATTGAAGGGGAAGGTAATCCAGAATTAAAACTCAGGGTTTTTGTGCAAGGTGGTGGTTGTTCAGGTTTTCAGTACGGTTTCACATTTGATGAAAAAGTGAACGAGGGTGATCATAAGATCGAAAAAAATGGCGTTACCTTAGTTGTTGATCCTATGAGTTATGAGTATCTTGTTGGCGCAGAAGTTGATTACAAGGAGAGCCTGGAAGGTTCCATGTTTGTCGTTAATAACCCTAATGCCACCACAACTTGCGGCTGTGGATCTTCATTTTCGGTATAAACTTACAGGGTCGAAATGAATCACAGACTCAAAAAAGCCAGCGATAGCTGGCTTTTTTTGTGCCTGCAACCTGGTTAGGCCTGCTAGAAGTGGAAGTACCCATTCAGGTAAATGCCATCGTACTCCAGATTGGTATCCAGGTTGTTGGCATCTTTTAAATCCAGAGAGAAGGTTTTTATACCGCCTTCTACACCAAGCCCTGATTTGCTTTCATATCCAACCATTAAAGTAGTATCTTCAGATGAGCTGTCACCAACGCTTAACTGTTGAATATTTGCACCGATATACATGCCTGTCAGAGGTAGGTCGAAACGAGCAGCTAAATAGAGCATTGGGATAGTTTCATCGACATCAATTGTTCCGCTTCGAGTAGTGTCGCTAACGGATACCTTGCCATCAAATTTTTTGAAATCCAGCCCAAGATCCACATTTACCCAGTTATCAAGTAATTCATAGTAAAGCACTATGTCATTATGCGATAAATCCAGAGTCGAGTTAATGTTGCCGCTATAGTCTTCTCCATTAAATCTAAGGGTGCCTGTAGTATTTTTTACACTTGAAGAGTTCAGGTCATAACCTGAATACTTAATGTTTGGTATAAAAGGTACTGGGTGCTCAAAACTTAATGATAATGATGTCGATGAATCATCCTTGTATCCGAGGTCGTTCTTTAAGTTTATTGTCGAGTCAGTGTTTGATGTTTTGGATTTGAAAGATCCAGTAACATCTGGTGTCCAGTGATTGGCCCCGATATTAAGGCCGACAAAATCTGCCCGTACAGGGTTTAGCGTGGCTAAAACCAGTAATGACGAATAGATGCCAGCCTTGAAAGATCTCATTTTAAACTCGGAAAAAATAAAGAACTGATGATTCTACCATAAGTCTTGGGGTATGCCAGACTAAAAATAGACAGCACCCAAAATAGTGAACTTTTCTGCATTCGTCACCGAGGGTAGATTGCCTGCTTTGTGGCTGAGTGTTTGACAGGCGAGCCACGCAAAGGCACTTGCTTCCACCCAATCCGGGTGAATGCCTAGCCGTTCTGTGGTGTATAAACTGTCTGTGTCTAGCAGTTGAGCAAGGATTTGGGTCAGATGAGCGTTCTTTGCGCCACCTCCGCAGAGGTAGAACTCGTCAATCGTGATACCTGATGACCTTATGGCTTGCGTAATACTGGTGGCGGTTAATTGACTCAGGCAGGCCATACTGTCTTCGGGAGTAAGCTCAAGCAGGCCGCTGGAGATTAGCCACTGTGGAGAAAAGTAGTCAGTACCTGTCGACTTAGGAAAAGGCTGTTTAAAAAACGGCTCGTTTTCGATGAGTATCCCCAATTGTTCTGGATGGGTAGTGCCTTGACTGGCTATTTTCCCGTCTTCATCATATGGCAGGCCAAATTTCAGTCGGCAAAGGTGGTCCATCAAAGTGTTGCCGGGGCCGCTGTCAAATCCGAGCACTTCTTCATTCGGAGCGGCTGGTAGCAAAGTGATATTGGCAATACCTCCAATATTAATAATTGCCCGATTCACCTGAGCATCACGAAAAACCTGGTTATGGAATGCTGGTGCCAGTGGTGCCCCCTGACCGTTTAGAGCGACATCACGACGACGGAAATCTGCAACAACGGTGAGTCCGGTCTTTGCGGCAATGATATTGGGGTCGCCAATCTGTAAGGTATAAGGGTGGCTGCCCTGTATTGAGTGGCGAACTGTCTGACCATGTGAACCAATGGCTGCTATATCCTGTCGAGATAAGCCTTGCTTAGCAATAAACTCATTTATCTGTTGCGCGTAATATTGTCCGAGTTCGCAATCCAGTAAACACATTTGATTTACTGATGCGTTCGTATCTAGTGCCAGCTCCTGAAGTCTCTGTTTAAGTGAATCTGGATAGGGGGTGAATTGGTTGGCGCAGGTTAAGGGCGGCGCGTTATCAGGAAAACGAATAGCAACGAGATCGAGGCCATCCATGCTGGTACCTGACATAGTTCCTATAAAGATTGAATCGCTAACAGGTTTAGTTTTGTCTGGAGCTGGATTCATCAGTGGTTTGTGCGATAGATTCGTTACTCATTATATTGAGCATGCTGAGATAGGTTTTGGTCTGCTTCTCGAAATGAGGTCTATAAGTTTTGTCGATCGGTTCTGCGGCGGGTAATTTTACGGTGAGAGGGTTGCGGTGAACGCCATTCACTCTAAATTCATAGTGTAAATGAGGTCCCGTCGCAAGACCTGTGCTACCTACGTAGCCTATGACCTGCCCCTGCTTGATATGAGTACCAACCTTCAGGCCTTTAGCAAAGCGTGACATATGCGCATATACTGTAGAGTATTTTGCCCCATGTTTGATCATGATGGTGTTCCCATAACCGCCTTTAACTCCCCGGAAGATAATCTTGCCGTCACCTGATGCCCTGATCGGTGTACCACGAGCAGCGGCATAATCTACACCTTTATGTGAGCGCCATCTTGATAGTACAGGGTGGAAGCGTTTTCGGGTGAAGCGGGAACTGATATGTGAAAATTTTACCGGGGATCTTAGAAATGCCTTGCGCATGCTTTTCCCATCTGGCGAAAAGTATCCACTTTCTCCTTTGGGGTCGGTGTAATAAACGGCTTGATAACGTTTGCCCTGGTTGATGAATTCAGCGGCAAGTATGATTCCATTGCGCATCTTGACACCATCCTTGTAAAGCTCGTTATAAACGACGCTAAACTTATCTCCTTTGCGAATATCCAGGGCAAAGTCTATATCCCAGCCAAAAATCGCAGCAAGCTCCATGATGATGTTTTCTGAGATATCATTTTCAGCAGCAGCTTCAAACAGCGACGAGCTAATTGTTCCTGACTTGAAAACAGGGATCGGCTCAAGGGGGCGGTGCTGAATCTCCGCTATAAGAGAGTCATCCTGTTGTCTTTTAATAAGCAGGGTGTGTGTTACATCCGGCATATATTTTAATTCAGTAAGCTGGCCATTCTCATTAATCAGTAAAGAAATATCCTGGCCGGGTTTTATTCTTCTTAATTGTTTTGTTTGTTCGTTCAGGTTAACCACTTCATAAGTGATTGATGCATTGAGTCCGGCGTTATCAAAGATAGAGGCCAGGGTGTCGCCAGCTTTAATTTTTATCATCTGCCATGGTTTTTTTTCTACGTGAACAGGGGGCGAGAATTCAGTTTCAGCAGCATCTGGAGAAAATTCTTTTTCTGGTAATAAAACCGAATAGTGTAATCGCGCCTCCTTGAGGTTAGAATCTTCGACCTTGGCGATGCTGTCGGATAAAAATGAAAGCGTAAGAAAGATTGCTCCAATCAATGCCACTAATGCGGTTAAGCCTCTAATCAATCGATTTGAGAGAAAGTGACGAGCGATCCGGCGTTTGGGTCCGGTGGTTTTATGGGCTTGCGTTGATTTGAAATCAAGATCCAGATAACTCATGCGATCCAAAACCAGTATGTGTTTAATGTCGTCAGCAGCAAAATAAGTTTAATTCGAGGTAATAATGAACTCTATAGAAGAAGCATTGCAGCAAATCCAGAGAGGCGCTGATGAAATTCTAGTTGAATCGGAGCTGATAAAAAAGCTTAAAAAAGGAAAACCGTTAAAAATCAAGGCAGGATTTGATCCAACTGCGCCAGATTTGCATTTAGGGCATACGGTATTAATCAACAAATTGCGCCAATTCCAGGATTTGGGGCATGAGGTTCAGTTTCTGATCGGTGATTTTACCGCAATGATTGGTGACCCTACGGGTAAGAGTGCAACCCGTCCACCATTAACCCGTGACGACGTGCTGGAAAATGCCAGGACCTATGAGCATCAGGTATTTAAGATCCTGGATGCGCAAAAAACCACGGTGCTGTTTAACTCGCAGTGGATGGGAGAAATGAAAGCGTCGGATATGATTCAGCTGGCTGCCAAACATACTGTGGCGAGAATGCTGGAGCGAGACGACTTTAATAAGCGCTATAAAAGTGGTCAATCCATCTCTGTGCATGAATTTCTGTACCCTCTGGTGCAGGGTTATGACTCTGTAGCTATGAAATCTGATGTCGAACTGGGTGGGACAGACCAGAAATTTAACCTGTTAGTCGGACGTCAGTTGCAGGAGTCATATGGCCAGGAGCCTCAGATATGTCTCACCATGCCTATACTTGAAGGGCTGGATGGTGTACAGAAAATGTCCAAGTCTCTGAAAAACTACATCGGTATCACAGATGAGCCGAATGATATGTTCGGAAAGATAATGTCAGTGAGTGACGAATTGATGTGGCGTTATTTTGAGCTGTTGAGTTTCAGGCCCATGAGTGAGATCGAAAAATTTCAGCGAGAAGTAGAGCAGGGTAAAAACCCCAGAGATGTGAAGTTCTTGCTGGCAGAAGAGATTATTACCAGGTTCCATGATGCGTCTGCAGCAAGTGCGGCCCAACAGGACTTTATTAATCGTTTCGCCAGGGGAGCCATCCCAGAAGATTTACCCGAAGTGATCATTGCGATGACCGAGGACGTAATCGGAGTTGCTGCTATGTTAAAACAGGCGAATCTCACCGGTAGCACATCAGAAAGTTTTCGCATGATTCAGCAGGGAGCGGTTAAGCTTAATGGAGAAAAGGTTGAAGATAAGGGTTTGCAGTTGAAAAAAGGCCTGGAAGTTGTAGCTCAGGTAGGAAAAAGAAAGTTTGCTCGAGTAACCCTGAAATAAAAGGGGTATAAGTTAAGGTGGCAGAATATCTAGGGTTTGTGGTGATATTTTGGGGTAAAAAAAAATAAATTAAAAATATGCTTGACGGGTGAAATTATCTCCCTATAATTCGCGCCTCGTTAGACGAGAGGCGAAGTCGGAAAGTTGATTAGCATCTTGTTTTTCAAGAGTTTAAGGAAAGAAATTTCCGCCCCTGATTCACGCGAAGCTAGAAGAAGGAGCAGGCATTGGGTGTTCCCTGATGGTAAAGATCTTTAAAAATTGATTAGGTAATTTGTGTGGGCGCTCATGATAATCGTGTAGTTATACATGATGAATTGAGTGACCAAACTTACTCGTTATTTTAAAACGTAATAAGTCAAGGTTATTCT
>JBNKUM010000089.1:0-77298 GCA_050298595.1 Gammaproteobacteria bacterium | reverse complement strand
ACGAGGCTGCAACTTGCAATTAAGTTTGAAAGTTGAAAACAGCACTTCTTACTCTGCTTCAGCCCATTATTTGATATGACAGCACTTAAAAACTGAAATTATAAATTTGGCAATTCAAAATTGAATGCTAATTACATTTTGTCTTTTCAACAGCTAACGTTGCCATAAGCCGCGCGAGGTACGAGCGTCGGATTTGATGGCTTGGTTATACGCTGATTTCATTTAAAATGTTCTCCCAAAGAGCTTTTGGTGAAACACCTGCATAACCGGATTCTTGCGCATCATTACACTCTATTACTATCCAATCGCCACGTACTGTCTTGGCAATATCGATTGCAATAAATGGAACTTTTAGTTTCTTTGCAACCTGCTCTGCAATTCCCAGACCTTCATCAATATCATTATCTGAGTATTCTTTTATTTGAAACCAATAACACCCCCAGCCTACAAGTTTTTCTTGCCACCAGAACGTTCTATACTCTCTTGACGCCATGACTTTACCGGGAACCGATTCCTTTAGTGGCGATAACTCTATAAATTTCCTAACTGCAACTTGTTGCCAGTGTAAAATGGGATCGTTTTTATATTTCTCCTGAATCAATGAATATTCCGTTGCATTTTTTGCAATCGATAATTCAGGGCTATGGCGATTTGTTTGTCTAGATCCTTTGATAAATACTGGCCAGCCGAATTTATTTTCAATTGCTTCAACATCAGGGAATTTATCTTCACAAATGGAGAAAGGCGTATATTCTTGTATATGCTCGTACCATTCAGATAGCTCGCTTGCTAACAAGTGCTGGGCAGGATTATTTATCAGATTTACCCCCAGTTCCTGTTTATCGCCATACTCTCGCTCATAGTCAGAGATAGCCCCCTTTCTCAAGACACAGGGACGATCACTATTAAGAATATAGGGGTGTTTGCATGAGAAATATAACTCAAATTCAAAATCGTAGACCGAAACACCAATTTTTTCGTTCTCTACAAACAGCTTTTCCTCGATTTCTACAATGCTCATATATTTTATTGCGTATAACGCCGCAAATCACTGGAGACAAAAAGCAAAGCGAAGCGGCGCTTTTTGGCGTCCGAGTGAATTTGCCTTGTTATCTGTTTCATTTAACGGTCAGCCTTTTAATTAGGTTGCGCAACTTACCCAGCTATAAATTTAGAAACCTCTCTTGAATACTGAGCAATAAATTCATTCTTATTGACCAATGGTTCAATGGTATTTGGAGGAGCCTGATCCATGAATGAAAAATGCCCAGCACCCTCAGCAACTTTAAGATCGACAGGAGGCGAACTAGTAATAGTTTGCGCCAACCATTTGCTTTGCTCCAGGGGCGTTATGTCATCTTCAGAACCAACCCAAACCAAAATTGGGGCAGTCACGTTATCCAATGCTCCAGGTGCCCGAAAAAATCCAGTTGGCGGTGACAATAATGCTAAACGAGATAGTTTGGATTCGGGAGCAATATTAATTTTTGTCTCGGGGTCTAACCACATTCCAGCACCAGCCATAGCTAAAAGGGTACTTGCACCAATAGAGTGGCCGACACCAGCAACCTTAGCACCGTTTTGACTGAATGCATTGAGAGCAAGAGACAGTCGCCTCCCCCGCAATACCAGTTCATTCTCTTTAGGATATGGCGAAACAAGTCGTTCGAAATGCGGAGCAATGACAGTGAAACCCGAATTCACTAATACTTTTAAAAGCGAACTGTATCGATTAGGCAGGCCTCCAGAGCCAACAGCAAAAAGTACCACTGGAGAGTTTTCATCAGATTCATACACCGAAACATCGAATTGTTCACCATCATCTTCAAGTGTTTTCAATTTCATAGAAAATTCATCCTTTAGGATTGAGGCAGCCTACACAGATAACGGCCAAGCTGTGGGGCCGGAGCGAAGCGACGGTCCCACACGAGCGCCTTGTTAGATTTATCTGGTTCCATTGTATTTAACTGAGTCATCGTACAGACCTATATCGAGGCGTACGGCGGACAGGAATATTAAAGCTTTGCCTCTAAAGATATCGAAGCCCCACGTTTGCTTTCTTTCAACTGCATCATAGATGTAGTCGATCATATTATTGTATTCATCAAAGACATCAACTGGTGCAAACATAGCTAATAAAGCGGTTGTTGATAATCGGTCTTTATCGAATTGCTGAAGATCTGCCTGTGTTAATTGACCGTTGTGTTGGGCTTTTACGATCAGATCGATGACTGGATTTGCCACCTCTTTGTACAAGGATATCTTCTGCATGAGGAGGTGGTTGCCATGCTCTGCCTCATACTTTATGCGGGACTTAAATGTCTCAACATCCTTGCCGAGCAAATGGCTTACCAAGGCTTTTATTAACCATGCTACAGCTGCGATAGCGATTGCTGTCCCACCAAGAAATTTGATCACTTCTTCCATGTCATTCCCAATCTAACGCTTAACATCAGCCGACCACAACGGAGTGCGGCGTTTGCGCAATAATGGCGAAGCCATGCGCAAAAAAACCGCGCGGAGTTGTGGGTCGGCTGGATGTGTGTGTTAGGTTTTCTGCAGCTTGACGGCTACGCAACTCGATGGACCTCGCAATACCTCATTCGGCTCTTATCGCCCCTTAGTTCCAGGATTCCGACTTTGCAATGATGATGAATCCGCATTGCGAAGAAGATATCTGGCACCTCGCGCAGGACGCCTGCTTCATCGGACTTCTTAATAACCCGAGCAACAATCATTGCGACTTTCCTCCATTTTTCTTCGACGCTGGACAGGACCCATTCATCGATACTTGTAACTTCCGCTTCCGTGAGAGCCTCGACGATTTTCTCGTCTTCAGTGCTCATTGCATCAGGGCCTTCGAATTCGTATTTACCCATAGACCCTGTTCCTCCTCCTTTTAAAAACCTAACGTCGCATTTCAGCGGGATTTTATGGAGTGTAACGGAACAAAATTTCCGACTGAAAATGCCTTGTTATGCAATATATTATCTCTATTTTTAGCTAGTAACTTGGTAACAAGTGTCTGAAACTTTCCATGTCGTAGGGTAAAACTGAATTAGATCATCTTCCCCAAAAACAATATACTTCTGATCCTTAAGCTGGGAAAAATCATATTCCCAAATTTCGAACTTCGGTTTGATACAAGCGTACTTATTTGTTGGTTCCCCCAGTAACAGCTTTATATCAGCTTTAGATACGTCAACACCTAGCTCTACAAAATCTTCACCATTTATTTTAACCTCCTTTAACTTTGAATCTCTTCTTTCCTTGATGAATTTGGCTAGAATAACAGGAGAATAAACCACTATCACAGGTATTGCGATAACCAATGTGACGGCTATTGCTCCGGCATTAGTTATTTCCTCAAGTCTCTTCTGACTGCAGCCAGATATAAATACTGTGAGAAGAACAAAAAGGAATGTGCGATAGTTTTTCATTTATGCATAACAGTTGGAATAACCCGCAAATTGCAACATATCACGCAACGGTGTAGCTGTATTTATTCGCGGTTTATTCATTCATTTCCCTTTTATATCAGTTACTTAACGGCAACTTTAAACTGGTATTTCAGGTTCCAGATGTTGTGAAAAAGACGCAACTTGCGGCATATCAACCAATTGAAACCATATATACCTCACAGTATATCCTAAAATTACCTTGTATTTCAGATACTTAAATCAGGATTTGAGGGCTGGAACTTTAGCACCCCTGTAATATTAACGCAATTTTCCATGATATTGGAACGAGAAGCTTGAAATTTAAAGTTAAATTCATTATGGTCTGAATGAGAACAAACTGAGAACAATATGAAGGCTAGATATGGAAGAAAGTCACCCAGTAAAATCACCTTTTATGGAGAGTGTTCGCCAGATTTTACGTGTTGGACATTATGCATTTACTACTGAAAAAACGTATATGAGCTGGATTTATCGTTTTATTCTGTTCCATAACAAAGCGCATCCCAAAAACCTTAGTGAAGTGGATGTTGTCACATTCCTCACTCACTTGTCTGTATACAGTGATGTTGCTCCATCAACGCAAAGCCAGGCGCTTAATGCTTTAGTTTTTTTGTATGCGAAGGTTCTTGAGCGCCCTTTGGGTGAGTTAAAAGGTATCGTCCGTGCGAGAAAGCGCCCAAAGATTCCTGTAGTTTTAACACCTTTGGAAGTCGCCGACTTGTTTGCACATTTGGATGGTAGTCAGTGGCTTGCAGCAGCATTGATGTATGGATCCGGGTTAAGGTTGATGGAGTGTTTGAGGCTTCGGATCCATAACCTTGATTTCGATCATTTGTCGGTAATGATTATTGCTGGAAAAGGCGGGAAAAACCGGGTTGTGACGCTTGCCAGGGATTTGGTGGTTCCATTGAAACGACATTTATCAGCGGTGAAGAATGTGCATGATAAGGATTTGGCTGATGGGTTCGGTAAGGTGTATTTACCACATGCGTTAGCTCGGAAGTATCCGAATGCTGATAGGGAGTGGGGATGGCAGTATGTTTTCCCGGCATCCAAACGTAGTGTTGATCCTCGTAGCGGGATTACACGTCGACACCATCTGGATGCTTCTGCTCTGCAAAAAGCGGTTAAGTCTGCGGTACTCAAAGCGGGTATTCAAAAACCTGCTACCTGTCATACTTTGCGCCACTCATTTGCTACACACCTGCTAGAAAGGGGAATGGACATACGTACTGTACAGGAACAATTAGGGCATAGTGATGTGAGAACAACTGAAATCTATACCCACGTCATTGGTCGTGGTGGAAAGGGTGTCATTAGTCCGCTGGAAGGGCTCGTAAAATCTAAAGAGCTAAAAACTGATGAGTAAACGTTATGGACTACGTTAAATTGCTTTTCTCTGTGCCTTCTGCGGTTTAAATACCTCTTTCAATTAGGTAGGACGTCACCGCAGCGCCAGCAAGCCCCGGTAATCAACAAAGCACAACAAAGAACCCCCTTCGTGCTCTTCGTGTGCTCTGTGGTTAACAATAAAAACCTATCGCTTATCGATAGAAACATACTCCCGATTTTCTGGCCCATTGTAATGCGCCGAGGGTCGAATAATCTTGCCATCTTCGCGTTGCTCGATCACATGCGCACCCCAGCCAGTGACGCGTGAGATAACGAATAAGGGAGTGAACATATCGGTAGGTACACCCATCTGGTGGTAGGAGACTGCGGAGAACCAGTCAAGGTTGGGGAACATCTTTTTGATTTCCCACATCACCGATTCCAGTCGTTCAGCAACATCGTACATCCTGCTATTTCCAGCTTCATCAGAAAGTTCTTTAGCGACGCCTTTGATGACTTCGTTGCGTGGGTCAGCTACGGTGTAAACCGGGTGTCCGAATCCGATAACGATTTCTTTATTCGCTACGCGTTGTCGAATATCTGCCTCGGCTTCGTCGGCAGTTTTATAGCGACTCTGAATGCGGAAGGCTTCTTCGTTGGCACCACCATGTTTTGGACCACGTAATGCACCAATGGCTCCAGTGATGGCTGAGTATATATCGGAATTGGTACCTGCGATGACGCGCGCGGTAAAGGTGGAGGCATTGAATTCATGTTCTGCATAGAGATTCAGTGAGGTATGCATGGCACGTACCCATGATTCACGGGGTTTTTCACCGTGCAATAAATGTAGGAAATGTCCACCAATTGAATCGTCGTCGGTTTCTACGCTTATGCGTTTGCCATTTATCGCGAAGTGATACCAGTACAACAGTGCGGAACCAAAACTTGCCATCAGTCGATCGATAATATCGCGTGCTTCGCTCACTGGATGGCTTTCCTTTTCAGGTAAGCAGGTGCCCAATATTGAGCAGGCAGTACGCATAACATCCATTGGATGTGAGGTAGAAGGCAAAGCTTCCAGTGCTTTTTTTACTGCCTTTGGTAATCCACGCAGTGATTTAAGTTTGGTTTTATAGCGGCTAAGTTCAGTAGCGTTTGGCAGATGGCCATGTATCAGCAGATAGGCGATTTCTTCGAATTCAGCCTTGTCTGCAAAATCCAGAATGTCATAGCCACGATAATGCAGATCATTGCCAGTGCGCCCGACGGTACAGATGGCAGTATTGCCTGCAGCCGTGCCAGAAAGTGCTACCGATTTTTTGGCTTTCGGTAAAACCTGATTTGGGTTTTCAGTCATAATTATTTTTCCTCCGAAAACAGGGCGTCGAGTTTTTGTTCATAGCTGTAGTAGTCGAGATATTCGTATAACTCGACGCGTGTTTGCATGGTATCTACCACATTTTTCTGTGAGCCTTCAGCAATCAGTGTTTTATATACATTGAGTGCCGCAGCATTGGCAGCGCGGAAAGCCGATAAAGGGTACAGAGCAATATCAACATTGGCAGAAGCCAGTTCTTCTGTGGTGAATAAGGGGGTCGAGCCAAATTCTGTGATATTCGCCAGTATGGGTACCTTTACGGCTTGCTTAAACTGTCGGTACATTTCAAGCTCGGTAATCGCTTCAGGGAAGATCATATCGGCCCCGGCTTCGGCGCAGGCACAGGCACGGTCTATAGCGGATTGCAATCCTTCTACAGCCAGTGCATCGGTACGTGCCATGATGACAAAATCGGGGTCGGTTTTAGCATCTACAGCAGCCTTGATGCGGTCCACCATTTCTTCTAATGACACTATCGCTTTATTAGGGCGATGGCCACAACGTTTCTGCATTACCTGGTCTTCGATATGGACCGCTGCGGCACCCATTTTGGTCATGGAGCGTATGGCACGTGCAATATTGAAAGCGCCACCCCAGCCAACATCGATATCGACCAGCAGGGGCAGATCGGTCACATCAGTAATACGGCGCACATCAATCAGCACATCTTCCAGTGTGGTAATGCCCAGATCAGGGATGCCACAGGAACCGGCAGCAACGCCACCACCTGAGATATAGATAGACTTAAAACCAGAGGCCTGTGCCATACGCGCGTGATAGGCATTGATCGCGCCAACGCATTGTAATGGCTTTTCGCTCTCGACCAATTTGCGGAATCTTTTTCCGGGTGAGTTTGTAAACATAGTAATTCTCGTAAAGGTTATCTGGCGTAGCCCATGTCCTGCAGGACTTCTGTAATTTCTTGCAGAATGAGCGGATCATCGATGGTGGCAGGCATTTTCCATTCCTTGTTATCGGCAATACTGACCATGGTGCCGCGCAGGATTTTGCCTGAGCGTGTTTTGGGTAATCTTTTGACTACGTGCGCCATTTTAAAAGCAGCAACAGGACCAATCAGATCACGTACACGTTGCACAAGTTCCTGGACGATTTCAGCTTCGTCACGATCTACACCAGCCTTCAGTACCACCAGTCCTAGCGGCATCTGACCCTTAAGTTGATCGCTGACGCCGATAACGGCACATTCGGCAACATCGGCATGACCTGCCAGTACTTCTTCTATCGCTCCCGTCGATAGACGATGTCCGGCCACGTTGATGACGTCATCGGTTCTGCTCATAATCCATAGATAGCCATCAGCATCCTTATAGCCGGCATCTCCAGTCAGGTAATAGCCCGGGTACTTGGAGAGATAAGAGTCGATAAAGCGCTGGTCATTGCCCCACAGGCTGGGTAGGCAGGAGGGCGGTAAGGGTAATTTAATGACGATATTACCCATTTCACCATCGGGCATCTGTTCGCCATTTTCTGACAGAATTTGTACGTCATATCCCGGCATAGCAACGGTTGGTGAACCGGGTTTAACCTCCATTGGCTCTATGCCCATGGGGTTGGCGGCGATACCCCAGCCGGTTTCGGTTTGCCACCAGTGGTCGACGACCGGTTTTTTCAGCTTGTCGCGTGCCCAGAACAGGGTATCCGGGTCACAGCGTTCTCCAGCGAGGAATAAAGTATCCATGCAGGAGATATCATATTTCTTCAGGAACTCACCCTCAGGGTCTTCCTTCTTGATCGCACGAAATGCGGTAGGCGCGGTAAACAATACCTTCACGTTATGTTCACTGATCACTCGCCAGAAAGCGCCGGGATCGGGAGTGCCGACTGGTTTACCTTCGTAGAAAATAGTAGTGCAGCCTTTCAACAGCGGAGCGTAGACAATATAGCTATGCCCAACCACCCAGCCCACATCCGACGCTGCCCAGTACACGTCACCTGCGTCAACGTTATAAAGGTTTTTCATGCTCCAGTTCATAGCAACTGCATGACCGCCATTGTCACGAATAACGCCTTTGGGCTGTCCAGTTGTACCTGAGGTATAAAGAATATAAAGAGGATCCGTAGCCAGTACCGGAACGCAATCTGCGGGTTCAGCAGTTTTGGCAGCGCTATCCCAGTCGATATCACGGCCACTGATCAGGCTGGCTTCAGCCTGAGGGCGGGCCTTGATGATGCAACTGCTTACCTTGTGTTTGGCAATCTCAATAGCTTCGTCGAGCAGCGGTTTGTACTTGATCACACGGCCGGGTTCGATACCACAGCTGGCACTGATGATTACATTGGGCTTTGCATCATCGATACGGGTGGCCAGTTCGTTAGCAGCAAAACCACCGAAAACCACCGAGTGGATGGCGCCAATTCGAGCGCAGGCTAACATGGCAACCGCAGCTTCGGGGATCATAGGCATATAGATAATGACACGATCGCCTTTGCTTACGCCCTGGCTAAGTAATACTCCCGCGAATTTTGCTACTTGTTCAAGCAGTTCTGCATAGCTGATCTTGCGCTGCTGGTTTGTGATAGGGGAGTCATAAATGATGGCGCTTTGATCGCCTCGTCCCGACTCTACATGTCTGTCCACTGCGTTATAGCAGGTGTTGAATTCGCCACCCGTGAACCAGCGCGGAACTGGTTTGGCATCTCTGTCCAGCACCTGGTCCCATTTTTTATACCAATGTAATTCTTCCGCAGCGGCCGCCCAGAAGGTATCTGGATCATTGATGGATTGTTGATATATCTCACTATATTTTGACATGCTCTATTCCTCAGTTTTGATTTCTTTTTATTCGATATATTTATTTACCCTGTGCACATGGTGCAGAGTGTTACTTTAGTGCTAACGCGTTGCTGGATACGATGATGCCATCATGATCTGCGTAGAGGTATTCACCTGGCACAAAGGTGACCCCGCCAAAGTGCACAGCGACATCAACATCGCCGATATCTTTCTTTTCGCTTTTCATCGGGTGGGTACCCAATGCCTTGACCCCGATAGGCATCTGGCTAATGTCATGACTGTCACGGATAAGGCCATACATGACCACGCCAGCCCAGCCATTTTGTACGCCCTTATCGGCCAGAATGTCACCTAGCATGGCGCAACGCTTTGAACCACCGGCATCCACAACCAGTACGCGACCATTGCCAGGCGTTGATAATTGTTGCCTGACCTTTGAATTGTCTTCATAACATTTGATGGTTGAGATTGGGCCACTAAATACCGTATTTCCACCAAAATCGGAAAAGCCGGGTTCTACAACGCGAACCTGGTCGGCAAAGTCATCGCATAAATCTGCAGTTTTAAACGTCATGATTGTGTCCTGAAATGAAACGTGTTGGATTTCTCCAATTTAGGAGCAGTGATATTAACGGCTGTTGGCACGATTTTCCTGTAGTGAATTCCAATAGTAACCATTAAAAACAGCATTGCGTTTATCAATGCTTTTTTAATAAGCATTGCTAATCCCCTAAACAGTAAATTAAATGACTATGAATCAGGCGCTTAAAGTCTACAATTTTAAGGGCTACCAGCCAGTTTACGCTCAAGATTCGAGGTTTGCTGATGTTCTGAGGTGAAAACCCTCTCGAATCGAATGCTGCTGGAATAGGGAAAAATATCACGATAGCGATGATTTTTAATATCCTGCTGTACCGATTTCCAGTAACTGGGTTGAAATAATTCCGCAAAATTTGTAAGTATCAGGCGTTTTAGCTGTGGGTTACCGGTAATAAAAGCAATGAATTCTTCAGGAAAAACATCGTAATCACCAACCGAATACCACGGCTCAGAGGCCATTTCCTGCTCGGGTGTCATTGGCTCGGGAAGGTGGCGAAAATTCATCGTGGTCATGAATTCAATTTCATCGTAATCGTAAAAAATAACACGTCCATGACGGGTGACACCAAAATTTTTCAGCAGCAGGTCGCCGGGGAAGATATTGGCTACCGCCATATCCTTGATGGCCTGGGCATAGTCGAGCATGGCAGATTCAGCATCATTGGTCGGGTTGCTAACATAAAGATTGAGTGGGTCCAGACGACGTTCGATATACAGATGACGAATGATCAGCATATCGTTTTCAATCTCCATGCTGGAGGGAATCTTTTCATTCAACTCCTGCATCAGGGCTGGTGAGATACGCTCCAGCGGAAAGGCGGCATAGGAGTATTCCAGCGTATCGGCCATACGCCCAACACGGTCATGCATCTTGATGATCTGATATTTTTCCTTAACCCGATCACGCGTTGTTTTTTTGGGTGGAGGAAATACATCGTTGATCACCTTAAATACATAGGGGTAGGACGGTAGATTGAATACCGTCATCACCATGCCCTTGATGCCGGGTGCAATCTCAAGTTGATCTGATGAATGCTTTAGATGATGTAAGAAGTCGCGATAAAACTCGGATTTACCCTGTTTCTGCAATCCGATAGCGGTATAGATATCGGCTTTTGATTTGGTCGGCAGGATATGTAGTAGAAAATTGACCACGGCAGAGGGTGTTTGCGTGTCCACCATAAAATAGCTGCGCGCAAAGCTAAACAGGTTGGCTATATCGTTCGGTTGATGGATCAGGGTATCTACATATATCGCGCCTTTCTCGTTATTCAGCAGCGGGATTGCAAACGGAATGATTTCATCGCCATTCACTCCCATACCGATGATATAACCGGCCTTGTTGCGATAAAACAGGCTGCTTAAGACGCGTATCTGAAAATGCCTGCGAAACACCAGACGCGGTAGAATCTGCTGTTTTATTACCATGACTACTCGGCGTACATCGCGATTAAAGTCTTCGAAAGGCAGGCATAGATTATTCAGTTTTAATATCTGCCTGACCGTGCTGGTGATACCGTGACGGGTAGGGTAGTAACCGATATAGGTGAGCTCATCGTCATCCAGGTATTCGGTGGATAGTCCTGGTCGCACGAAGATATTGTCATTATTGTAATAGCGTCGATGAAACAGCGAGGTAAACACCGAGTTGTAAAAGGTTTCGGCCAGTTCGGGTTGTTTGTGCTGATAAAGCAATTGAAGGTAACTGATTTTAACCTGCCTCCACAGGGCCTCATCGAATTCATACTGGGCAAACTGCTCTCGCAGGATGGTATTGGTCTCAATGACACGTTTGTTATACAGTGTGATGCGCTTTTTGGCGGCTTTACGGTCATCGCTCCACTGGCAGTTTTCGAAACGTTGCTGGGCAGCTTTGGTGATATCCAGAAAGATGCGATAGTGCTTGTTAAAGCCCTTGATGATGGTTTTGGCTATCTGTCTGGCATCTACTGGCATGCAATGTCTTGAGCGCTATAGGTGATCTCTGGATAAGAGTGCTGAATCTTTTACTATACAATACTTATTCCTAACATATCCCTGATTTGACTGATATAGGCTTGATCCTTTACAGCAGACAGGTTTTACGGTCTTTGAATGCGGCAAAATAAGCGCTGCATGCCACCTGCAGAGTGGATGAAAACGGGATAACATGCTTTAATGCAGTTGGGGCTGTTAACAGCAAATAAATAACCATGAGTTATAGTTCAATGATCAGAACCATTTCCATACTATTGATTTTACAATCCTTTCTAATACCTACTTCAGCTTATGCGCTAGCCGATCAGGGCTTAAGCTCGATAATGTCGATCATAGACCTTGCGATTGAAAAAATTAACAGTCAGGCTGTACCAAACGAAAATGCAGATCCTGAACAGGTGAAGAAAGATCAGCAAGCTGCAACTGGAACGGTAGTTAATCTGTCACGTACTCTGGGTAAATTGAGTTATTCCCGATTGCAATGTGGTCAGGCAGAAGTGCTGGCCGAATTTACTAAACGTGTGCAACAACTGCCTCAGGATTTTCGTGATCCTATGCGTGATGCCTTCCAGGAAGGGTTTGAGCAGGGCAAGAAAGAAACACCACTGTTATCCGAAGATGAATGTGCGCGTCTGACTAAATCACGTAGCCGTGGCAGTAAAGAAGTCGATGCCAAGGTGGATAGTGTTGAACAAGCAAAGCCAGAATCTGCGCCTGAACCCGAGCCGGTTATGGCCGAAGATCCCAAACTTAAACAGCTGAGAATTGCCGAACTTTCGGGTCAGCTGGCCTACAGGCGTAAATTTTGTGGGGATAAACAAGTGATCAGCCGTGACTTTAATGAAGTCATTTCGCAGATGCCTAAGGAGATTCAGGAAGAAGCGAAGGCTTCATACTGGAAAGGCTACAAGCATGGCAGGCGCTTGAATAAAGGCCTGACTCAGGCTCAATGTTATTAGGGCTTCTTTGATTAATTATGTTTCAGGCCTCGCACTTACTGGCCTTAATGAAAGAACACACCACAATTATTGGTATCCTACGCCATCGCTGGCGCTATGCTGGTATTAGTGGAATGCCTCGCCCTGGTGGTGATAGCGCTAAATTGAGCCGCCCTGTCCAAATGATGAATTCAGAGCATTGTCAACACGCCCCTGTAGCCAGAGTCCTGAGTGAAACCAGACCCCAAACCTGATGAGTGTATTCACCCCCGTTACCGAAGCTCAGTTGCATGAGTTTTTATTGCGTTATCCCCTGGGACAATTGATCAGTTTTAAAGGTATCGAAGCCGGTACAGACAATTCCAGTTTTTTTATTACCACGACACAGGATGAATATGTTCTGACACTGTTTGAAAACCAGACTGAACGGGGATTACTGTTTTTGCTGAAGCTCCTTGATCATCTCAAGTCAACAAACTGTAAAGTCGCCGAACCGATACACGATAAGGCTGGCAATGCGCTACAGCTTGTCGCCGATAAACCGGCGGTATTGTTTAAAAAGCTGGACGGTCACCATGTAGCCCAACCCACTCAGGATTATTGTTCACAAATGGGCTGTGCTATGGGTGAGATGCATCTGGCTGGGCAGAAACTGAGTATCCAACGGTATAATCCATTCGGTCTCGACTGGCTGCTGGCTCATCGTCAGTATCGGGAATGGATGGCGGAGGAGGATTATGAGCTGTTCAACCGCAGCCTGGATCAGCTCGAGCAATTAACGCGCATGGAGCTTCCAGTCGGTATTATTCATGCCGATTTATTCCATGATAATGCCCTGTTTCATGATGGCCTGCTCACTGGAGTCATCGACTGGTCTTTTGCCTGCACGGATTATCTGCTGCTGGACCTGGCTATCATGATTAACGACTGGTGTCGTCAGGGTCAGGGTTTTGATCAGCGCCGTATTGATGCCATGATAAACGGCTATCAGTGCAAGCGTCGATTGAGCCGGGATGAGCGACAGGCATTACCGTTGATGCGTCAGCTAGGCGCCTGCCGCTTCTGGTTATCCCGCATGCTGAGCTGGAATACCCTGAAGAACCAGAGTCTGCAACAGATTACCGTGAAATCACCCGATGAAATGAAGTGCCTGTTAAAAGCCATCCAGGCAACGACAGCACGAGCCGCTATTGTGAATGATTGACATCGCTTTGGAGCTTCTATACCTTGCGCAAATCTGCTTCAGGTGTCCTTTAGGTATCCACCCACAGGATTAAACGGGAAGCCGGTGCGTACCTGACATTCTGCTCAGGAATAATTCCGGCACTGCCCCCGCAACGGTAAGTGAGTTGCGGCGGATCACTCAGCCACTGCGTTTGACGCGGGAAGGCGATCTGCCAGGTCTTTATTAGACCACTCACGAGTCCGGAGACCGACCTGAAGCCGTAGGTTAGCATTGCGGTGGGCTATGCTCAGGCTTCAGGGTTTCTATCTCTCCTGTTTGTGTCTGTTTCCCCCGCCTTGCATATATATCATCTGGTTTTGCATGCGGGTGAGCGTGCCTGAGGGGAAAATGAAGAAATGTTATATCTATGTGACGGTATTGCTGTGTGCGGCCATGCAGGGCGTGAGCATTGCAGTTTCACGTGACGAGGTAAGCGCCGGGTTGTTTCGGTCATGAGCAGATACTCAGAAAAAGAAATCGATGCCGTCTATCGCGCCATACGCGAACGGCGTGACATGCGCCATTTCCTGCCAGACCCTGTGGATCCAGCGGTGCTAGAGCGTCTGCTAGAAGCGGCACATCAGGCACCCAGTGTCGGCCTGATACAGCCATGGCGTTTTATCCGCATTAGCGATACACAAGTGCGTCAGGAAATTCACGCACTGGTGGGAAAGGAGCGCCTGCGTACAGCTGACGCGCTGGGCGAACGCAAGAGTGAGTTTATGCAGCTCAAGGTGGAAGGTGTGCGCGAGTGTGGTGAACTTTTCGTGGTGGCGCTGATGGATGGGCGTGAACGACTATTGTTTGGTCGCCGCACCATGCCGGAGATGGATCTGGCTTCGGTCGCCTGCGCGATCCAGAATATGTGGCTAGCGGCGCGCGCTGAAGGACTGGGACTGGGCTGGGTTTCCCTGTTCGACCCACTCGCACTGGCGCAATTGCTGGCGATGCCCAGCGGTGCTCGGCCTGTTGCCATCCTCTGTCTCGGTCATGTTGAGGAGTTCTATCCGCAACCGATGCTGGAAATGCATGGCTGGACACAAAGACAGCAATGGCAGGAGTTTGTATTTGAAAACAGTTGGGACAACTATGCTGAGGAACAGCCATGTTGAGTCTGGCCCTGTCGGCAGTGGCTGCGGTGCTGCTGGACTGGCTACTGGGCGAGCCCGGGCGATGGCATCCGCTGGTCGGGTTCGGCAAGCTAGTCAAACAACTGGAACGGATTATCTATGGCGCTGAGCGGGCCAGCTCAGGCGAGCGCCGTCTGCGAGGTATACTGGGCGTGCTGATACTGGTTCTGCCGATTACGCTGATCGCTGCTGTATTCGTCATGCTGCCCTATATTGGCAACGTCATCAGTATACTGTTGCTGTACTTTGCCCTCGGACATAAAAGCCTGCATCAGCATGCAAGCCCGGTAGCAGAGTCCTTACGCAATGGTGATGATACACTAGCGCGCCATTTGGCCAGCCGCATAGTCAGCCGTGACCCCGAGCAACTGGATATCCCGCTCGCTACCACTGAATCAGTACTGGAAAATGGCAACGATGGCGTGTTCGGCGCGCTGTTCTGGTTTGTTATCGCAGGCGGTGCAGGGGTTGTACTGTATCGGCTGGTCAATACGCTGGATGCCATGTGGGGCTACCGTAATGACCGCTACAGGTATTTTGGCTGGGCGGCGGCGCGCCTTGATGACCTGCTCAACTATATTCCTGCACGCCTCACGGCCCTGACCTATGCGCTGCTTGGTATGCCGGTAAGCGCGTTGTCATGCTGGCGGACCCAGGCTGCTGTGTGGGATAGCCCCAATGCGGGTCCTGTCATGGCTGCCGGGGCGGGCGCCCTGGGTGTCGCGCTGGGCGGACCGGCCTGTTATCGGGGAGAATGGCATCAACGCCCCCAACTGGGCCGGGGTCATCCTCCTCAGAGCAATGACATCGAACGGGCGCTGTCACTGGTGCGCAATGGCGTGCTGTTGTGGCTTGCGGTGCTAGTGATTGCTGGAGGCTTGATGACCTATGCTTGAGCATGGTGGCAAAATTCGCCAGGCAGCGCAGCGCTATAATATTGCGCTGGAAGACTGGCTCGATCTTTCCACCGGTATCAACCCTAACGGCTGGCCGCTACCCGAGATTCCCGCTTCGCTGTGGACGCGTCTACCTGAGGAGGATGATGGCCTGGAACAGGCTGCGCAGGCGTATTATGCGAGTGGGCCTATCTTGGCGGTGGCCGGTTCCCAGGCGGCCATTCAGGCATTGCCGCGTTTGCGTGCGCATTCGCGGGTGGCGGTACTTAGTCCTGGCTATGCAGAGCATGCTGCTGCATGGCGGCGAGCTGGTCACGAGGTCAGCGCCTGTGCTGCGGAACATCTGGATGAGGCGATAGCGCATAACGATGTGGTGGTTGTGATCCATCCCAACAACCCCAGCGGGGTTCGCTTTGCGACAGAGCAACTACTCGACTGGCATCAACGACTCGCGGCACGCGGCGGTTGGCTGGTGATTGACGAAGCGTTTATGGATAGCACACCAGAGCTGAGTCTGTGCGCTCATGCAAGCAATCAGGGGTTGATCGTGTTGCGTTCGCTGGGCAAGTTTTTTGGTCTTGCAGGGGCGCGAGTGGGTTTTGTGTGCGCTCATCCATCCCTGCTCGATGCGCTGCAAGCCCTGCTTGGACCCTGGTGCATCAACGCCGCCGCGCGCTGGGTCGCCGCCGCCGCGCTGAGTGATCATCAATGGCAGATAACCGCGCGTCAACAGCTTTTAGCCGCAGGCGAGCGCCTACATAGTTTACTATCGAAGCATGGGCTTACCCCCAGCGGCGGTAGCACGTTGTTCCAATGGATCTGCACCTCCAGTGCCAGTGACCTGCATCAGGCGCTGGCGCAGCGGGGAATTCTGACTCGGCTGTTTAATCAGCCGGATAGCCTGCGTTTTGGGCTACCTGCTACAGAAGTGGAGTGGGCGCGTCTGGATAAGGCTTTGTACGAATTAACAAGCCACAAGTGAATGCTGAGCCTGATTAAAATCACTCCCAAGCCTTAATTAGCGCTCGGGAGTATGGCTTTGCAGTTAATCTGTCTGTCAGTGATTACCAGGATTTATAAGGCAGGAATTTACCATTCAGTGTTACCACGACTCGGTCTCCTTTAGGATCTTCCTGCTTGTCGATATTCATGGTGAAATCGATAGCTGACATGATGCCATCGCCAAATTTTTCATGGATCAGTTCTTTAATGGTTTCGCCATACACACCAACAATTTCATACCAGCGATAAATGACAGGGTCAGTAGGTACCATCTGTTCCCATTTCTTGTTCGGGTAGTCCTGTAGAGCAGATGAAAGATCTGCACCCAGTCCCAGAATCTCTGCTACTGGATCTGCATTCTCTTTTTCCAGGTGATTCATGCCCAGGCAGGCTGAGGTGGTATATTCAGGCGCCAGTCCGGCTGCTTCAGCAATGGCTGCCCAGCTGAGTCCTTTATCTTTTTTTGCAGCCAGTATGGCTTCTTTCATTTCGTGTTTATTCATAGATTTTTACCTCGATTAATTAGTAACGATTCAGTTATTGGTAATTGCTGCAATGCAAATGCAATGCCAGAGTCGTTTTTTGGGGAAGTTATTAGCTGTGTACATAAAAACATGTATATGAAGGGCTAAAGAGCGCTGAGTTTGTCCGACAAAGTCGACAATGTGGACATGACAGAATGGACAAAGGTAGAGAAAGTCGTAATGAAACGGCTGAAACGGACAGTAATGCTTATGGCATGATCCCTGCATTGAAGAAATCAAATTATGTTTTGAGGTATTGCCATGAGTGCAAACTTAAGTATCGATTTCATCACTCACACATTTAAGGGGCAGAAGCAGCCAACCCTTGAAAATATAGAGTTACAGATTAAACCGGGCGAAAAAATCGCTCTTATCGGACGTAGTGGTTGTGGAAAATCCACGCTGTTACATATGTTGGCGGGATTACTGATGCCATCTCAGGGCTGTGTGCGTATTCATGGGCATACTGTGACCAAGCCCAGTGCAAAATGGAACATGATGTTTCAGAAACCCTCTTTATATCCCTGGATGAGCGTACGCGAGAACGCTGAACTGGGATTGATATTCACCGGTAAGCGCGATGCTAAAAAGATAGATCGACTGCTGGCCATGGTAGGTCTGTCGGATAAGGCTGATGCCAATGTACAGAGCCTGTCAGGTGGTCAGCAGCAGCGTGTAGCAGTAGCCCGCTCTATGGCGACCTCGCCGGAATTGCTGTTACTGGATGAACCTTTTTCAGCGCTGGATGCCTTTACCCGTGCCAGTCTGCAGGACGATGTAGCGAACATCGTTACTCAGGAAGGCCTGACAATGGTCATAGTGACCCACGATATCGATGAAGCGGTTGCGATGGCTGACCGTGTACTCATCATGTCGGCCAACCCTGGACGGATTGTTGGTGAGGTCAATATAGATTTGCCACTTCCTCGCAATAGAGCTTCGGCTGAATTTAGTCGCCAACGTGAACAGTTGATGTCTAAGTTTGAAAGCCTGGTGGGTGATATTCACCCGCATGAAACAGAATCTGAAGCAGCAGTAACTTCCCAAAACAAGCAAGATTCCGATCAGAAAGCTGCCTGAACCAAACAAATTTATTAACCTTGGAGATGTACCATGAGCAAGCAAAAAGATGATGAATTAGAATATATTTACAAGCATGAAATGAGCCGTAGAGACTTTATGCTCGACATGATGGCGATGGGTGGGCTGGCTGCTGGCCTGACCATGCCGGGTATGAGTCTGGCGGGTATGACGCCTCCCGATGATGAGGTAGTCAGGATCGGTTATCTACCCATAACCGATGCTACCGCGTTGCTGGTTGCGCATGGTATGGGCTTTTTTGAAGACGAAGGTCTTAAAGCAGAAAAACCGACTCTGATTCGTGGCTGGTCTCCTCTGGTAGAAGGCTTTGCCGCTGGTAAATTCAATCTGGTACATTTCCTTAAACCGATTCCAGTCTGGATGCGTTATAACAATGATTTTCCCGTTAAGATCATGTCCTGGGCACATATAAATGGATCTGCTCTGGTTGTTGGTAAGCATACGGGCGCAGAAGATTTTAAGGATCTGGGTGGTATGCAGATTGCAGTTCCCTACTGGTATTCCATGCACAATATTGTTCTGCAGATGGGCTTACGTAGTGCCGGCCTGAAGCCCGTCATCAAAGATCAAAAAGCCAAACTGGCGAAGGATGAAGTTAATCTGATGATCATGCCTCCTCCAGATATGCCACCCGCACTGGCAGCGAAAAAGATTGATGCCTTCATCGTCGCAGAGCCATTTAATGCCTTCGGTGAAATGAAAGCAGGCGGTAAGGTGTTGCGCTTCACGGGCGATATGTGGAAGAACCATCCTTGCTGTGTTATCTGCATGAATGAAAACACCGTTAATGCAAAACCAGAATGGACGCAGAAAGTCATGAATGCCATCGTGCGGGCAGAGGTTTACGCCCAGCAGAATAAGGAAGAAGTTGCGATGATGATGTCGAGAGATGGTAAAAAATACCTTCCTATGCCGGGCAAGGCAGTGGTAAGGGCCATGACCTACTATGATGAAGATAAATATGCCAGTCCTGATGCGATTCGTAACAAGTCTGCGTTTGGCAATGGTCGTATCGACTTCTCTCCCTATCCATACCCATCTGCTACCAAGATGATTGTTGATGCAATGGGCGATACCCTGGTGAGTGGCGACAACACCTTTATCAAGAAGCTGGACCCTCAATTTGTGGCGGATGACCTGGTTGATTACAAGCATGTAAAAGCAGCGATGGAAAAATACAAAGGCTGGGAGAATTCACCAGGTGTAGATGCAGCAAATCCGTATGAGAGAAAAGAAGTGGTGAAGATATGAGTACACCACAGTCCGTAATGACTTTTGAAACGAGCAAATCTGAAATGGGAATAAACTGGCCGCGTATTGGAGAGTTCTTAGTGAGCCGCCTGGGTTATCCAGCAGCAGGTATTCTGATAATGCTGAGTCTGTGGTGGTTGGGTGGCTGGATTATAGCTAACAACCCTGATACCGAATCATTTGCGGACTTTGCTCCAGGCCCGGCCTTTAGTCGCCTGATTGATCTGGTTACTAGCGGATATATGATCGAAGCCTCTGTACCCAGTTTGCAAAGAATAGGTAATGGGCTTTTGTGGGCTGTGATGATCGGAGTGCCAGTTGGTGTAGCTATCGGCTTGTTTGCCCGTATGCGTGAGTTGACACATGTGCCTTTTCAGTTTCTGAGAATGATCTCTCCACTAGCGTGGATGCCTATTGCGGTAATGGCCTTTGCCACCTGGGATAGTGCAATCGTTTTTCTGATCGCCATTGCGGCAATTTGGCCCATTGTTTTTTCAACGGCACAGGGCGTTCGTCGCATCGATCCATTATGGTTCAAGGTGGCGAAAAACCTGGGCGCTGGTGGTACACAGATGCTCTGGCGTATTATATTGCCAGCCATAGGTCAGGATGTATTTGCCGGTATTCGTCTGGCTGTTGGTGTTGCCTGGATAGTGTTGGTTCCTGCTGAATATCTGGGAGTAACCAGCGGATTAGGTTATGCGATCAATGATGCACGAGATACACTGGAATACGATACTCTGGCAGCCATGGTGGTGATCATCGGGGTTATTGGATTTTTTCTCGATGCAATCTGTGTCAGCTTTATAAAGCGTTTCAGTTGGCATAATCAGGACTAAGCCTGGGAGGTTCGTTTTGGGGCAGTTAGTGCGCTAGCATGGTGCGCTAACTGCTTTTAATGCACCAGGCTTGTGAGGATTGTCTGAGCCTTAGCAAAAATTAGATTCTCTATCGCTAATCAGCATACTGACTCCATTGTCGACATTGTCAGGAGTAGTTATGGATCTGAGTAGTGAGTCATCCATTCTTGAATCAGAATTGCTGGTTGTACATGAAGCATCCAAGCTAATAACCAAATACGTAGAACCAGGCCCTGCCATCCAGGGCATATTAAGATTGCTTTCCCAATTGCTCGGTTTAAACCGGGGGCGCGTATTACTGCCTGATCTTGAAAACGGTAGCCTGGTAATCCAGTACTCTTATGGATTGACCAAAGACGAGCGTGATCGAGGGAGCTATCAGTTCGGAGAAGGAGTCACCGGCAAGGTGTATAAAACGGGTCAGATTGCGTTGATTCAGAATATTGACGAAGAGCCAACCTATCTTGCTAGAGCCGTTGATCGTAGTACCTTACCCGATGAAGTCGTTTCCTATATGGCAGTACCTATCATCGCAGATGAGTCCCCGATTGGTGTGCTTGCCTTGCATCGATTGCGTGTCAGAGAAAGACCCTTCGCCAGAGACCTTGCTTTGCTGCAGGTGATGGCCACCTTTATTGCGCAGGTGCTGGTGATCAATGAGCTGATTTCAGAACGTACGGCTCAGTTAATGTCTGAAAACCTGTTATTAAAAAATACACTGGAAAGTAAAGGCGCTCAGTTCGGGATTATGGGTCAGAGCCCTGCCTTACATCAATCAATACAGCAGGCATTACAGGTCGCTGATACCAATACCACCGTACTGTTATTGGGTGAGTCGGGTACCGGTAAGGAAAGGTTTGCGCGTATGCAGCATCTGGCGAGTAAAAGAGCTCAGGGGCCCTTTGTCAGTATTAATTGCGCAGCTATCCCGTCAGCATTGATCGAATCAGAGTTGTTTGGTCATGAGAAAGGTGCCTTCACAGGTGCGGTCAGTACCAAGCAGGGCAAGATAGAACTGGCCTCTGGCGGCACCTTATTTCTGGACGAAATTGGCGATATGGATCTTGATCTACAGGCCAAGTTGCTCAAGGTGCTGGAGTATAAGGTAATACAAAGGGTGGGGGGCAGTAAGGATATTAATGTTGATGTCAGAATACTGGCTGCCACGCATAAAAACCTGCAGGAAGCGGTGAATGAAAACCGCTTTCGACTCGACCTTTTCTATCGTCTGAATGTTTTCCCTATCCGTTTGCCGCCACTGCGCGCGCGCAGAGGAGACGTCCCTATACTGTGTCGGTTTTTTCTGAACCTGGCCAATGAAGAATATGGTCGCCAGCAGAGTTTTACTACCGGTGCCTTAAGAATTATGGAGCAGTACCCATGGCCGGGCAATATCAGGCAGCTTGAAAATCTGGTTAAACGGGCAGTGTTGTTATGTGTAGATAGTCAGATATCACAGGAACTGATAAAACAGGTTCTGGATGATGAGGTGGGTGTAAATTCGCCAGAGATACAGGATGTTACAGAGCAGCCGCAAGCAATAAATTCAGAGACCACAATGCCTGTAGTAGATTTCAATCCAGGCTCTATGGCAACTGATGGATTGCGACCCTATTTAAGGGTGAGAGAGGATGAGTCCGAGCAAATCCTGCAGGCTCTGGCGCAGCAGCAGGGTAATAAGACGCGTGCAGCAATGAGTCTGGGTATGACGCCGCGCCAGTTCCGCTATCGGATTAAGAAATTGAAGCTGGACGTTTGACATTGTCCAGTGACATTGATGACAAAGTGTTCGTAAGCAATGGACAATGTCGACAAAGAGTTTTGTTGTGGCTGATGAGTGATCCTTGTATTTTATATAAGTGATTGATTTAACAGGATTATTCATCATATGGCTCGACCGTTGCAATATCTCCAGTATGTTTAACTAATAACCATTTGGAGAATTAACATGAGTGTAAATCAACAAACAATTGCAAAAAATATGAGCTGCCTGCGTCCACTGGATAGCGAAGGTCTAAAAGAACTGGGTGAAAAAGGTAAGGCTAATCCGGAATCAGTAGTGACTCTGAAGGCAAAGACCGTATGTGAAGGTCAGTTTCGTATGCAAACCTATGTCCGTGACCTTGAGCCTATGTTGATTGATGAGCCTCCTCATCTGCTAGGTGAAAATAATGCACCCAATCCATCAGAAGCGGTACTGGCTACTCTGGGAGCCTGTCTTGCAGTAGGTGTGCATGCCAATGCAACAGCTCGTGGTATTAAGCTAAGCAAGCTGGAATTAGAACTGGAAGGCGATATTAATGTTACCGCCGTATGGGGAACTGGAGATCTGGATGAAGCCAAGACTCTGGGTTTTTCAGCAGTGCGTGTGAAGATTGATGCAGAAGGAGATGCCAGCAAAGAGCAGATCGATGAAATCATTGCCCATTCAAATGTCTGGTCTCCAGTTGCGAATA
The DNA here is from genome assembly GCA_050298595.1 of Gammaproteobacteria bacterium. Classification (GTDB taxonomy): domain Bacteria; phylum Pseudomonadota; class Gammaproteobacteria; genus JACNJF01. Next base: position 54,409 of record JBNKUM010000089.1, on the reverse strand, counting down.
CACTACGTAACAATGTAGCGCTGGAAGTTCAACCTGCTTAATTGTCGGTTTTAAAGGAGCCATAGCTATGAGCGAAACCTCAATGAAAAAGATCGACGAGCTGTTATCTGTCGATGAATTAATAGTCGCGACACAGCAGATTGTCGATACCAGCTTAAAGCCATTAACCAACAAGATTGATATTGAAGGTTATTATCCTGAAGAAATCCTGCGTCAACTTGGCCCCATCGGTGCTTTTAAACAGCACCTGCCTTTTGCACGCCCAGATGGCGCTCATGATATGGGAGCAGCTATTCTGGCGATGGCTACCGTTTCGCATGAATGCCTGTCGACCGGGTTTACCATGTGGTGTCAGGATACCTGTGGATGGTATCTGCAAAATGCAGAAAATTCAGAGGTACGTGACATCTGGTTACCAAAGGTTTCCAGCGGTGAGGTACTCGCTGGTACCGGTATGTCGAATACTATGAAGGCATTTGCCGGTATCGAGCCTCTACGTCTGAAAGGTAAGAAAGTTGACGGTGGATATATCGTCAACGGTTCTCTGCCCTGGGTATCTAATCTGGGAGAAAACCACGTCTTTGGTACCTTATTCGAACTGGAAGGTGCAAATGGTCGCTCGGTAATGGCGCTGGTAGATTGTTCAACGGAGGGTTTTACACTCAGACTTTCCGCGCATTTTACCGCATTGGAAGGCACCAGAACCTTTGCCTGTATCTTTGACAATGTATTTATTCCAGACTCAATGATTATTGATCACGATGGTGCAGCATTCCTGAAACGCATTCGTGCCGGTATGGTATTGCTGCAATTTGGTATGGGCGTTGGCAATATTCAATCCTGTATCGATATCAGCCGTGAAGTAGAGCCACTGTTAGGTCACGTTAACTGTTATCTTGAAGATAGACCTGATGAACTTCAGGAAGAGCTGGATGACGCTGTTGAGGCTACTCTGGCACTGGCTGAGGATCCTTTCGAAACCTCGGATGAGTTTTTCCGCGAGATTTTGCAACTGCGTCTGGCTGCCGGTGAACTGGCCATTCGGGCTTCTCAGTCAGCTATGATGCACACGGGTGCAAAGGGTTATCTGAAGGAAGCTCCTGCACAGAGGAAACTACGTGAGTCATATTTTATTGCCATCGTAACACCGGCAATCAAACATCTGCGTAAAGAACTCGACACCGTAGCAGTCGCAGCCTGATCCTAATCACGAGGGGCGTTAAGCCCCTCACTCTATAAAAGAGAATGCGATGAAACAAATCAAATCCAATCTGTCAGCGGAGCAAACTGTAGAAACCTTGCTTGCTGCCATTGAACAAAACAACATGCGTGTCGTCGCGCATATTAATGGTCAGGCCAATGCAGCCAAAATGGGTAAAACCGTACCCGCTGACCAAATCCTGGAAGTATTCAGGCCCGATTTTGCCATTCGAGTGTGGCAAGCCTGCAAGCCAGCAGGGCATGATATTCCTTTGCGAATCCATGTTTATGAGCAGGATGAAGACGTCATCGTTGCCTGCCGTATGCCTGGAGAAGTATTTACACCATTTAATTCGCCAGAGCTTGAAGCTATCGGTCAGGAACTGGATGAAATTTTTAGCAATATCATTAACTCGGTAGATGAGGGCTAGATAATGACTGTGTCAGACTTTAAACGTTATGTGTGCGATGCCTGTGGGTTTATCTATGATGAAGCCGTCGGGGATCCGGATTCGGGACTAATAGCTGGAACGCGCTTTGAGGATATCCCTGATGACTGGGAGTGCCCATTATGTGGTCTGACTAAAAGTGATTTACGTCTGTTACCGGATGCCCCGGTAATGGCTGCTGTGAGTAAGGTTGTCAAATCGGCAGCTAAGAAAACGAGTCGAGGTAGTGAAGATGCCATCGTTATTATTGGTTCAGGCATCGGTGGCTGGTCGGTGGCAGAGGCCGTGCGTAAACTGGACCAGCAAACGCCTGTGCTTTTAGTATCAGCCTGCGAAGGCATCATTTACCCAAAACCGGCGTTGTCTACAGCGCTGGCAAAAGGTAAAACAGTAGAAGATCTATCCGATATGGATGCGGCCAGCAAAGCTGAATCGTTAAATATCGATGTGAGAACCGAAACCCGAGTGATCAAGATAGATACGCAGAAAAAGCGTATTACCACATCAAAAGGTGGCATTCAGTATGGCCATTTAATTCTCGCCATGGGCGCGCATCAGCGTCACATACCCATAGCGGGTGATGCCGCCCAAAGCGTTGTCAGTGTTAATGACCTGATGGCGTATAAAAAATTACGTAAACGTCTGGATGAAGGTGTTCGACATGTCACCATTCTGGGCGCAGGCCTTATCGGCTGTGAATTTGCCGAAGATTTGTCATCAGCAGGTTACAAGGTTAGTGTGATCGAACCTGGTGATCACGCAATGCCCAGTTTGCTACCGAATGATGTATCACAGCAATTAAAGGCCCAGCTTCAGCAAAGAGGTGTTGACTGGCATCTGGGTACTACGCTGGATCAGGTAGAGCACAATGCTGACCGTTTACGAGCCGTTCTTGCTGACGGAACGGCACTGGAAACCGATCTGGTGTTGTCGGCTGCGGGCTTACAGGCCAATACACAACTGGCCGAAAAAGCCGGGCTGGTAGTAGGTAAGGGTATTATCACCGATCACCTGATGCGTAGTTCAGTTGCCGATGTGTATGCAATTGGAGATTGTGCAGAGGTTGATGGTCAGATATTTGCGTACATAGAGCCCATACGTCGGCAGGCTGAAACTATTGCAGCTCAGCTGAAAGGGAATGTTGTACCTTTTCAGTCAGTATCTCCTCTGGTGCGCGTGAAAACACCGAGTTTTCCACTTACTATATGTCTGCCAAATACTCTGGATCAAAGTGCGCTGGAGCGCAGAGATGTGAACGATCAGCATATTGAGTACCTGTCTGAAGGCAAGCTGGTTGGTTTCATTTTAACCGGCAAGGAGTCTTCCAGTGCCATGCAAATGTATCAGCAAATATGTGCTTAAGAGTCCTTACATTGTCCGGTGATTGACCGCGCGAAGAGCAGCGACTAATCTAGTCGGCATCCGCTTAAGGCAAGAAAGGTCCGGCATGAAAAAACTCAAGAATGAAAAAGAGCTGATTAAAAAGGCGATTGAAGAAGGGATTAAATACGGAGAAGGTAGAGGTGTAGTGGAGTTCGAAGCCACCGACTCAGCCAATGAAAAAATAGAGTATATCTACCGGTTGCTGGTTCATGACAAGGTCATCCAGCCCATTCCAGAAATCGATGTATCTCAGGTCACCATGCGGCATAAGCTGGCTATTTGGGCTTCCAAGCTTAAGTGAACTCAGTTAATTAACGACGAAGGACACAGATTAAGGCAGGATGCCTGAGCCGAGTGGTAACCGAGAACACGAAGAAAACATATCTGATGAAACAGCTCTATTTGCAAACTAAGTTACAGACTGTTTCTAGGCCTTACAAACCGCAGAAACTACCCGGTTACGACCTGCTGACTTAGCCTGGTAAAGTGCCTGGTCTGCACAATGTAACAGGTGGTCGATATCGTATCCGTCATGAGCTACACCGATACTGACCGTATTAGTCACTACCTGCCCATTGATGTTGGCAGGCGTTGATGCATACAGCTGACAAAATCTATCCGCCAGAGCTGCAGCTTCACTAAGTGAAGTATCGGGCAAAAGTATGGCGAATTCCTCGCCTCCCATACGCCCACATACATCGGATTTTCGCAGGGTGTTTTTTAACAGCTTGGCCAGCTGCAGTAATACGGTATCGCCAGCAGCATGACCGTAACGGTCATTGATTTGTTTGAAATGATCAGCGTCCATCATGATAACGCTGAGCGCAAGCTGGTTGCGTTCGCAATAATTACTTAACACCTGTCCGTGCTCAAAGAAAGCTCGACGGTTATCCAGTCCAGTCAGAAAGTCGGTCTGGGCAAGCTGCTCAGCGCTCTGTTTGGCGATGGCAAGTCGATGCGCTAATCTGAAGTTGCTGCTTAAAGCGGAAGACAACACATTACTGGTGCGTATTAATACGCCCATAAATAATATCGCCGCCAGGCTCAGGTTGACTTCAGGTATTTGCCACTGAAACAATAGCCAGAGTGTGGCTGGGAGTAATACACTGAGCATCGCACCAATCGCCATGACACGGTGAGCGGAATAGAGAGAGATAGCGCCACCTGCCATGCCAAGCAGGAAGATAAAAGCTATAACCTGATACAGCAGCTCATTCTCGGTCATGATCCATAATACACCCAGTCCCCATACCAGAGAGGAGATAAACAGCGTGACTGCATAGGGGAGTTGCCAGTCCAGAATCTGTAAGCTGTCGGGTTTGCGGCGTCGAAATTCCCAAAACAGCAGGAATCGGATAGCAACAGAGATTACGATGCAAATCATCCAGCCAATTAGCAGTTCATTCCGCACATGTCCCCACAATATCGAGAATAACAGCAATGCCACAATAAGGCTGGTGAAGACCGCAGGAAATGACTGGTGATATAATAGCTGCAGGCGGTCAGCCCTGACGCGCACGTCAAGACTCAGGCCTGGTTCTGGCTCCAATGTAGAATTATTATCATTCATGCTGCGCGACTATGAAGTGCCACCTTTTTCAAGTCAAGCAAGGAAAATCATGCTACAGAGCATGGAATAAAATCTGTTCATTATCGGGTTGCTATTGAGCTTTTACTCAGCGAGTATAGTGTCATCTTAGTGGGCCAGTAAGATGAGGACTGTAGCAGTCAGATGATCAATTAACAAATATTAGAGAATTAACAACGATGAAGTCCCAGGTTGATAAGCTACTTAAGAAGAACCCGCAGCTGATCCACTCGGATATGATGAAAGTGACTTCTCATGTACAACGTCAAAGTGGGGAGTGGTTTATTAATACGATAATGATTGAAAATTGTGAAGTCCCGTTCAAATACAAGCGAAAAAAACGTTACAAAAATCTAACGGGAGCGACAGTGAATTTAACCTACTACCCGCAAGCTGAGTTAATCGCCGGCATAGAATTTGAAACGATGAAAGTGGTCAGGATTCGTGTTTCCTGAAAAGCCTGTAGTAAAGAGTTTTAATCCGATGTTTAATGCTTGAACATAGATTCCGCAGTTGACCTCTCGCGTTAGAGACTAACCCGCTGTTTCGTAAACTATTTTTGACACGATAGCGATATTCACACCAGGTACAATACTATCGGCATTGATTAGTGGCTCTTCGCTACTACCGTGCAGGATTTATGTGTCGGTGATTAGATGATCTAAATCGGGCTTGGTAATGATGCCCGTGGTTAAAGAATCTGAAATACCTAATGGACTTCTAATGGTAAATACTAATGCACCCTGAGAAGAGGATGTTTTTTTTATTTCAGCGCTGGTGTTGTGTCATTGTCCCTTTTAAGTAGTGCCAGATTCTGATCTTCATTATGTATTGATGTGATGGGTCTGACTACGTGTTTATTGGTGATTATAAAGTCATCATTGATAATAAAAAATACAGATCCGGTTCCGGTCTTTGCCTCAATAGTGACAACCGAGAGGGGGCTTTATAAACCTTTGAGGCAAGTTTGAATTTATCGTTGAGGGCTTTTTTTAATTCTGCTTTAGGCGTTTGTGTTTAGACGGGGAAGCCTTTGAGTGTATAGAATGAGATATCGAAAAGGTGTCGAAGTCTTCCGCTTAAATTTTTTTAGCTTACTCAAAAGACAAGCTCCAGGGTTTTAATGTGAATATCTCGATAGAATTTGTTAAATAGTTCCTTTACCAGTAGTTGACTGTGCGCTATTTTCTGACCCCCCTGGGGTTTTGGTACGTGTGAACAGCCGTTACGTATCTATTGGGAAAGCGACCCATTGGAGAACAGGATAGGCGATGAATTTATGTCGATTCACGTTTGCAAAAATGGATATTACATAAGGAAACTCATAAAAAGAGGAAATAACATGACATTAATGAAGTGGACACAGGAAGACTATGGCACATCTGTAGCATTTTTTGATGAGCAACATCAGGAGTTATTTAAACGGGTAAATGCATTGAATTCGGCAGTTTCACAAGGTGAGCGGCCAGTGATTGGCAGTTGCCTTGATAGTCTGATCGAATATGTAGTGAAGCATTTTCAGGATGAAGAGCGCCAAATGGAGGAAAAAGGCTATGTCGATCTAGATAAACACAAGGAAGTACACGCGGATCTCGTTAATACCTGCGCCGATTTGCAGGAGAAGTTTCATGCGAACGAAGCAGAAATCGGAGCGGATACCATGACTTTTATCAAGGATTGGCTGGATAACCATATCCCTGTCATCGATAGAAAATATGGTCCTGTCTTGAGCAGTTGATATAAGAGTTAGTATGTATTAGTTGTAAAACGGAGTCAGAGCAAATATGCTCTGACTTCTTTAAACATTTATACCAGCTTATACCAGGGTTCGAGTCACCCTGGATCAGATTTAATTTTTTAAAATCAAAGCGCCTGATATTTTGCTGGTTTATTAACCATCGCAACCCCGCTTATAATGAGTACCGCACCGATAAAAAGTGACAAAGTAATCGCTTCATTCAAAATCAGGAATCCGAGTAGTATAGCGCTCACAGGGACAAAGAACACAAACACAGCAGCCTGTGCCGCACCTATTTTCTGCACCCCCTGGAAAAACCAGACAAATCCCGCGACTGTACCCAGCAACGACAGGTAGGATATCGAGCCCCACAGATTGACGGTGTTATTATGGATACGTAGCGGGTGTCCAGATAAAACAATCCACAGCAGTAATAACAGGCTACCGCTGACGCAGGAATAGGTCACTAAGGCCAAAGGTTGTAATGGGCTGGATGAGTTCATCAGTTTTTTACCGAGTAGGGTATAGGCAGCCCACGATAATGCACAGCCAAGTAGAGAAAGTTCCCCCAGTGCCACGCCCTGAGAAAACAGTACCGCAAGTTGCCCACGTGATAAAACAATAGCAACCCCCAGGCTGCAGATCATCAGCCCTGCAATATTGATAAACCTGAAACGTTGGTGAAAAAACCATACCGAACCCAATGCAACCCACAGTGGATTGGAGGTGATGATTAAAGCGCCCCGGCCAGCTTCAACGGTTTGTAGGCCGAAAAAGAAAAACAGGTTGTATAAAGCTACACCGGTTAATCCTAGTAGTGTGATATAAAACAGTTGCTGAGAATTTAAACTGGGCAATCGGCCCAGCTGCAGTCTGAGTATAAGCAGTAAAACTACCGAAGCTACAGTAAAACGTAGAAGGGCACTGACTTCAATCGATGCATCGATAACAGCATACTTGGCAGCAATAAAGGTACCGCCCCAGGCAAGTACCGCACCCAGCAGCTTCAGGTAGGTCAGCAGGTTGTTCATCAATCAAGCTGGCTGATTCGATAGCCTGATTTGCTGAGTTGTTGTAGCAGTCCGTCTGGTCCGATCAAATGAGCACTGCCGACCATGACGAATTCTGTGGCAGGAGTTTGCAGGTATTGCTTGATTTTAGACATCCATTTCTGGTTTCTCTGTACCAGCAGTTGTTGGTACATAGGTTCAAACTGTTCGCGCATGGGTTTTACAAAAAACTCTTCTAGCTGTTTACGATCACCGTTGCGCCAGCTTTTAGTCATGCTATCAAACTCAGTTTGCAGTGTGGCGATATCGGCTAGTGTCTGACGGATCATTTCATCTTCTACGCCTGCACCCATCTGGGCGATAAAATCAATTTGTTGCTGGATGCTTTCCAGTGCCTGTAGTGTTTTGCCATCTTTGCTGGCGCGGGCATAAAAGTGTTCATCAACACCTTGTCCACCTACTCCCATTTTCTGCAGCTCCAGCATGGTTAAGGTAATCGCGAGCATGGATGGTTTTAATCCGCTGAACTGCTGGATGGTTAGATGGTTACTTTTTAGATAATCGAGTAATAATTGATAGGTCTCATCATTGATATAATCATGTAATGTTTTGCCCTCTGGCAATAAAGCTGTTTTTAGCATGGCCTGATTAAATTCCGCACTCTGACTTTGCGCGATATCGACTTCAAAGGTGACAATTTGAGAGTGCTTATAGGCCTGTTCGAAAGCAGCGGGTAGCGGATAATCCGAGCTGCGTAACACGTGTATGGTGCCTGCCAGATAGGTGATGTTGTTACCATTTTCAACCTTCCATACTGGACTCTTTGCCTGTGCTGCCTCCAGGGTTGTTAGCATTAACAGGAAAGAGAGCCCAGCTCCTTTGCTAAATCTTAATATGTTAAAACGCATGAAAGTATTCCTTTAGTGTTCAGGCCTGAGCGACAGATTCTCTGCCACATTCAAATGCCAGTTTATTGATATCAACCAGCTTTGGCTTGCTCTTACGGAAACGATCCAGAATGGAATTTTTCAAAATGTCGCTATCGAAAGGCAGGTAACTGGAAATAGCGCCTAGCATAACACTATTGACCAGACGAAAGTTGCCCAGATCCCGCGCGATTTTACCGGCTTCGAAGGGGAATACCTTGATACCACTGGCCTGCATTTGTGCGACCGGGTTTTCGGGGTAATCAAACAGGCCGATGCTGACTATCGGGGGCTTTTGCTGGTCGAGATTAACCATGGCGACGCCATCGGGCTTTAGTTCCTGCATCCAGCGTAGTGCCTCGGCTGGTTCAAAACCCACCAGTATGTCTGCTTCTCCATGCGGGATGGCCGGTGATAGAACTTTATCACCAAAACGCACATGCGAGGTTACTATGCCACCACGTTGGGCCATACCAGCGACTTCGGTTTTTTTCACATCGTAGCCGAGTGATAGCGCGGTTTGCGATAAGATTTCGGCAGCGGTCATTACCCCCTGTCCACCAATGCCGGCGACCAGGATATTGGTGATAGAGTTTGCTGTCTTCATAGTTAACCTCTGGAAAAATCAGCGACAGGTAGAATGGCATTCGGGCCACAGGTTTTCAGGCAGAGTTCGCAGCCGGTACATGCCTGGCTATCTATGCTGACGAACGCGAGCTCTTTTTCCTTGCCGTTGGGTTTCATTACGGTTTCGCGACGGGTTACGCTGATTGCCGGGCACCCGACATCCAGGCAGTTGGTGCAGCCGGTACAGACATCCTCTTTAACTTCATAGGGAGCCTTGGTCGCATAGTAATCGACCAGTACACAGGGCTGATTAGTGATAATAACCGAAGCTTCATTTATTTTGGTTTCAGCACGCAGGGCCTTAAATAAAGTGGGTAATTCGTAGGGATTCACCTCGTGAATACGTTCTGGCTTGATGCCAATAGCTTCAGTGAGTTTACGAAAATCGACTCTAGGGGTTTCATTGCCATGTATGTCGTGCCCTGTGCCCGGGTTTTCCTGTCCACCGGTCATCCCAACAGCGCGATTGTCCAGCAATAGTACAGTGACATTGCCCCTATTATAGGCGATATCGAGCAGGCCCTGCATGCCCATATGCATAAAGGTTGAGTCACCGATGACTGCAATAATGCTTTTGTTGGCATCGGCTTCAGTGCGACCCTTATCCAGTCCATGAGCAACGCCCATGGAGGCACCCATGCAGATACAGCTATCCAGAGAGTTCCACGGATGACCGGCTCCCAGTGTGTAACAGCCGATATCCCCGGAAATGATTTTGTTTCGAATATGCGACAATGTGTAGTAGATACCGAGGTGTGGACAGGCCACGCACATGGTGGGTGGGCGTGGGAATATCTCAGCGCCTGTTTTGCTTACATCGAGTTTTACTGTGACATTCTGGGTCTCGGGCTGGGCTTTAATATCGGCTCGGCCCAGCAAGGGGTTGATGGCTGGCAGTAAAACCTGTGGTGATAATTCACCAAACTTCGGTAGCAGATGTTTGCCGATCACATCGATGCCTGCGGCTTTCATTTCAGTTTCCAGCAATGGTTCGATTTCTTCCACTATGATCAGTTTTTCTACAGAAGTAGCAAATTCACGCAGCTTTTCCATCGGTGCTGGGTAACTCATCCCCAGCTTGTAAATAGGTGCATCGGGGAATGCTTCCTGTACGTGTAAAAAGGTCGGCCCTGAGGTGATAAAGCCAATGCGTTTATCACTGCCCTCCAGCGCGTAGTTTAACTTGCTTGTTGCGCTGTAACTGGCAAGTTGATTGTCGCGTTCGAACATCAATGGAATGCGCCCGCGCGCATTAGCCGGTGTCATCACGTATTTGTTGGGTGTGTATTCGAAGCTTTTTTCTTCGCTGCGTTGCCAACGCTCTCCACTGGCGACTACAACGCCTTTTACATGACAGATGCGAGTGGTCAGGCGCAGGATAACAGGCGTATCGAATTGCTCAGAAATCTCGAATGCTGAGGCACACATTTCGTAGGCTTCCTGCGAGTCACAGGGCTCCAGTATCGGCACATGCGCAAAGCGTCCCCAGTAGCGTGAATCCTGCTCGTTTTGCGAAGAGGAAAGACCTACGTCATCGGCGACTGCAATCACCAGTCCAGCGTTAACCCCAGCGAGTGTCTGGCTCATCAATGCATCGGAAGCGACATTCAGGCCAACATGTTTCATCGCACAAAAAGCTCGGCTACCTGCCAGCGAGGCACCAATGGCGACTTCCAGTGATACCTTTTCATTGACTGACCATTCGCTATACATGTCCTCATACTGGGCGGCATATTCCAGAATTTCGGTGGATGGTGTGCCGGGGTAAGCGGCGGCAACACGACAACCAGCCTGCCACATACCGAGGGCAACAGCCTCGTTACCCGACATGAAGAGGCGTTGTTGATCAAGCTTTTGTTGCTGTGGACTCATATGAATACCTTTACAGAAATCACAGTAAAAAATTGCGCCCAATTATGGCAGGGAAGCCTAAATGGGGGTTAATAAATGTCAGTTTTAAGGCTACATTTTTTGACGATGGTCAATGACTCGTACTGCTTTGCCCTGAGAGCGAGGTACCTGGCCGATGCCCTTGACTTCAACCTTGCAGGATACGCCGATAAAATCCTTGATATCGCGCATCACCTGGGCAGCCACTCTTTGCATGGCTTCTTCCCCCTGTTCTGCAAGTGGGGCGGTAGCTTCAACATTCACCAGCAGTTGATCCATAGTGCCTTCACGAAAGATCTCAATCTGGTAAAACGGGCTGAGTGTTTGCGAGCGCACCAGTACCGATTCAATCTGAGAGGGATACACATTAATCCCGCGAATGATGAGCATGTCATCACAGCGCCCGGTAATACGTTGCATACGTACATGGGTTCGTCCACAGGAACAGGGTGCGGCATCCAGAGTGGAGATGTCACGGGTACGGTAGCGCAGGATCGGAAACGCTTCCTTGGTGAGTGAGGTGAACACCAGTTCGCCCTGTTCACCATAGGGCAATGGCTCTCCGGTATCAGGGTCGACTATCTCCACATAAAAATGATCTTCCCAGACATGCAGACCGTTCTTGGCTTCGATACATTCCACCGACACCCCTGGCCCCATGATTTCTGACAGGCCGTAAATGTCGATCGCATCAATTCCAAGACGGGATTCGATTTGACTGCGCATTTCTTCGGTCCAGGGTTCGGCACCAAAGATGCCAATCTTAAGTGGTAGCTGACGAAAATCGACACCTTCTTTTTCTGCTTCTTCAGCGATATTCAAGGCGTAGGAGGGCGTACATCCCAGCCCGTCGGCGGCAAAGTCATTCAGTAGCATGACCTGCTTCTGGGTCTGCCCGCCAGATATGGGGGTTACCGTGCAGCCGAGTTTTTCAGCGCCATAATGAAAACCAAGTCCGCCGGTAAAAAGACCATATCCATAGGCATTATGAAAACAGTTACCCGGCTTCAGGCCAGCCGATGCAATGGAGCGTGCCATCAGATCAGACCAGGTGTCGATGTCTCGTCTGGAGTAACCAACCACGGTGGGTTTGCCGGTAGTACCAGAGGAAGCATGTAAGCGAACAGCCTGTTCACGCGGTATGGCAAAAGAGCCAAATGGATAATTGGCGCGTAGATGATCTTTTTCGGTAAATGGAAGATGCCGAAGGTCTTTCAGGCTTTTTAAATGCTCGAGTTTAAAGCCGATTTCATCCATTGAATCACGATAGCTTTTAACATTGGCATAACAACGCTCAACCGTGTTTTGTAAACGCTGCAACTGGAGTGCCTCCAGTTGCTCCCTGGACATGGTTTCAATATCTGTATGCAGTATCATTGATTTCCTCTTGTCAGTTCTGATTAATATTGTATTGGGTTCACTTCATCCACTGTTGCATGTAGTCGTTACGCCGGAACACAGTGCCGGTAAATAGTGCAATCAGGGTGTTATCACTACGCTTGATTTCGATGGTATACAGTCCACTGCGTGTGCTGATTTTGTTTTCAGTAGCGGTGGCGGTGAGTATGTCTCCTATGTTTGATGGTGAGGTATAGTTGATCTGAGCATTCAGTCCAACAGACACCATGCCATGTGAGTTAGAAGCCAGTGCAAAGGTATAGTCAGCGAGACTAAACGTTGCGCCACCGTGTGTGATATTGATTGAATTGAGCATGTCTTCTCGCACCACCATGCGGGTCTGTGCGTAGCCGGGTTTTACATCAATCATTTGAATGCCTAGTAGTTTGGCGAACTTATCGTGCTGTTGCATAAACTCGGCAATCTGTTGCGCCCCCGGTTCGTCGCTGGAATGAGATGTCGCTTTAGTTTGAGTCGTAGGGACTTCAGCAGGTGGAGTGTTAGTTATTAACTCGTAACCCTTTTCGCTCAGGGATTTTATAATGGCCTGTGGATTTTCCGCAGTAAGGCGCAGGATGACCGTGCGTTTGCCCTGATCATCTCGGCTGTAGGGAGACACAACTGTAGCGATATATCCACCCAGTGCTGTGATGTCATCCAGTAAATGTCCGAGAGTGCCGCGTTCATCGCTGAGATTGAGTGCGATGCGGGTGCTTTCCGCTAGATTGCAACCAGTTATATCAAGTAAAAAGTCCATGATATCCACCCCGGTGATAATCCCAATGAGCTTACCTTTATCTACAACTGGCAGGCAGCTTATCTTTTTGTCGCGCATTTTTTGACCAGCCTGTTCAACCAGCGTGTCCGGGCCGCAGGTGATGACCTCTTTGGCCATTACATTCGCCACACGTAGTTTGGACATCAGGTAATTGACTTCACCGACCGACAGGGTAGTGATAGCCGAAGGTTCGGCGCGGATAATTTCAGCCCGGGTGAGTAGACCTAGTAGTTGATTATTTTCATCCACCACAGGCATGAAGCGACGACCTTTTTGCTGCATCAGGTGAGATGCCTGACTAAGCTTCATATCCTCAGTCACAGTATCTACATGGCGTGTCATGATCTGTTCAATATACATACTATGTCTCCTAACATGCTGTAATTAGTATCCGAGATAAGCCTTGCGCACTGCTTCATCATTGAGCAGCTCGTCGGCTGGCGCACTGGTGATGATATGTCCGGTTTCCAGTACATAACCCCTGTCAGCTACCTTGAGTGCCATGCGTGCATTCTGCTCAACTAGAAGGATGGTCACACCCTGTTGATTCAGCTCCTGCACGATGCGGAATATTTCTTCTACCAGTAGCGGTGCCAGTCCCATTGAGGGCTCATCCAGCAATAACAATCTTGGGCGTCCGAGAAGTGCGCGGCCTATTGCCAGCATTTGCTGTTGACCGCCAGACAGGGTGCCAGCTTCCTGCCTGTATTTTTCGCGCAGGATGGGGAACAGGCTGTAGATATGTTCAATTTCAGACTCCAGCCATTGCGCATCCTGTCGCTGGCTGTAACCACCCAGACGTAAATTGTCATCTACGCATAAGGGGGCAAAAACCTGTCTTCCTTCTGGAACATGACAGATGCCAGCCCTGACAATGTGGTGTGGTGGTTTATTGGTTAAATCTGTGTCTGAAAAAAACACTTTTCCGGAGTGGCATTTCTGTAAGCCAGAGAGGGCTCGGAGCAGGGTGGATTTACCCGCTCCGTTAGCACCAACAATGGTCACCAGTTCACCCGCTTTAATATTCAATGAGATTCTGTGCAGTACCTGCACCGGGCCATAACTGCTACATAGATCGCTGATACTGAGCAGGTCATCAATAGCGCTTAGCTGGTTGAGGTGTTCAGACTGCATAATGCACACCACCGACATGATGATCAGTATTTTCTTCGCCCAGGTAAGCAGCGATGACCTGAGGGTTGCGCTGGATCTCTTCACTACTACCTTCGGCTAGACGGCTGCCATAATCAAGTACAAGGATGCGGTCAGAAACCTGCATCACCAGATTCATATTATGCTCAACCAGTAATACAGTAATGCCGCGGTAACTAATGCGTCGGATCAGGTCTATCATTTCCCTGGTCTCAGTATCGTTTAGCCCTGCAGCGGGTTCGTCCATCATGATCAGGCTGGGATTCATGGCTAATGAACGTGCAATTTCAAGGCGCTTTAAAACCCCGTAGGGAAGTGCATCGGATTGACTCGTCAGGTATTGCTCCAGCCCGCAAAAATGGATAGCCTGCTCAGCCCACTCGCGTGCTTTTTTTTCTTCGGCGATGTTCATCGGCAGCCGCAACAGGGTGGACAGGAAATTTCCTTTCAGGCGTAGGTGGCAACCGACCAGTACATTTTCCAGCACGCTCATATTGAAGAATATTTGCAGGTTCTGGAAGGTACGAGAAACCCCACAGCGGGCGATTTTATAGGGAGGCATACCAACTATGTCACGGCCCATCAGCGAGATGCTTCCTTCGTCGGGAACGTAAATACCCGATAGCATATTAAATAGCGTGGTTTTGCCAGCACCGTTGGGACCGATAACAGAGTAGACGATGCCTTCCGGGACATCAAAATCCAGATCGGCAATAGCCGTAACTCCGCCGAAGGATTTTAGCAGGCCACATACCTTAAGCATCCGTCTGCTCCTCCCTGATATTGCTTTGCCCTGTTAAATTGGCGTACAGGCGTAGCAGCTGTTTTTGCAGTGTGACGAACAGGCCCTGCGGCATAAAGATCATGATAATCATCAGGATCGCACCGAATACCATTACCTCGTAATCTTCGAATACCACCAGCAGCTCTGGCAGAAAGGTAAGCACTACCGCCCCAAAGATTGCGCCATAGGTAGAGGCCAGTCCGCCGAGCACAACCATAGTGACCAGTTCTATGGAGAAGAAAAAGCTGAAAGAATCGGGACTGATGAAGGATTGTTGATGCGCAAACAGACTGCCTGCGAAGGAGGCGATAAGTGCAGAAAGTACAAAGATTGAGCTCTTCACAGCAGCTGTGTTAATCCCCATCAGTTCAGCAGCGATTTCTGATCCATGTAAAGCGCGTAAGGC
This sequence comes from Gammaproteobacteria bacterium, assembly GCA_050298595.1. GTDB lineage: Bacteria > Pseudomonadota > Gammaproteobacteria > JACNJF01. Next base: position 39,080 of record JBNKUM010000089.1, on the reverse strand, counting down.
GCGACCATTGCGCGAATCGATCAGATTATTGGATAACCACATGACTATGACCAGAACGCTGCACATAATCACGTACCAGTGAAAATCAGTTTCCACGACCCGGCCGAAAAGTACCAGTTGCGGAATGTTTCCCAGGCCATCGGGTCCGCCGGTAAAATCACCAGCCTGCACCAGAATAATAGAAATTATGATGCCGAAACCCAGCGTGGCCATCGCCAGATAATGGCCTTTTAGGCGTAGTATTGGGCGCGCTATGATGAAAGCGATGATGCCCGTCAATAGCATTCCGGCAAAGATCGCCAATACGGCATTCCATTCATAACGCGAAGTCAGTATGGCCGAGCTGTAAGCGCCCATACCAAAGAATGCCGCATGCCCCAGTGATATCTGACCGGCGTAACCCATCAGCAGGTTGAGACTGATGGCGAGGGTGGCATGCAATGCTGCGCTGGTAAACACTACCGTGACGAAATAGTTGTCAGGAAATAGAAACGGTAAGGCGGCCAGTATCAGAGCCAGAAAAATCACTGCGGGAAAACGCTCCATGGCTTATACCCTCTCTGATGAGCGTTTGCCCATCAGGCCACTGGGGCGGATAAACAGCACCAGTAATAAAATGACAAATCCAATCGCATCCTTATAGCTGGATGATATTAATCCAGAGGCCAGGGATTCAACCAGGCCCAGTAGCAGTCCACCGACTACAGCGCCCATCGGATTGCCCATGCCGCCAAGGATGGAGGCAGAAAACCCTTTCAGACCGAGCATGACACCGGCATCGTAAGAGGTGAAAGAAATGGGGGTCACCAGAATGCCAGCCATGGCACCCAGTAATGCAGACAGGCCATAAGCGACCAGTAACATCAGCTGGATATTGATACCCATCAGGCTGGCGGCATCGCGATTATAGGAGCAGGCTAGAATCGCTTTACCGTGTATGGTGTGGTGGAAGAAATAATGCACACCCAACACCATCACCGCTGTGCCGCCCATCACCCAGAGATTCTGCGGTAGTAGAGTAGCATTGCCAATATGGATGGGTAGCTCTCCGGAAAAATGGGGCATGCCAAAGATATCTTTACCCCATAGTACGAGAGCCAAACCGCGCAGCAAGATAGAGGCGCCAATGGTAATGATTATCGTCGTGACGACAGATGCGCCGCGCGCCATGTTGATCGCAAATCGCTGCAGCATCATGCCGATGACGATTACGAAAATAACAGCTATTGGAGCTGCTAAGAAAAGTGGTAAACCATCATCCCCAGCGCTGAGGAAGATAGTCATCATGGCACCCATCATGACGAATTCACCCTGGGCAAAATTCACCACATCGGAGGCGTTATAGATGATGGTAAAGCCCAGAGCAACCAGGGCATAGATGGCCCCTGTTGTCAGCCCTGTAATAAGGAATTGAAGAATCTGGTCAGACATTTACTGCACAAATACTGGAGTTGATGGGAGGTAGTGGCTATGAAATCAAAAAGGCGGTCCTTAGGGGCCGCCGATTGAGTTCAGAAATTAGTCAACAATAGTCCAGTCACCATTTTTGATTTCCAGCATTTTGAAAGCATCAAGACCTAGGCCCATATGGTCGTTGGCAGACATGTTAAATACCCCGCCAGTACCGACAAAATGAGTGGTTTTTTCGATTTCAGAACGAACTTTCTCAGGATCGGTTGAATGGGCGCGATTGATTGCTTCCAGTGCAATGTACAGGCCATCGTAGGCATGGCCGCCAAATGTGGAAACCGATCCATGTTCAGCTTCAAAGCGATTTTTATAATCGATCAGAATTTTCTTTTGCTCATCGTCATCACTAAGATTGTTCGCGACTAATAATGCTGCCGCTGGCAGGCGTACGCCTTCAGCAGCATCACCTGCCAGTTCAATGAATTTTTTCGAGGCAACACCATGAGATTGATATAGTGGTAATGTGATACCGAGCTGACGAATATTCCGGGTGACTATCGCCGGGCCAGAACCAAAACCAAAATTAAGTATGGCTTCAGCATCGGTGTCGCGTATCTTGGTGAGTTGGGTGGTCATATCGGTATCCTTTGCGCCGTATGATTCATCGGCCACTACGGTCAGTCCGTATTCTGGGGCAAGTGTAAGTGATTGCGCACGGCCCGATTTACCGAAGCCACCACTACCAGAGATCAGGGCAATCTTTTTGATACCGCGTTTTTGCATATCGGTAAAGACTTTTGAGGCTGCCATACGGTCGGTATGCGGTGTTTTGAATACCCACTTATTCACTGGGTTGATGATTTTCACCGAGCCGGCCAGTGAGATGAAAGGCACCTTGTTTTTCTCAACCAGAGGCATTACAGCGATACTGGTGCCAGAAGTAGAGCCACCAACGATCACATCGACTTTATCTTTCTGAATCAGGCGTTTGGCGAATTTAACGGCTTCCTTGGCCTTGCCACCGGTATCGTAATGTACCAGTTCAACTTTTTTGCCATCAATGCCGCCGAACTTATTGATCGCCTCAATATACATCTGCAGGGTTTTTAGTTCAGGGTCGCCCAGAAAAGAGGCGGGGCCGGTGACGGACAGGAAAGTCCCAACTTTGATGGTTTCGGCGGCCAGGGCAATATTGCTCAGTGCGGTGATTGCCAATGCCGTAGTGACTGCCAGTATTTGCTTACTGCTGATTTTCATGATGATTACCCTCTGCAATATATTATGTTTATTGAATTTTTGAGGAATACTAAAGGCAAAAAAAAATAGTAACCATAGGGTTATCAGGTTAATTAAGCATTAATTGCCAGAGGTCAATTGTGAAGTAATCGATACAGCTTGAATCGATCACTGGAAATCGCGGGTAAAAACCGACTAAAATACTCAGTTAAATTTTTCTACAGGCTTATGCGGATGAAATATTCCCGTCGATTTGATGTCATTGTTGTGGGTGGTGGGCACGCTGGTACCGAAGCGGCGCTGGCTGCTGCGCGTATGGGTGTGAAAACCCTGCTGCTGACACATAATATGGAAACGCTAGGTCAGATGAGCTGCAACCCCGCGATTGGCGGCATTGGAAAAGGGCATCTGGTAAAAGAGGTTGATGCACTGGGTGGTGCGATGGCACTGGCAGCCGACCGTTCAGGGATTCAGTTTCGTATATTGAATCGACGCAAAGGTCCAGCAGTGCGCGCCACGCGTGCTCAGGCCGACCGTCAGCTTTATCGCGAGGCGATCCGAGAAACGCTGGAAAACCAGCCTAATCTATTGCTGTTCCAGCAGCCGGTAACCGATTTGATCGAGAATAACGGTCGTATCGAAGGCGTTAGAACCGAGATGGGGCTGGATTTTTATGCCGAACGGGTGGTGCTAACGGTAGGCACCTTTCTGGCGGGCAAGATTCATATCGGACAGGCTAATTACAGTGGTGGTCGCGCGGGTGATCCACCGGCTACTAGCCTCGCGCTTCGATTACGTGAACGCGAGTTTCGTATCGATCGCCTGAAAACCGGTACCCCAGCACGACTGGATAGTCGCACGCTGGATTATTCTAAAATGGATGAACAGCCAGGCGATGACCCTCTGCCTGTATTTTCCACCATGGGTTCGGTGGATCTGCATCCGCGTCAGGTGAGTTGTCACATCACTTATACCTCCGAGGAAACTCACGACATTATTCGCAGTGGTCTGGATCGCTCCCCTTTATTTTCCGGCGTTATAGAAGGTACCGGGCCAAGATATTGCCCATCTATCGAAGATAAGGTGGTGCGTTTTGCAGATAAAACATCGCACCAGATTTTTGTTGAGCCTGAAGGGTTGAAACTGACCGAGGTTTACCCGAATGGAATCTCTACCAGTCTGCCCTACGATATCCAGGAGCGTTTGATCCATAGTATTCCCGGCTTTGAAAAAGCCCATATCATGCGTCCCGGCTATGCGATTGAATATGATTATTTCGATCCACGCGATTTACGTCCCGACCTGCAAACACGTTTCTTTGAAGGCCTATATTTTGCCGGACAGATCAATGGCACGACAGGCTATGAAGAGGCTGCTGCGCAGGGCCTGGTGGCGGGAGCCAATGCAGCCGCGTCGGTTTTGGGTAAAGATCCGTTAAATCTGTCACGATCTGAGGCTTATATCGGTGTGCTTATCGATGACCTGATTACACGCGGTACCAGCGAACCCTATCGCATGTTTACCAGTCGCGCCGAATACCGTCTGATGTTGCGCGAGGATAATGCCGATCTGCGCCTTACACAGATTGGTCGAGATCTGGGGCTGGTAGATGATGCGCGTTGGCAGGCCTTTAATGAATATCGTGAGCAGCTTGAGCAATTGAATCAAGCGCTGACTGATAACTGGGTACGTCCTGGCGATGCAGCTGAGGCCGAGTTGAATAAACTGTTGCCCAAGCCTATTACACATGAGTATCGCCTGTCCGAAATGTTAAGGCGTCCTGAGATTTTGATCGGAGATGTGGCTCAGCATATCAGGCCAGAAAAGTTATTTTCTGAGCGTGTGCTTGAGCAGGCTGAGATCAATGCCAAATACGCCGGATATCTGTCGCGTCAGCAGGATGAAATCAATAAGGCTGTTAAGCACGAATCTACAGAATTGCCGATGGAACTGGATTATGCTCTGGTTAAGGGATTGTCGAATGAGGTGCGCCAGAAGTTACAGGAGGCACGTCCTGCTACCATAGGGCAGGCGGGAAGGATTTCAGGTGTGACTCCCGCGGCTATTTCTTTATTACTGGTACATTTAAAACGATTCCCTGCTTCGGTGCAGAAAAGCGCCTGATGAGTAATCAGGCTTTGGAATGTGGATTGGCCGATCTCGGACTGAGCTGTGATGCATCACAGGCAGACAATCTGTTGCACTATATCGATCTGCTGGATAAGTGGAATAAGGTGTATAACCTGACCGCAATCAATGGTAAACAAAAAATGCTGGCTTACCATGTATTGGATAGCCTCTCGATTGCGCAACAGATTCCTGATAAGGCGCACTGCCTGGATGTAGGCAGTGGTGCCGGCCTGCCGGGTATTCCGCTCGCGATCCTGTTGCCAGAGACTCATTGGGTATTGCTCGATAGCAATGGAAAAAAAACCCGTTTTATACAGCAGGTCATTGCATCCTGTCGTTTATCCAATGTTAAAGTTGTGCAGTCTCGAGTTGAGGATTATCATGCCGAGTCTCATTTTGATGTCATCGTCAGTCGTGCTTATGCGGCTATCGCTGATTTTGTCGATTCTGTAGACCATTTGTGGCAGTCGGGTACACGGCTGATGAGTATGAAAACAGAATTGACCGCAGTAGAGCGACGAGCGTTAGACGATACAAAGTTTGACCTTGAAATATTGCCGCTACAGGTACCGGGAATCAGCGAAAGCCGCAGCCTGGTCACAATTAAACGACAGGAATTATGACCAAAACCAAAACTATAACCATAGCCAATCAGAAAGGTGGAGTAGGTAAGACTACCACCTGTGTCAATCTGGCCGCTTCATTGTCGGCTACTCGACGCAGGGTGCTGCTAGTCGATATGGACCCACAGGGTAATGCCACCATGGGTAGTGGGATCGATAAAAATGACCTGAAAAGTACGGTCTGTGATGTGTTGCTTGGCGAGAAAACGATACAGGAAACTGTGGTAAAGACCCCTGAGTCTGGTTACGACCTGCTGCCTGCCAATGCGGATCTTACTGCTGCCGAAGTACAGTTGATGAACAAAATCGGTCGTGAGCGACAGCTTGATCTAGCCCTTGAGAAGGTGCGTGGGGAATATGATTATATTCTGATCGATTGTCCGCCCTCATTGAATATGCTTACCGTAAACGCTCTGGTTGCAGCCAATGGTGTGGTGATACCCATGCAATGTGAATACTATGCGCTGGAAGGTTTGAGTTCATTGCTGGATACCATTGAGCAAATTCGCATCAGTGTGAATCCGCAAATCAAGCTGGAGGGCCTGTTGCGTACCATGTATGACCCTCGAAATAATCTATCTAATGATGTATCCAGTGAGTTGATCGAGCATTTTGGGGATCAGGTGTACAGAACGGTGATCCCGCGTAATGTAAGACTCGCAGAAGCCCCAAGTTTTGGGCTGCCAATCCTGCAGTACGATAAGCACTCTCGTGGTTCTATGGCTTATCTGGCACTTGCCGGAGAAGTGCTGCGCAGAGATGCCAAGCAAGATCATTACGTAAATTAAGTAGAACTGGATAAATGTGGCTGCAATGAAGAAAAGATTAGGTCGTGGATTAGGTTCCTTAATCGGCAATGTCGAGGAAGTGACTCAGGTTAGCGCTGCTGAGATGGAGACAGGTCTTACCGAGCTGCCAGTAGATAAAATCCAGCGCGGTGAATATCAGCCGCGTAAGTATTTTGACGAAGAAGCGCTACAGGAGCTGGCGAATTCGATTGCAGCACAGGGCATAGTCCAGCCTATAGTGGTGCGTAGAGAAGGTTCGCATTACGAACTTATTGCGGGTGAGCGACGCTGGCGTGCAGCCCAACTGGCGGGTTTACAGGTGGTCCCTGCGGTTATCAGAGATCTGGATACGCAATCGGCCGCTGCGATTTCTCTGATTGAAAATATTCAGCGTGAAGATCTTAATCCGCTTGAAGAGGCTGCGGCATTCCAACGCTTGATAAATGACTTTGAATTAACCCATATGCAGGTCGCCGAAGCGGTAGGGCGTTCTCGGGTTGCGGTAAGCAACCTGTTGCGCCTGCTTGAGCTTGCTGACTCCGTTAAGGATCTGGTGAATAAGTCATTACTCAGTATGGGGCACGCGCGGGCTTTGTTATCCCTGCCTCAGAACGAGCAGGCTGACATTGCTCGAGTAGTGGTGAACCGGGCACTATCGGTTCGTGAAACCGAGAATATGATTAAGAAGATCTTATCCCCGGCTGCGAAAACAACTAAATCAGACAGCATTGATCCTGATATTCAGCGCCTGGAGCAGAAAATCAGTGAGAGTTTGTGTGCCAAGGTTAAAATTAATACCGATAGCAAAGGAGCGGGTCGTCTGGTGATTCATTTCCACAATAATGATGAGCTAGAAGGAATTTTGCACCATTTAGAGGATTAATTTTAGGTTGACGAGTTAATGGGCGGCATATCTTAACTATTAATTAATTGATATATAAATTTTTTGATTGAGCGATTGATTCTTCATTGACAACTCCTTATACTTCGCAGCGCATTGGCGGGGGTGGGCTACCTTGTCGTCAGTCGAAAGGCTAGAAATGAAGACGCATATTCAAGTTTTGCTGGTTTCTCAGTCAGTGGTTATGCTGGTCTATATGGCTGTAGTGTGGCTATTTAATCTGGGTGATGTATTCTCAGCATTCACTGGTTGTCTCGCAAGTTTAATACCAGGTACATATTTCGCATTTAAGATGCTACGCCAGGTTGATAACAATAACGCAGAACAGTGGCTCGGGTATGCATATCGATCTGATATTGCTAAGTGGTTAATGACGGGCATAATTTTTACGCTAGCATTTACTTCTACTTATCAATGGGATCCGGTAATTTTATTCGTCGGATATTTGCTTATGCAGATGTCGGGCATGTTTGTACCATTAATTCAGAAAGGTAATTAGTCAGAAATGGCACATAGTTACGAGACATCCGGTGAGTATATAAAGCACCATTTGACCAATCTGGTTTACGGCCACAAGGCCGATGGTAGCTGGGGTATAGCTCACAGTCATGACGAAATCGCAGAGATGGGTTTCTGGTCTATTAATCTGGACTCTATGGGTTTTTCTATCGGCCTTGGTGTTCTGTTTCTATGGTTTTTCCGTAAGATTGCAAAATCAGCGTCTGCAGAAACCCCCTCTGGCTGGCAGAATTTTATCGAAATGCTGGTTGAGTTTATCGATGAGTCTGTGCGCGGTTCTTTTTCAGGACGCAACCCACTGATTGCGCCTTTATCTATGACAATTTTTGTGTGGATATTCCTGATGAACTTTATGGATCTGCTGGCTGTGGATCATATTCCATTCCTGGCTTCATTGCTGGGTATTCCGTACCTGAAGATAGTGCCGTCGACCGATCCTAATGTTACTTTTGGCCTGTCGCTTTCTGTTTTTGTTCTTGTTCTTTATTACAGTTTTAAGTTCAAGGGCGCGAGTGGATTTTTTGCTGAGCTGGCATTTCATCCATTCCCTAAATTTATGATGCCGGTTAACCTGCTGCTTGAGGGCGTCACGTTGATCGCAAAACCTATATCTCTCGCTTTACGTCTGTTTGGCAACATGTATGCGGGCGAAATGATATTCATACTAATAGCTCTAATGTACAGCGGTGGCTGGGCACTAGGGATATTTGGTGGATTTTTACAATTGGGCTGGGCTATTTTCCACATTCTGATTATCACGCTACAGGCGTTCATCTTTATGACGCTGACTATCGTATATCTGGATATGGCATCCCAGGAATCACACTAGTTTTTAATTTAATCTGTTTTTGATCTATTAGGAGACATTCATGGAATCTGCTTCTGCTCTGCTTTATATTGCTGGCGCTATTATGATGGGCCTGGGTGCTTTAGGTGCCGCAGTTGGTATCGGTGTTTTAGGTGGCCGCTTTCTGGAAGGCGCTGCACGTCAGCCTGAACTTATTCCAATGCTGCGTACACAATTCTTCATCGTCATGGGTCTGGTTGACGCGGTTCCTATGATCGCTGTTGGTCTGGCTATGTATGTGATGTTTGCTGTGGTTTAGTGCTCAAGCACACACCTTGTTTAATCTCAATTTGAGGACAGCGATATGAATTTCAATGCAACCCTGATTGGACAATCGATCACGTTTATAGTGTTTGTCTGGTTCTGCATGAAATATGTCTGGCCGCCATTAATGGCTGCACTGGAAGAGCGCAAAGCTAAAATTGCTGACGGTCTGGCTGCCGCTGAAAGAGGTCAGAAAGATCTCGAACTGGCACAGTCAAAAGTTAGTGATAACCTGAAAGAAGCTAAGATCCAGGCGCAGGAAATCATTAATCAGGCGCAAAAGCGCGCCAATGAAATGGTCGATGAAGCCAAAGGTATAGCACGTGAAGAAGCTGAAAAGATCAAGAATGCTGCTACAGCAGATATTGATCAGCAGATTAACTCAGCACGTGAGCAACTGCGTAAAGAGGTTTCTTCTATCGCATTGTCTGGTGCCGAGAGAATCCTCAAGCGCGAAGTTAACGCCGAAGCTCATGGCGAAGTGCTTGACGACATGATGGCTCAGATCTAGGAAATTAACAGTATGTCTGATTTTGAAACTGTCTCACGGCCTTACTCCAGAGCAATCTTTGAGCTGGCAACAGAGCAAAAGAATCTACAGTTCTGGTCTGATGTTCTGCAGTTGGCAGCGTCACTGGCAAAAGATGCAGATCTGCAGGCTCTAGTCGCTACGCCATCAATTCTGAGTTCAGAAGTCGCAGACATGTTTGTTTCGATTATGTCTGCGGTCAAAGAAGGCCCTGAGGTGAATGAGCATGTGAAGAACCTGATCTCCCTGCTCGCTGAAAATGATCGCTTGATGGCGCTACCTGAAATCGCTAAAGGTTATGAAGCTTTTAAGCAGGAAGCCGAAGGTAGCATAGAAGTATTTGTAACTTCTGCCAGAAAGCTGACTGCCAAGCAGGAAAAAGAAATCGTTAAGAAAATGAAGCAAAGACTGGGCAAGGAAGTAACGATTACTTCCGAGGTCGATGAGTCTTTAATCGCTGGTGCGATCATTCATGCAGGTGACCTGGTTATAGACGGGTCCTCACGTGGGCAGTTGAACAAATTGACCTCACAGTTAAACAAATAACACTGAATTTATTTATTACGGGATAACGCTATGCAACTTAATCCGTCAGAAATTAGCGAGCTAATTAAGGATCGCATTAAAAATTTTGAGAGTGCCGCTGAAGCCAGGACTGAAGGTACTGTAGTCAGTCTGACAGACGGTATCTGTCGTATACATGGTCTGGCGGATGTTATGTCCGGTGAAATGATCGAACTACCTGGTGACACCTATGCAATGGCACTGAATCTGGAAAGAGATTCTGTAGGTGCGGTTGTTCTGGGGCCTTATAAGCACCTTACCGAAGGCGACACTGCCAAATGTACCGGCCGTATTCTTGAGGTTCCTGTAGGTGAAGAGCTACTAGGTCGTGTAGTTAACTCACTGGGTCAGGCAATCGATGGTAAAGGACCGATCACAAGCAAACAATTTGAGCCCATCGAAAAGGTTGCTCCTGGTGTTATCGAAAGAAAATCTGTTGATCAACCAGTACAAAGTGGACTGAAAGCGATCGATGCGATGGTTCCTGTTGGTCGTGGTCAGCGTGAATTGATCATCGGTGATCGCCAGACTGGTAAGTCAGCGGTTGCAATCGATGCCATCATCAATCAGAAAGGCACTGGCGTTAAATGTATCTATGTCGCGATTGGGCAGAAGGCGTCTACTATCGCTAACGTAGTGCGTAAACTCGAAGAACATGACGCTTTAGCTCATACTATCATCGTTGCGGCATCAGCTTCTGACTCTGCAGCATTGCAGTACATTGCACCTTACTCAGGTTGTACAATGGGCGAATACTTCCGTGATCGCGGTGAAGATGCGTTAATCGTATACGATGATTTGACAAAACAGGCATGGGCCTATCGTCAGGTTTCCCTGTTGTTACGTCGTCCTCCAGGTCGTGAAGCTTATCCTGGTGACGTATTCTATCTTCATTCACGCCTGCTGGAACGTGCTGCACGTGTTAATGAAAACTATGTTGAAAAGTACACTAATGGCGAAGTGAAAGGTAAAACAGGTTCCTTAACCGCATTACCAATCATTGAAACCCAGGGTGGTGACGTATCAGCTTTCGTACCGACCAATGTTATATCAATTACCGATGGCCAGATCTTCCTCGAATCTGATCTGTTTAACGCGGGTATACGTCCTGCGATAAACGCAGGTCTATCAGTATCTCGTGTTGGTGGTGCTGCACAAACCAAGATTATCAAAAAGCTGGGCGGCGGTGTTCGTCTTGCACTGGCTCAGTATCGCGAACTGGCAGCGTTCTCGCAGTTTGCTTCTGATCTGGATGAAGCTACTCGTAGGCAGCTTGAGCGTGGTCAGCGTGTAACAGAATTGATGAAGCAAAAGCAGTATGCTCCTTTATCAGTAGCTGAAATGGCAGTTTCACTATACGCTGCTAATGAAGGCTACCTTGATGATGTGGATGTAACCAAGATTGTTGCTTTTGAAGCTGCGCTACATGCTCATGTTAAATCAAATAATGCTGACTTACTGGATACCATCAATGAGTCCGGTGATTACAGTGACGATATCGTCAAAGGTATTACTGCTGCTATTGAAGATTTTAAAGCGAACGGCGTTTACTAGGGCTAACTTGAGATTCAGTTATGGCTGGTGCTAAAGAGATAAGAACCAAGATCAAGAGTGTTCAAAACACTGCTAAGATCACAAAAGCCATGGAGATGGTGGCAGCGAGTAAGATGCGTCGTGCGCAGGATCGCATGCTGGCCACTCGTCCTTATGCCGAAAAGATCAAACAGGTTGTTGGACATTTGGGTAACTCTCATCCTGAATATAAGCATCCATTCCTGATTGATCGACCTATCAGAAAGGTTGGCCTGATCGTAATTACTACTGACCGTGGTTTATGTGGTGGTTTAAATATTAATTTATTTAAACGTGCATTAAATGAATTAGAAACCTGGGAAAAGCATAGTATTAAGTTTCAGGCTGTTACCATCGGTGGTAAAGGGTTGAGTTTTTTCAAGCGTCTGGGTGCTGAGATTATCGCAGAGGTGAGTCACCTGGGTGATAGTCCTGAAATTACCGAGATTATCGGTCCGGTACAGGCATTATTACAAAACTACGAAAGTGGTGAGATTGATGCAATTTATCTGGTCAGCAATCAGTTCGTTAACACCATGACCCAGCAACCAGAGTTGACTCAGTTAGTTCCTGTAGAAGCTTCAAAGGACGATGAGCTGAAACACCACTGGGATTATATCTACGAGCCAGATTCCAAAGAAGTTCTGGATAATCTGCTTGATCGTTACATTGAATCACTGGTTTACAAGGCTGTTGTTGAAAATGTTGCCTGTGAAATGGCTTCGCGCATGATCGCTATGAAGAGCGCTACCGATAATGCCGGTGACCTGATTAAAGAATTACAACTGGTTTATAACAAGGAACGTCAGGCTGCTATAACGCAGGAAATCAGTGAAATTGTGGGCGGCGCAGCTGCCGTTTAAACTATTTTGAACATATTTATTTGTAAGAGGAACCAAGTATGAGTACTGGAAATGTCGTGGAAGTCATCGGCGCTGTCGTCGACGTAGAATTTCCTCGTGACTCTGTGCCCAAGGTCTATGATGCATTGAAAATTGCTGATGCTAATAATCTGACACTTGAAGTGCAGCAACAGTTAGGTGATGGTGTTGTACGTACTATCGCAATGGGAACTTCTGATGGTCTAAAGCGAGGTCTGGAAGTCACTAATACTGGTTCTCCGATTCAGGTACCTGTAGGTCAGAAAACTCTGGGCCGTATTATGGACGTACTGGGTAACCCGGTTGATGAAGCCGGTCCAATCGATGCTGAAAAGACCATGCCTATTCATCGTGAGCCACCCGCTTATGACGAGCAGTCAACTCAGACTGAAATTCTTGAAACAGGTATCAAGGTAATCGACCTGATCATGCCTATCGCCAAGGGTGGTAAGATCGGTCTGTTCGGTGGTGCTGGTGTTGGTAAAACAGTAACCCTGATGGAATTGATTCGTAACATTGCGGTTGAGCACTCCGGTTTCTCAGTATTCGCAGGTGTTGGTGAGCGTACTCGTGAGGGTAATGACTTCTACCACGAAATGTCTGAAGGTGGTGTACTGGATAAAGTATCACTGGTTTATGGCCAGATGAATGAGCCACCAGGAAACAGATTGCGTGTTGCTCTTTCCGGTTTGACCATGGCGGAACATTTTCGTGATGAAGGCCGTGACGTACTGATGTTCGTAGATAACATCTACCGTTATACACTGGCAGGAACAGAAGTATCGGCACTGTTGGGTCGTATGCCTTCAGCGGTAGGTTATCAGCCTACACTGGCTGAAGAAATGGGTGCCCTGCAGGAGCGTATTACTTCAACCAAGACTGGTTCTATCACTTCTTTCCAGGCGGTATACGTACCAGCGGATGATTTGACCGATCCATCACCAGCTACTACCTTTGCTCACCTTGATGCGACGCTGGTACTTTCACGTCAGATTGCTGAGCTTGGTATCTACCCTGCGGTTGATCCACTGGATTCAACATCACGTATTCTGGATCCTAACGTTGTTGGAGCAGAGCATTACGATACAGCGCGACTGGTACAGGGTACCCTGCAGCGCTATAAGGAATTAAAAGATATTATCGCTATCCTGGGTATGGATGAATTATCTGAAGAAGATAAGCAGGTTGTAGCACGTGCTCGTAAAGTACAACGTTATCTGTCACAGCCTTTCTTCGTTGCTGAAGTGTTCACTGGCGCACCAGGTAAATACGTTTCTCTGAAAGATACCATTGCTGGTTTCCAGGCAATTGTAAATGGCGATATGGATCAATATCCAGAACAGGCTTTTTACATGATCGGTGGTATTGAAGAAGTTGCAGAACGAGCTAAAGACCTTTAAGGGTTAAATACTATGTCAATGACCATACATGTCGATATCGTCAGTGCTGAGGAGCAAATCTTTTCCGGTCCTGCGGAAATGGTATATGCACCAGCGGTAATGGGTGAAGTGGGTATCGCACCACGCCATACGCCGTTGATATCTCCTCTTAAGCCTGGTGAGGTTCGTCTGGATCTTGGCGGTGGTAAGGAAGAGTTCTTCTTTATTTCCGGTGGTATACTGGAAGTCCAGCCACATGTTGTTACTGTTTTATCCGACACAGCCATCCGTGCTGATGATTTAGATGAAGCGGCCGCTCTTGAGGCTAAGAAACGTGCTGAAGCAGCGCTGGTAGATCAGAAATCAGATCTTGATGTGGCTAAAGCCCGAGCTGAGATTGCAGCAGCTGCAGCTCAGATCGCTGCGATTAAGAAACTAAGGATAAAGCGTTAATACTCGTTTTACAGATTGAAATTTTTAAAGGAGGCATTAGCCTCCTTTTTTGTAAGATAATGGACTAAAATCAACACAATTTATTTATTTGTTGAAAGGAAAATCTTGTATGCCCCTTAGCATAATCATACTGGCCGCCGGAAAGGGCACCAGAATGAACTCCATTAAACCTAAAGTCATCCATCAATTGGCTGGCAAAGCCATGCTTCAGCATGTGGTTGATACCAGCCGTCAATTGAATCCAGATCAGATCATAGTGGTGGTAGGGCATGAGTCAGAGCAGGTGATCTCTACACTTCAAGGACAGAATATCATCTGGGTTGAACAGACTGATCAATTAGGGACAGGACATGCAGTTATGCAATGTAATGATAGTGTTCATCCTGGTAACGATATCCTTGTTCTCTACGGCGATGTTCCATTAATCTCAATAGAAACATTACAAACTTTGATTTCAGAAAGTAGTGAAAATCAGGTGGTTTCACTACTTAGCTTTATCGCGGATGACCCAACAGGTTATGGACGTATTGTGCGAGACAAAAATGGTTCGGTCATCGCTATAATAGAGCAAAAAGATGCTTCTGAAGATATTCTAAAAATACGAGAGTCTAACTCTGGTATCGTGTATATAAAGGGTTCTGAGTACAGGGATTTATTAGCTGAAATTGATAATAACAATGCACAGCAGGAATATTATCTGACTGATGTAGTGAAGCATGCAGTAGCTAATAATCATACCGTTAGTGCGGTTACATGTAAAAACGAGAATGAGGTTTTAGGGGTTAACAATCAACTGCAACTTTCTGAGATAGAGGCAATTTTTAGAAATCAAAAAGCAGAAGAACTAATGCAAAATGGTGTAAAGCTTGTAGATCCAGCTCGTTTAGATATCCGAGGGAGTGTTATCACCGGTAAGGATGTAATAATAGATATAAACTGTATCCTCGAAGGAAATGTTAATTTAGCTGATGGTGTTACTATAGGAGCGAACTGTATCTTAAAGAATTGTAGTATTGGTGCTGGTAGTGAGATCTTATCGATGAGTATTATTGAGGATTCAATTATTGGTGAGAACAATATTATTGGCCCTTTTGCGAGAATAAGACCAGAAACACATACTATGCAAAATGCCAAAATTGGAAATTTTGTTGAAGTGAAAAAGTCACTAATTGGAAAAGGTAGCAAAGTCAATCATCTTACGTATATTGGTGATACTGAGATGGGTGAAAACGTCAATATCGGTGCAGGTACCATCACCTGTAACTATGATGGTGCTTATAAGCACAAAACAATAATCGAAGATGATGTTTTTGTGGGTTCTGACACTCAGTTTATAGCCCCAGTTCGTGTATCTAAAGGATCTACTATTGGGGCAGGATCAACTATTACCAAAGATACTCCGGAAGATCAGTTAACCTTGTCCAGGGCTAAACAAATCAGTTTACAGAACTGGGTTCGACCCAGGAAAAATAAAGTGTAGAGATAATACAATGTGTGGAATAGTTGGTGCATTAGCGCAAAGAGATGTGAGTTCTATCCTGATTGAAGGATTAAGAAGACTTGAATATCGTGGTTATGACTCTGCAGGTTTAGCTTTAATAAATTCAGAAGGACTTGTACGTTTCAGGTCACTGGGTAAAGTACAGCTATTAGCTGAAATGATTCCAGCAGGACAGGCTGGAAAGATTGGTATTGCACATACTCGCTGGGCAACACATGGTGAGCCGTCAGAAGAAAATGCACACCCGCATTTTTCAAATGATCGAATAGCTGTAGTGCATAATGGCATCATCGAAAATTACAAGGAATTAAGAGATAGTCTTATTGCTAAGGGATATCAATTCACATCAGAAACTGATACAGAAGTCGTTGCACATCTAATTGATAGCTATTATGAAGATGATCTTTATAAAGCTGTGTTTCAGGCTACAGCAGAGCTGGTAGGAGCATACGCTCTGGCTATCATTGCTAAAGATCAACCTGATAAAATAATAGCCTGCAGAAAAGGTAGTCCTCTGGTATTAGGTGTGGGCTTTGAAGAAAATTTTGTGGCTTCTGATGTATCAGCATTATTGCCGGTAACTTCACGTTTTGTTTATCTTGAAGAGGGTGATTTTGCAGTACTTGAGGGAAAAAATTATCAAATTTTAAATAGTGAGGGAACAGCAAAAGAACTTGAAATTAATGTATCAGAATTACGCAGTGATGCAGTTCTAAAAGGAATGTTTCGACATTATATGTTGAAAGAAATCTATGAGCAGTCTAAGGCGATTAGCGATTGTCTGGAAGGAAGAATAACTCGTAGCGATGTACTTGGAGGAATATTTGGGCCGGGCTCAGAAGATATATTTACAGCAACTAAAAATATTCAAATTATAGCCTGTGGTACCAGTTATCATGCGGGCTATGTGGCGAAGTACTGGATAGAAGAATTATTGAATATACCCTGTCAGGTTGAAGTGGCAAGTGAATTCAGATATCGCAAAGTTGTTGTTCCTGAAAATACCCTGTTTGTAACTCTTTCGCAGTCAGGAGAAACTGCTGATACACTTGCAGCTTTACGTGATACAGTTGGGAAAAATTACTGTGGCACTTTAAGCATATGTAACGTACCTGAAAGCTCACTGGTAAGAGAGTCAGACCTTGTGTTAATGACTCGAGCCGGACCAGAGATAGGTGTTGCATCAACCAAGGCGTTCACAACACAGCTCGTTGCATTAATGTTACTGGTGCTTACTCTGGGTAAGGAAAAAGGACTGGATCCTTCCCTGATTATAGAGATAGTAGAAGAGCTTAATGAGTTACCAGGCTCAATAGAAAAATTAATGGCTCTGGATAAGCGTATAGAAACTATTTCAGAAGACTTTATTGATAAGAATGATGCGCTTTTCCTGGGGCGCGGTATGCATTATCCCATAGCGATGGAAGGTGCGCTTAAACTTAAAGAGATTTCATATATCCACGCTGAAGCGTATCCCGCAGGTGAATTGAAGCATGGCCCATTAGCACTAGTCGATGCGGATATGCCTATAATCGTGGTTGCACCAAACGATCAGCTTTTGGAAAAGTTACATTCCAATATGCAGGAAGTAAAAGCCAGGGGCGGCAAGTTATATGTTTTTGCCCACCAGGGTGCCAGTCATGAAGAGCATGATGAGGATGATATTGTTGTAGAAATAGATGGTAGCAGTAAATGGACTACGCCAATCCTGTCGACTATTCCATTACAGTTACTGAGTTATCACGTGGCTGTTCAGCGTGGTACGGATGTTGACCAGCCCAGGAATTTAGCAAAATCTGTGACAGTGGAATAAATTATCAGGAAGTTTTGACTTAATTCCCTCTCCATTAAACTTCAGCCATAGCTGAATAGCTGAATAGCTGAATAGCTGAATAGCTGAATAGCTGAATAGCTGAATAGCTGAAGTTTAGTTTCCTTTCCAATCGCTGAGTGTCTTCAAAGATTTATCTATTTAAAGATTTTTAAACAATAATTCGTACGGGTTAATCATTACGACGCTGGGCGATAAATGGCGTAGATTTTTTTCACCTGTTGGGTGCTTTCCCAGCTGCATTGAGCTTTTTGTTCTACCAGAAAAATATCATCGGTAACAAAGGTATGTGACGCACCGGTATGATCTTCAACAGTCACCGCGCCCTCTAACAGATGCATCAGCTCAAAATGTTTAAAGGCCATATGGCGTCGTTTGTAGGGCGTTGAGTCCCATGTACCACACATGAATTCACCGTCTGCAGATACATAATCAGTATGGTTGCGGCAGTGTGGTGTAGGGCCAATCAATAGCTCTGCCAGAGGCGTGCCGGAAGTCACGAGTTCGGCGGAGGTGTCGATGGACACAAGCTTGCCCTCGCCGACGCCGCTTTCGAAGTAACGCATGTAGAGCAACGTTGCCGATTCCTGACATTTCCACTCAACATCCCCACCTGCACTCAGTACGGCACTGTCGCCGTCGGCAAGCTCTAAGGTCTGTCCCTGGCTGGTGAGGGTTAAATGGCCATCGCAAACAATAATAAATTCGTCGGCTTCCTGAGCCGGGATAGTGCCACTGCCTGCAGATAAATGAATAGCGCCTATGTCGACCGGGCCGGGGGGGAGTGCCAGTGGATAGCGGCTGGTAATAAATGGGTTGGCTGATGTGTCGTTCTGGCTGGCCAGTTTAGCCACGGCTGCCTTCGCGAACTCGCGCAAATCTACAAACGATGGAGCAGTTGTCACAGGTTCTTTGGTTTTGGTAAGCATGAAGTACCTCAACAATAATTAATGATTGCGAGAATTTTAGTAATTCAGAGCCATCGAGGTTGATTGATTGCTGGGCGACCTATGGCAGATCCTGTTGTATTTGGTTGTCTGTTCGGCATTAATGTGGGGTGCAGTGTTTTATCAGACGCTTTTTAAAAAATACTCATTTTTGGAAATGGTTACTAGTTGTGGCGAGAGGCATTAAAGAGTCAGGGTTAGACCTTATTTCGGAGTAGCGGCACAGACGTAGGAGCGACAGAAACCTGAGTCTTCCAGGCTTTCGGCGTGATGCGCTCCTTACGTTGAGTCGATGGGTTTTTAGTTACCGTTGATCTATAGTAGTGTGAAGTTTCAAAAAGTGGGTGTCCCAAAAGATTCTCTGCCGAGGGCCTGGATGGGGATTTAATAACTAGAGATTTCATGCAAAGCTTGAAATCTCTAGAAAGCTTCAAAAAGTGGGTGTCCCAAAAGATTTCCAAAAGATTTCCGGGCCGCACGATGTGCGTTCAAAAATGTTCCTGACATTTTTGTCGTCAAAAGTACAGCCAAATCGCGGTCGGGCCAGTCGCGTTCCTGACGCGACTGCCCCTAAATTCGCATCCATGCGAATTTACCCCGATTTGACTGTACTTTTACCGCGGATCTGGATGGGGAGTTAATAGCTAGAGAATTCAAGCAAAGATTGAAATCTCTAGAAAGCTTCAAAAAGTGGGTGTCCTAAATTATTCAAGAAAGATCCCTGTTAGCGGTAACCTGATATCCACTGGAGGCACACCGCTGCTTGAAGCAGCTTTAAGCGGTACCGGCATTATTCAGATTCCTAAATGGATGGTTGCAGAGTACATTGATCAGGACAAACTGGTTATCTGCTTAGAGGACTGGGCGTGTTCAATCCATGAAAATTCGATAGGAGAGGTTTATGCCGTTTACCGGAACAGTACCTATATAAAGCCATCGATCCGCGCATTCATTGATTTTCTGGTTGAGAAGACCCTGGATAGTCAGACGCAGCTCTCAGGACAGCGATCAGTTTCGACGTAAATGTGGCCTTGCTCTTTTAACACCGCTGAGGTCAGTTTTACCGAGTTAAAGGGGGGGCGGAGGCACAGGCGTAGGAGCGACAGAAACCTGAGTCTTCCAGGCTTTCGGCGTGATGCGCTCCTTTCGTTGGGTCGATGGGTTTTTAGTGACCGTTGATCTATAGTAGTGTCAAGGTTCAAAAAGTGGGTGTCCGAAAAAGATTGAGAATATGTCTAAGCTAAATCAAATAGAAAATGCTTTAAATGAAATGGATGGTGGGGCTTTCCAAAAGCTTGCAGACACTTACTTGTTTAAGAAAGGCTATCACAATATAAATACACTTGGCTCAGCCATAGGATCAGACAAGGTTAAAAAAGGAACTCCTGACAGCTATTTCAGGCAGGATAACGGAAAGCTTGTTTTTGCTGAATATACGACAGACAAAACAGACCTCTTAAAGAAGTTGAACAGCGATCTTGATAAATGCCTAGACCCATCAAAAACGGGAATTCCTCTCAACGAGATTGAGGAGGTTATATTCTGTCACAACTCTCAACTCGACCTCATTGACGAACAACAGCTTTATAAAAAGTGCAAAGAAAATGGAATTAAGATTCAAATTTATAGTATAGATAATATTTCCTTCGATCTATACCAAAAATACCCCGCACTGGCTCAAGACTATCTTGGAATTAATATCGACACTGGCCAAATAGTATCTCCTGATGATTTTATTAAAAATGTTGGAAAAAATCATATAAGCACACCTCTTGATACTCAATTTCATTATCGAGAAGAGGAGTTGAAACAAGCACTTGAAAGCTTAGAGAGTGACAATCTTTTGGTATTGTCTGGATCGGCAGGGGTTGGAAAATCACGTTTGGCACTCAAAGCCATGGAAGAATTTCAGAAAATGCACGAGGACTACTCTGATTACGTTATATACAATAAAGGCCCAGACTTATTCGAAGACATAAGAACGTATTTTTCACAACCTGGTAACTTCCTAATACTGGTGGATGATGCGAACAGAATAACCCAATTCGACTACTTTGTAGATTTGATACAAAACCAAAGGGAAGATCAGGTAATTAAATGCATAGTTACAGTTAGGGACTATGCGCGTGACAAAATATTATCTTTAGCAAAACCGATAGAAAGTGTATCAGAGATAGCGCTGAGCCCCATGAAAGCCGATGAAATAAAGGCTTTAATTGAAGAATTATATACTATTAAAAATCCATCTTTTCAGGAGCGTATTTTTGAAATTTCCGGAGGAAATCCAAGACTCGCAATTATGGCCGCATCGATTGCAGCCAAAGAGAATACCTTAAGCAGTATAAGAGATGTAACAGCACTTTATGATGAGTATTTTGCATCGATATCGGACGACTTAAAAAATCTAAAGAATGGCGACATTCTAAAAGTCGCTGGCATTATTTCATTTTTCAGGTCTTTTGATAGATCGAACTCCGGAATTATGGAGCGCATCCAGAATGCCTTCGATATCAGTCAAGATGAATTCTGGGAGGCCACCCAATATTTACATGAAGCCGAAATTGTTGATATCCACGAAGACGAAGTCGCCAAAGTAAACGATCAGGTTTTGTCTACTTACTTATTTTATCTGTGCTTCTTTAAGGAAAAGAAACTTAGTTTTTCGACGATCCTAGATCATTTTTTCGTTGAAAAATCAGGAAAGATAAAGGACGCACTCTATCCATGCTTTAACTCTTTTGACTTCAATGAAATTTCAAAACAAATCGAAAGCGATGTGAAAGGTAAATGGGATCAATATATTAAAAATGGAGACTCAAAGATTATAGATGAATTCATTAATACTTTTTGGTTTCTTTTACAAACCGACGTTCTTATCTATATCAGAGATCGTATTGACTTGATGGATAAAAGCCCATGCGATATCAGCAATATAGATTTTGAAAAAAATGTGAACTCGCTGTCATCTCACCAAATTCTAGGAACGCTTTCTCTCTTTCGTCAGTCTAGCAGTGAGAGCACATTTAAGTCGGCTCTTGAGCTTACCTATAGATATATCGAAAGAAGTCCTAGTGCATCCCCTTCATTCGTTAAACTCATGACCGAAGACTTTGGGTTTAATCGTCATTCTTACAAAAGTGATTATACCATACAAAGTATATTGATAAAGTCATTGTGGGAGAGAACTAAAAATGGAAAAGACGAATTATTCGCCAGATTATTCATTAAGGTTGCATCAAAATTTCTTAGGACCCATTTTGATAGCCATGAAGGTAACGGGCGCGCAATAACGATCTATAAGTTCGATCTTCTGCCAACCGATTCCATCATTTCTATGAGAAAAATAATATTTGAAGGTTTATTCAAACTATATGAAATCGATAAACTTCGGAGGCATGTAGTTGATACAATTAAAAACTATTGCAGAGATGGATATTATCTTACTCAAAAAGAGATAGTAGAAAAAGATTCTGAGCACCTTATTCCCTTTTTAGAAAATACCTTTAATCCAGACAGCTTCACTGAATGCCTGATCGTTCAGAATTATTGCCGGTTTCTTGACGAAAGAGACATAAGCTCCACAGAGGATTTGAGCTATAGATTTAAAAATAAGACCTATCAAGCCTATAAAATACTTTCATTTGATTACGGTGATATTGAAACTGAAAATTACGATGAATTTTCTCAGATCAAAAAAGAGATAATAAGATCCTATGTTGAAGAATTTGATTATCCAGGCTCCATTGCATTTCTTGATCATGCGAAAGAGATATTATCTGTTATTAGAGATGGTCATGAAGCCTATCAAATAAATAGTGCGATTAATGAAGCCTTTATGGCTTTAAGCGAAAAAGACGCAGCACTTTTTGAAGACGTAACAAAATACCACTTATCATCCGGAAATTCGCTAAAGTTAAGCCACGCATACCTGTTAATCTCCAAGCTCATCTGCTACTGCGGGAAAGACAAGGCCTTAGCCCTAATAACGGAGCCGGAATATTCTTTAAAAAAACATTGGCTTTTTAATTATTACGGCTGTCTCGATGAAGACGATATCGGCTTACAGGACGCCAAGGCTCTTCTTTCATTGTATAAAAGCGCTTCTCCAAGTGACATTCCCTATGACTTCGATTACCTCTTGAAATACCGACAAGCAGATAGTGACATAGTTTATAACGTTATTGAGGTCATCGTCGAAAAATACGAAAACGATAGCTCGTATGGTCGATGCCTGCAAATATTATTCAATCACTTAACCGAAGTTAACAAACAACTTTTTGTCATTCTGGAAGAACACATATCTCTTATTAAAAGGGCATATTTAATCTATTGCAAAATCGACAATAACCCTGACTATAACGGCGCAACACTTAGCCGTATCCTCAATAATGACTGCAATTTTTTACTCGAACTCATTGAGAACATATATACCGATGAAGAATGGCCTGATATTTATTCTGACCATCGGGACTATTCTTTTCTTTGGGAGCTTGAGAATTTCGAAGAAATTATCACCTCAGCCATAGCAAAGATTATGGACAAAGAGCTCGATCGCGATTACGTATCTGGTCAACTCTTAAAGCGTTTCTTCTGTCTCAATAACAATATTGAATGCTCATCTGAAATAAAGGACAAGCAAGACAGTCTCCTTAAAATTCTTATAGAAAACCATTCGACTGAAATGGACCTTATGCGACTTATTTTTAAAGTTATTTCAGAGTTTAAAGAAGAGCGGCGAAAACAATTTATCGAATTATTTCTCAGAAAGAACACTTCATATCAGGATTTTAAGAAGATATCTTTAGAGCCAAGCCACTGGGGTAGCTCTTCGGGAAGCATGATTCCTGTTTATCAGGCGATGGTGGATTATTGGGAGGACTTGCTACCCCTGTGCTCCACGTTTGATCTTTTAGATCATAAGCTCTTTATCGAGCAAAAAATCAAAGAATGGAGACAAAGTGTCGAGGCAGCAAAAAAAACTGATTTCATAAGTGAACTATAAAGCTCGCTGTGCGTTCTTTGAATCTCTGAGGGCAGGTCTTGTCTTTTGCCTCGATATAATGGAGAGTTAAAGGGGGAGGTACATGAAAATTATTCCCATGTACCTCTGACCCCTTTAACTTAAAAAGGTAAGGGAAGAAACTTAGCTCTAAAGTCCCGTCTTTTCATCAATACCCATAACGATATTCATATTCTGAACCGCAGCGCCACTGGCACCCTTACCCAGATTGTCCAGGACCACGGTTACTTGCAAATGACCTTTTTGGCCAAACACATGTACATCCGCACGGTTGGTGTCGTTACAAACTGTAGCGTCTAAAAAGCCACCATCCAGAGCGGGGTTTTCTTCGAAAGGTAAAACCTTTACAAATTCCTGACCCGCGTAATGTTTTTCCATGACCGCTTGTAATTCTTGTGCAGAAATATCGCTCGTCAATTGGCCAGGCAAAATCGGAACGTTCACTGCCATGCCTTTGTAGTAAGGACCCACAACAGGATTAAAGTGAGGTTCTTTTTCAATGCCAGAGACCAAAGTCATTTCAGGTAAATGCTTATGCTGCAAACCCAGGCCATAGGCACGGGGAGCATTCATGCGAGGAGAACTTCCTGCATCGCGAGTTAAATGTTCTGCTTCTTCATGTAAAGCGATTAATTTTTTCCCGCCACCAGAATATCCAGTAATCGCATGACACACAAAATCAGAATCTGTTTTTACCACACCGGCTTGAACCAAAGGAGCCACAGCTAAAACAAAGCCCGTGGCATAACAGCCTGGGTTCGCAATACGTTTGCTGTTCTTAATCAGGTCGCGTTGTTCTGGCTTTACTTCCGCTAAACCATAAACCCAATCTGGGTTGGTTCGATGTGCTGTGCTGGCATCAATGACACAGGTGTTATCATTTTCAATGAGGGCCACACTTTCCATGGCAGCTGAATCCGGCAAACACAAAAAGACAATGTCTGCAGCGTTCAGCAGTTTTTTTCTTTCAGCGATATCTTTACGAAGTGCAGGATCAATGGTGAGAATTTCCAAATCCGAGCGTCCTTGCAAACGTTCGTGTATCTGCAAACCCGTTGTACCTTCCTGGCCATCAACAAAAACTTTAGTCGTCATAATAGAACCTCTCTTAACTCAAAAAAGCTTACCATAAAAATTTTCTTGCGAAGCAACATTAATAACAGGGGACGGAGGTACATGGGAATAATTTTTATGTTCCTCCGACCCTTTTAACCTACGCTCTAACCGAATAGCTTAAGAGTAATTTCCTTTTCAATTGGTGGGAGCTTATATTATTTATTCACTGCTAAAGTTACTGCTTGATTTTACTCTGAGTAAAATCTCAGGGCTGCTACGGCTTAAATTGCCGCTTGATCAATGTCAGGAACAGGGCGGCAGATATACCACTAGATCCCATAATCATCAGCATTACCATGATTTGATAGCGTGCTGCTATCAATGGAGAAACCCCGGAAAGTATCTGCCCCGTCATCATGCCGGGTAAGGATACCAATCCAACCGCAAGTAGAGAATTTAATACTGGAATGAGTGCCGCCTGATAGGCCGCATCACGACAATGACAATAGTCCTCAACGTGTTTCTGTTCGCTATAAAAACGTTCCGCAGCGATACTTATTGTATTCATTGAATTAGAAAATATCATTCCCGCTATCGGAATAATAACCTTCGGGTCAAACCAGGGATCGAGGTGTAAAACCCCCTGCGTTGTAATAATTAGGGTAAAAACCCCTCCAATAGCGATAGAAGCCAGGCTATATAAAAAAAGCTGACTGGTCGATTGATCTAGAGAGCTAAGCGCAATCCAGCTGGCAGCAAATAACATCAAACTGAGTACAAGAGTGACTAGATAGGCACTGTTACTACTAAAGATGAAATTTAACGCATAACCAATCAACATGAGTTGTAACAGCATCCTTGTAACTGAATAGATGGCTTTTTTAAAAGATAAAGACCATTTAAAGATAATGAACAGAGTGATCAGAGGCGGAATGAATCCTAGTAGGAGATCGCTAAGAGAAATGATATACATGCAAGGTTATCCAGCAATATGCCTTGATTATTCGGTCTTGAAATAAACAGGATTGAAAAGCTGTGATTAGAGCACAATGAGACGGTAAAAAATTCTGTTTAACTGCCCTGTTTAAATATAATCCGCTAAACCTGCTCTTCTTCGGAGGCTGTAATATAAGTTGTGAAACTGCTTATTTTTAATCCTCGAATAGGAGAAGGTAAGCAGATGAAGAGAGAAGATATCCAGGCCCTGGCCCGAGAGGCCGCCAAAATGATCAAGACTGAAAAAGATATCAGTGACTTCAGTCGAGTGTTCAAAAAGATCATCGTAGAAACCGCGCTATTCGAGTCAAATTGGTCGGAGGTACATGAAAATTATTCCCATGTACCTCCGACCCATTTAACATCTGGTTTTTCAGAAAATTAAGTAAACTACCCCCTTAATTCCCTGATCTGTAATCAAAAAATCGAACATACCCCGGCACTATTGCCGGGGCTGTTTGATGAATTGTTATTTCGATGAATGCAAGGTTATGGACTGCTTAATAGCATTTGCAATTTGGAACCTAGCTTTTTGACCGAGTTGCTTATTTCGAACTTTAGTTGCTAAGTAATTCGGAAGTTTTTCGGTCATGTATGTAGTTTTCATAAACTCTTCAAACTTTGGTAACCAAGACATTGGATAACACCAAGGTATAATCTGATCATAGGCTTTCGACTGTGGGCATGATTCAGGATAGACATGTTGCATATCCAATAACTTAACTCGATCTCCATGGTTCGCAGCAAACTCTGGGTTATCACGCCAAAATTTCCCTGTGGCTTGACCAATTGAAATATCTGGAACATTGTGTGAGTTGACAATAAAGCCGTTTGCTACCAAAAAATTCATCACATCAAATGATTTATGAAAAACATCGAAATAATGGGGGTGAACACTTCCAGCGTTAAGGGTGAAGCGCTCTAGTAAAAACCTCTGTGATTCAGTGATTATCGCCTGACGATCTCCTCCTTGATTTAAAAGGTCTTTGATTTGACGATCACACCAAACAGCAAACCGAGCATCGCACCATCGGGCAAATACTACTGCTAAATTTGGATGAAGCCATGTACCGGGATATGCGCCACCACGTTGGACAACCACCATACTTTCATAGCTCATCTGTCCAGACAGAGAATTCTCTGTTTGGGAATCTGCTATTAACGCATTAATGTAATCCGCAGTTGAACTGAGTTTTAGAAAGTCTGTGGATTGCTTACCAAATCGCTTAGCTATCTGCGTAGCATTAATGTAGCCATCTGGTTGGAAAACAACGGGCAAGCCGTCATACTCTGCAGTTACAAACTGCAATTCTTGTTGGTCTTTTATAACCATATTAAAAGTTCTCCGTATGAGAAATTAAACTAAGCCAACGGAGACCTTGGAAGGAACTGCGACATAAACCTATAACCTAAGGTTATAAAAACAATTTGTTTGTATTAAACCCTAGCTCTGCTATTGTCTCGATATTCGTTAGGGGCTGACATGCCGTCTAACTTTACCGAAGAGAAGTGCCTTGCCGAGGCCACAGTGTCGGCGACCCAGCCCCATCTGCTATTGGCGTAGCTTTTGGGGCTTTTTTATGTCTGAAATACAGACAGGAGATCCATGTTAGCTGCTTCTGAAATCGGTTCAAGTACATTATGTTGTGGTTAGATAAACGGGAGATACACGATATAGTTGTGAATAACTTGTGGATAAGTTTATTTTTATTATTATCTTGTGGTTTGAGGCCGTGGATAACGACAAAACACCACAAGAGATGGTTATTTCCAATAAGTTTGATTAATGAATAAGAACCCTTGATTAAAGATTTTAATAAACCTTTCATGTAAGATCCACGTTTTTTCTGACGAACGGTCACGGTATCCAACAGTTAGAGCTCTCTAATAATTTAAAAAAATTCCACCTTACCCCGATAACTCTTATTAAGCACCACATCGCTTTTCTGAGGCTATTCTGGGATAGTTTAGTTTTACATTTTAAACTTGAACGACCGCAGTTTGGCTGTGTTTTTGACGAGAGAAGGGCTTGTACGGGGCGGCTTTGTAACTCCGGGCATCCAAGCCCTTAGCCCTGCGGGCCAGCAGAGCTGTTCAAAATTGATCCTGTCAATTTTGTGGTGACTTCTTTTAGCTGTTGAAAAGAAGTTACTCGCGCGCCTGTTAGAAAAGCACTACGGAGCAAGGAAAGCAAAGGCGTGTGAAACCATAATCCGGTCAGGTGCTAGATTTGAAAGAGATTACATCCCTTGGTTCCGTAAACGCTACCTCCAAGTAGCACTTCTGCCGCGTTTAGTTTATGCCCTTTGGGTACTCGCAATGACAGTGGGGCTGCGGATTAGGTCTTTGATTTTGCATCAAGTATTTTCGAGTATTACAGCTAGCTTTCACGTTTCCTAAACGGCAACTTCGGGTTAAATCGGAAGCCTGCAGAGAAAACTGAACGTCCGCTCTCTGTGACGTTTTATAGATGAATCTGTTTAGCTCTTGCCAGGTTATGAGTGAAAAGGGAAATTCTGCTTTAGGAATTAAATCTAAACCCCCCTTCCTCTGACAGTTAATGGATCTATTCTCGTTGCAGCTTTGGGTAGACCATATACATGTAATAGCGCTATAGCATGCCCAGCACTATTTAGTGCTCCGACTTAGCATTCACCCAGCAGCAACACTTAATTTTGCGATAGCCCTGCGAAACAAACGATTGCACTGTATAGCTTGCAATTTCCACCCGATCTGCTGCCTGTCTAAGGGTATCTTTTACTGCATCTATATAGTTTGCTGGAGCAGGTATGTCTTTTTCCTTTGACCCCGATCGTATCTCGATGCCTATTGGTCATCACATAGGCGGCGAGTTTATCCCCATGCAAGGCGAAATGCCAATGCATCGTCCCTCCGATAATGTTGCCTTTGCGGACTGCCCCGTGGCGGATGCCGATCTGGTCGACAGGGCGGTTATGACCGCAAAAGCCGCTTTGTCCGAATCCAATTGGGGTGGCTGTCAGCCACGCGACCGCACTCGTGCTTTGCAGCGCTGGGCCGATTTGATCGAGGCCGATGCCGAGTACCTCGGGCAGCTTGAGTCGGTGCCATCCACCCGTCCGGTCGCACAGATCAAGGACGGTGATATTGCGGTGACCGCCGAACAAATTCGATTCTTTGCAGAAATGGCCGACAAAGAAGGCAGTCTGCTGGCTCCAACCCGCGACGATCAAATGGGATGGGTTGCGAGTGAGCCCTATGGCGTGGTTGGCGCCATTACGCCCTGGAATTTCCCGATTTCCATGGCAGGCTGGAAGCTCGCACCCGCTTTGGCTGCGGGTAATGCGGTAGTCTTGAAACCGTCCGAGATGACGCCGTTTTCTGTGCTGCGCATGGCCGAGCTCGCGCTTAAGGCGGGTATCCCCAGGGGGCTAATCAATATTGTGCAAGGCGATGGGGCGACAACCGGTAATGCGCTGACAGGCCATCCGGAGATTGCAAAGGTGTCCTTTACAGGGTCGACCGCTGCAGGGCAGGCAATCATGAGCAATATTGCCCGTACCGGCGTAAAGCCAATGACCCTGGAGCTGGGCGGCAAAAGCCCGCAGATTGTTTTCGAGGATGCTGATCTGGACAAGACTGCACAAGCCATTGCCACCAGCGTTCTTGCCAATTCAGGGCAGGCCTGTGTGGCGGGCAGTCGTTTGATTGTGGCGGTCGAGTTGGCTGAAGCGCTGGTAACTCGAGTGCAAGCCTTATTGAGTAATATTAATCCGGGTCCAACCTGGGATGGCGCCACTACCTACAGTCCGGTTATTTCTGAAAAACAACTGGAGCGAATCGATAGTCTTGTTCAGGCGTCGATTGAAGCCGGGGCTACCGCACTTTGCGGTGGAAAGAGGCTAGACCTTCCTGGCTGCTTTTATTCGCCCACCATCCTCACCGATGTAAGCGATAAGTCACCGGCTGTGATCGAAGAGATTTTTGGTCCAGTGTTGACGGTGCAGACCTTTCACAGCGAAGAGGAGGCGCTGCAACTGGCAGCCCATGAAACCTATGGTTTGGCGGCAGGCGTCTATACCCGCGATCTGTCGCGTGCGATGCGAGTGGTTAAAGCGCTTGAAGCGGGTACCGTTTGGGTCAACCGTTACGGTCGCTCGCGCGATCACATTTTGCCAACCGGTGGTTATAAATCTTCCGGTATCGGTAAGGACCTTGGGCGTGAAGCCTACCACGCCAACCGTCGTTCTAAGAGCGTTCTAATCGATCTTTAAGGGCGTCATGACAACGCATAAGGTTGCAGTAGCGTTTGATTCTTCAGTGTCATTACACGGTTTGCCGCAGCCAAAGCGTAAGGCGTTTGTTGAAAGAGGATAAAAATAATGAGTAAACCTGTTATTGCTGATAAGCAACCGATGGCTGTGGAACTAAAACAGGGTGAACAGTATTACTGGTGCAGCTGTGGGCATTCCAAAACCGGGCCATTTTGTGATGGCACTCATCGCAGTGCTGGTACTGAACTTACCTATAAGCCTTTTAAGGCCAGCGAAACTGGTGAAGCTTTATTGTGCATGTGTAAGCATACGAAAAACCCTCCGTTCTGCGATGGCAGCCATGCCAGGCTACCGGAGCAAACTGAAGAAAGTAACGATACCGCTGCACCGGCGCAGGCCGATCCGATCGAGCCCACGCTTGCACGTATACACCACATGGCGGAGCATGGTCTGGAGCAAACCGGGCATCACGGCGAAATGACGGCAATGGGTGTACCGCTTAAAGAATTACCGCAATGGAATGATATCCAGATTCTGCCGGCCCAGTTTGCTCGCAAGCCATTGATGGAAAATGTCGAAGTGGGTAGCGAACTGGTTATAGGTCCGAATGCCAAAAAGCCGCTGGTTCTGGATATTCCCCTGTTTGTTTCCGACATGAGTTTTGGTTCATTATCAGAAGAAGCAAAGATCGCCATGGCTCGCGGTGCTGAATTGTCTGGTACCGGTATTTGTTCTGGCGAAGGCGGCATTTTGCCGGAAGAGCAGCAGGCCAATAGCCGCTATTTTTATGGACTGGCATCTGCCATGTTCGGTTACAGTGAAGAGCAACTCACTCGGGTGCAGGCATTCCATTTTAAAGGGGGGCAGGGTGCCAAGACTGGTACCGGTGGACACTTACCCGGCGTCAAGGTCACCGAGAAAATCGCCGCAGTGCGTGGCCTGCAAAAAGGGCAGGATGCGATTTCGCCACCGACCTTTGCTGATCTTGCCACAGTGAAAGATTACAAAAGGTTCTCAGATCGGGTGCGTGAAATTTCCGGTGGGATTCCCATCGGTTTTAAAATGTCCGCGAACCATATCGAGGCAGATATCGATTTCGCGCTGGCAGCGGGCGTAGACTACATTATCCTCGATGGCCGTGGTGGCGGCACAGGCGCTGCGCCCAGCCTGTTTCGTGATCACATCTCGGTGCCCACAATCCCGGCGCTGGCGCG
Source organism: Gammaproteobacteria bacterium (assembly GCA_050298595.1). Lineage (GTDB taxonomy): Bacteria > Pseudomonadota > Gammaproteobacteria > JACNJF01. The sequence continues at coordinate 8,166 of JBNKUM010000089.1, read as the reverse complement.
TGCGCGCAAACATCTGGATCAACAGGGTAAACAGGGCGTTACCCTGATCATCACCGGTGGGATACGTGTTGCAGAAGATTTTATCAAGGCAATGGCGATGGGTGCGGATGGCATCGCGCTGTCAACCTCTGCGTTGCAGGCGATTGGATGTGTCGCTGCGCGTATATGCAACAGCAACAATTGCCCAGTCGGGATTGCGACACAAAAGCCGGAACTACGCCAGAAACTCGATATTGACCAGTCTGCCGAACGTTTGAGTCGGTTTTTTAATAGCTCAGTAGAGTTGATGAAAGTGATGGCCAGAGCCTGTGGTCATAACCATCTCAATCAGTTCAATAGCCAGGATATTGGTAGCTGGCATAAAAACATATCTGAGTTGTCAGGCATTGATTACACGGGATTCAAATCTTAAACAACTTGCATGGGTCGAAAGCGGAAGCCATGGCCCGCATTTTTTAACGCTCCCGCTTAGGGTTTGCCCGGCAACAACAGTTAATTTTGAGATAGCCCTGCTAAACAAATGATTACACTGTGTGGCCTGTGATTTCCATCCGATCTGCTGCCTGTCTGAGGGTATTGTTTACAGGGTCTGTTAACAATAACTAATCGATTTTTGAGGGCAACATGACAACCCATAAAATTGCAGTAATTCCTGGTGACGGTATTGGTGTTCAAGTCACCCAATCGGCTCTGGCGGTGGCAGCTGCTGTGCTTCCTGGCGGCAAATTTAAAGCCACAGTGCTACCGTGGTCTTGCGACTATTACCTTGATACCGGTCGAATGATGCCGGAAAACGGAATCGAAACTCTGCGTGGTTTCGATGCGATCCTGTTGGGAGCTGTCGGCTGGCCCGCCAAAGTGCCTGATTCCGTGTCATTACACGGTTTGCTGCTGCCAATTCGTAAGGCCTTTGTTCAATATGCCAACATCCGTCCCCACCGTTTGCTGCCTGGTGTCGAAGGTCCGTTGCGCAAATCGGATTTCGATATCTTGTGTATCCGTGAAAATACCGAGGGTGAATATTCGGGCGCGGGGGGGCGTGTGCATCGTGGCACTGCTGATGAAGTGGCGGTTGAAACAGCCATATTTACACGTACCAGTGTCGAGCGAATTCTACGATTTGGATTTGAGCAGGCCCGCCAGCGCTCTGGCCGGCTGGCCTCGGTCACTAAATCAAATGCACAGCAGTATTCTATGGTTTTTTGGGATGAGGTGACGCAGGAACTGGCCGCCGAATATCCCGACGTAGAGGTGACTTCATATCATGTGGATGCGATCTGCGCGCGCATGGTCATGGCACCTGAAACACTGGATGTCATCGTCGCCTCCAACCTTTTTGGCGACATCCTGACTGATCTGGGTGCTGCCATTCAGGGCGGACTTGGCTTTGCGGCATCGGCCAATATCGATCCCACTCGCAACGGACCCTCTATGTTCGAGCCGGTGCATGGCTCGGCTCCCGATATCGTCGATCTGGCTGTGGCTAACCCGATAGCAACCATCTGGTCCCTCGCCATGATGTTTGAGCATCTGGGTGAAACAGAGGCGGCAAAACGCGTGATGACTGCGCTTGAGGCGACTACCGCCAGTGGCATCGGCTGTGTGCCGGGTGCGCAGAGCACAGAAGAGATAACTCAAACAATACTGGAGAACTTGAAATGAACGAACAAATCACCCCCCCATTACACCCCGCACTGAGTCGCTTGAATGACCCCACTCTGTTCCGCCAGTCGGCGCTGATTGACGGTAAGTGGGTCAATGCTACCGATGATCAGGTTAGTGTCAGCGAACCAGCCACTCAAACCACGCTTGGTTACGTTCCTGATATTAGTGGTGAGCAGACCGAGCAAGCGATTGATGTTGCGGATCGTGCCTTTGCTCTTTGGCGTAAAACGCCCGCATCGGAGCGTTCCAGGTTGCTGATGCGTTGGCACGATCTGATGCTGGAAAATGCTGAAGATCTGGCATTGATCCTGACCGCAGAGCAGGGTAAGCCCCTGACAGAGGCTCGCGGTGAGATTAATTATGCCGCCTCTTTCGTGAAATGGTTTGCTGAAGAGGCGAGACGCATCGAAGGTCACCTCATTGCTGGCCCCGCTGGTGACCGACAAATCGTGGTCATGAAGGACCCCGTTGGTGTCTGCGCCATTATCACCCCGTGGAATTTCCCGGTTGCGCTGATTACCCGAAAGGTTGCTCCCGCACTGGCTGCTGGTTGCACGGTGGTAATCAAACCCTCTGAATTCACACCGTATTCTGGTCTGGCTTTGGGTGAGCTGGCGCTACGTGCAGGTATTCCGGCTGGCGTGGTCAACGTGTTGACTGGTATGCCAAAAGAAATCGGTGCAGCGCTGACTTCCAGCCCCATCGTACGCAAGCTGTCTTTTACCGGTTCGACTCTGGTAGGTTCATTGCTGATGGCGCAGTGCGCACCAACCGTTAAACGTCTCAGCCTGGAGCTCGGCGGCAATGCACCATTCATCGTGTTTGATGATGCGGACCTCGATGCTGCAGTTGAGGGTGCTATCGCATCTAAATTCCGCAATGGTGGACAAACCTGCATCTGTGCCAACCGTATCTTTGTTCAGTCAGGTATTTATGACGCTTTCGCGGCCAAACTGTCGGAAGCGGTTAGCGCGATGAAGGTGGGGCCTGGCATGGATGATGGTGTGGATATCGGACCGATGATCAATCTGGCCGCTACAGATAAGATTAGCCGCCACATTGAAGATGCCCTGGAAAAAGGGGCTAAAGTTGAAGCTCAGGCATCTACTCCAGAGGGTTCGCAGTTCGCGGCACCTGTTGTACTGACAGATATCACAGCAGATATGTTGCTCTCAAACGAAGAAACCTTTGGTCCCGTGGCACCGCTGTTCCGTTTTGAAACAGAAGAAGAGGCTATCGAGTTGGCAAATGGCACGCCTTATGGCCTTGCTGCGTACTTCTACACTGAAAACCACGGCCGCGCCTGGCGTGTAGGTCAGGCGCTTGAGGCTGGCCTGGTTGGTTTGAATACGGGAAGCATGTCCATGGCCGAGACCCCTTTTGGTGGCGTAAAACAGTCGGGTCTGGGCCGGGAAGGTGCGAGCGTCGGTATTGAAGAGTACCTGGAAATCAAAGCCTTTCACATGGCTGGAATTTAGAGCAGGCCCTAACAGGGCTCAAGGAACCACTGATTACTAATGGTTCCGCAGCACAGGGATGTGCCACAAAAAGCAGAAATCACAGTTTCTGCTTTTTTTGTTTAAGTAATTGCTATTAAGGCTTGACCTGTATGTTACATACAGGTTGTAGAATTTGGCTTAGACTATCATTCCAGACCAAAGTTAACGGGTGATCAATGCTTACAGTCAACGAGTTAGCCAAACAAGGCCAGGTTCAAGCCCATGTGGTGCGTTATTACACACGCCTCGGGCTCATTCATCCTGAACGTCAGAAGGAGAACGGCTATCGGCTGTTCACCCAGGACGATGTCAATCGCCTGCATTTTATCAGGCTCGCCAAGCAGCTGGGATTTACCCTGAATGAAATAAAGGAAATTATCCAGCATGCGGACATGAAGGAATCTCCCTGCCAGGAAGTGCGCAAAATCATCCAGGCCCGGATTGTTGAAAACCGGCAGAAGATTGAAGAAATGATGAAACTTCAAACACGCATGGAATCCGCTCTGGAGCAGTGGAAGGATATGCCCGACGGTATCCCTAACGGCCACAGTGTGTGTCATCTTATCGAATCCATTCAAGAAGAGGTATAAATAGCATGAGCAATCAAATTAAATTGTCAGTTACTGGTATGTCCTGCGGTCATTGTGTCGCTAAGGTAGAAAAATGCATCGCGGCTATAGAGGGTGTCGAAGACGCTGTGGTCAGTCTTGATGAAGGCTCTGTGACGGTGAATGGGAGTGTTGCGGCCAATACGCTGATCAGCGCTATCACCGACGCGGGTTATGCCGCCAGCGAACTTGGCGGCTAGACCTTTATGGGCAAGCAGATCCGATTATCTATTGCAGGGATGTCATGCGCCGGCTGTGTAGCATCGGTGGAAAAAAGTATCAGAGCGATCGAGGGTGTCGATGACGCGGTCGTGAATCTTGGTGAGCGTACTGCAATGATTAGCGGAGGGGTTGCGGCTGATGTATTGATCGCGGCAATTACCAAAGCCGGCTATGGAGCTGCCGAGTTAAAAAGTCTGGCCGATGAAACGGAAAAGGAAAAGCTCGAACAACTCGAATACCAGCGTCTGTGGAATCGCGCCATCGCTGCAGGTGGCATCGGCCTGGCGCTATTCATCCTCGGCATGAGGGGCTTGTTACCTGCAATTAAAGAAAGCCAGCTAACCTGGTTAGTCATTAGTTTGGTCACCCTGCTGGTTCTGACTCTGGTTGGCGGGCATTTCTTCCGAGGCGCGTGGATGGCGCTGAAATCGGGTAGGGGCAATATGGATACGCTGGTCTCTCTGGGTACCGGAACTGCATGGGTGTATTCTACTTTTGTGGTGCTGTTCCCAGATAGCCTGCCCGAACAGGCTAGACATGTTTATTTCGAAGCAGCAGTCATTATTGTTGCGCTGGTCTCGCTGGGTTCGGCACTGGAAAGCAGGGCGCGCGGCAAAACATCTTCCGCGATCAAACATTTGATCGGTCTGCAACCATCGACTGCAAGAATCATTCGTAACGGTGCAGAGCTGGAAATTCCCGTTGCCGATATCGGCCTGGAAGAAACTATTCGCATTCGACCCGGTGAACGAATCCCGGTGGATGGCGTGGTGTTTGAAGGTAAGTCACACGTCGACGAATCGATGCTTACCGGCGAATCTATGCCAGTAGCGAAAACGATTAATGACAAGGTTGTCGGGGGCACCTTAAACACACAGGGCAGTTTTCTGATGCGCGCCACCGGCATCGGTGAAGATACCGCACTCGCCCACATTATCGACATGGTGCGTAAGGCGCAGTCGAGTAAACCGCAGATCGGGCGCTTAGTTGACAAGGTCGCGTCTATATTCGTACCTGTCGTCGTGCTGATTGCACTAGTCAGCCTGGCTATCTGGTATTTAATCGGGCCAGAGCCCCGACTGACCTATGCCATCGTATCGGCGATGACAGTCCTGGTCATCGCCTGTCCCTGCGCGCTAGGTTTGGCAACCCCGATTTCGATTATGGTCGGCGTCGGTCGTGCTGCTGAACTTGGTGTTTTAATCCGTAATGGTGAGGCGCTGCAAAGCGCCAGTCAGCTCGATACTATCGTGCTCGACAAAACTGGCACGATTACCGAAGGCAAGCCGCAGCTGACCGCGATTTATCCGGTTAATGATTTCGATGAAGCCACCGCTTTACAGTATGCCGCTAGCCTCGAAGCGGGCTCCGAGCATCCATTGGCGGCAGCGATTTTAAAGGCGGTTGCAGAGCGTGGCGTAGAAGTTCTCCAGGTAAGTGACTTTAGTGCATTGTCAGGGTTTGGTGTGGAAGCGCATCTGGACAACAGAAAACTGCGTCTCGGCAATCAGCGCTTGATGATGCAAAACAATATCGATACATCTTCAATTAGCAAGCAGGCAAAAGAGCTGGCCGATGCTGGAGCGACGCCAGTGTACCTTTCAGTTGATCAACAACTGGTAGCGCTTTTGGGCATCACCGATCCCGCACGTGAGGATTCTGCTGCTGCTATCAAACGTTTGCACGATATTGGACTGAAGGTCATCATGCTCACTGGTGACAATGCCAATACGGCTCAGGCTATTGCCAAATCGGTTGGCATCGATCAAGTGATTGCCGAAGTTCTACCTGGCGACAAGGCGAGTAAGATAATCGAGCTACAACAGCTAGGCCACCGAGTTGCGATGGTTGGCGATGGTATTAACGATGCGCCAGCCCTGGCACAGTCGAATGTCGGAATTGCCATCGGTAGTGGAACCGATGTCGCGATCGAATCGGCTGACATCGCATTGATGCGTAATTCGATTAACGGCGTGGCCGATGCCATTGCATTGTCCAGAGCCACACTGGGCAATATTAAACAAAACCTGTTCGGTGCCTTTATTTACAATATTTTTGGTATTCCAGTTGCAGCTGGTGCACTGTTTCCTGTTTGGGGCATTTTACTCAGCCCGATCATAGCGGCCAGCGCAATGAGTCTAAGTTCGGTAACCGTGGTTACTAATGCGCTGCGCTTACGCAAAATTAAACTGAATTAAACAGCTGTTTGACCATAATGGCACTTACTTAAGGCTGATACTGCGTCATTGCGACGTGGCAGGAGTGCTACACGGACGTAGCGTTTACGGAAGCAATGGATCTAATCTCTTCGTCAGTGTGGCTACGACAAGGTTTGAGATCGCCACGCTGACGCTCGCGATGACATTTTTCCCTTAAAGTAAGTGCCATTTTTCCCAGGCCCTAAGGATTTCGACAGGCAAAATCCTTTAAAAAGTATTTATTTAATCTTGTCTAACATGCTGTAGTAAGCACCCACCAGCGGCAAAAACCATGGTTTGCCAAAATGCCCGGGTATAGCGTGCCAGGGTAGGGTCGCCCAGGGATTTTCACGTGGCTTGCCCATCATTTGATCGGCCATGATCTCACCCAGATGGGTTGAAATCTGAGCACCGTGGCCGGAGTAACCCATTGCATAATAAAGGCCATCGATCTGTCCGGTGCGCGGGAAGCGGTCCTGAGTCATATCGACCATGCCTCCCCAGCAATAGTCGATCTCGACTTCCGCCATATGTGGGAAGATATCAGTCATTGCAGCCTTCAGAACTTTTCCGGCCTTTGCATCAGATTGATGGTCGGAATTTGCTGTAAATTTTGCGCGTCCACCAAAGATCAGTCGTCTGTCGGGCGAGAGGCGAAAATAGTTGCCAATGTTCTTTGACGTGACGCAATTACGCTCACCGGGAAGTGTTTCGCTGATTTCTTGCTCGGTGAGCGGACGTGTGGCCACAATAAAACTGCCAACAGGAATGATTCGTCGCCGAAACCAGCGAAAATTTGGCGTGGTGTAGGCCCCGGTTGCCAGCAGGACTTTACTCGCGGTAATCGTACCCAATGGGGTGGTGAGGCGGTGGCCTTTAGCGTCGGGTTCGCATGCAGTGACCGGAGCTTTCTCAAAGATAGCGGCACCGTGACGGCTGGCGGCCTGTGCCAGGCCGATGACGAAGCGGCCCATATGCATCACAGCACTCTTACGTTGCAACATTGCACCGTGAAACATGGTGGAGCCGACTTCGGCTTTCAGGTCGTCGCGCGATAATATCTCAGTGTCTGGATCGGCGAGGGCATTTAAAGCGGTGAAATTTTTGACTATTCCGGCCATGTGCTGAGGCTTGGAGGCTAGTTTGAGCTTGCCTGAGCGGCGGAAGTTGCAGTCGATTTGTTCTTCTTTGATGATGCGCTCGATGGTATCGATGCCGTCATCAAAGGCTCGGTACATGCTTATCGCTGTTTGCTCGCCAAATCTTGCGCAAGCATCCACAAAACTATGCGCCAGGCCGTTGTTCAGGTGGCCTCCGTTGCGCCCCGATGCGCCGAAACCTACTGTTTGTGCTTCCAGTACGGCGACACGCGCACCACCTTGAGCCAGCTTGCGCGCTGCGCCCAGCCCGGTGAAGCCCGCACCAATAATCGCGAAGTCGTAGTGGCCTTGCGGTTCCTCCGAGCTGCCGTTAAAGCTGGGCGAGCTATCGGACCAATAAGAGCTGTATTTTGTATCGTTCATTTTATCAGGACCTGTAAGTACAAATTAATGTTAATACGTCGTGCTGCAACAGCCATATCGAAACCAGTCATGGTGCCAGGGCAATTAAAAGTGCTGAACTTGGCTCTGAATGTGGTCATTGTGGTTCCTTCGTATTGAAGCCTGGGAAGAGTCTACTAGTTCGTGCAGGACGTGGGTGCTTGATCTATCGGTGTTTAGCGTAGAAAACGCTGTTTATGGCAGGATGTACAGCATAGAGTTGTAATATCGCATGTTGTAATCATGATTACGCAGAGTCTGAGGGGCCGGCCTTCAGCATTTTGTGCCGCTCGCAAGGATAAAATCAATCAGAAGTTGTGGCGCAGACGCTGACTGCCACAGCATCGGGTCGGCTATTTCTTTTACAGTATTCACATCTGAAATGAATAACTATTTGGAGCAGACATGACCTCAACCCTCAGTTTTGAAGCGC
>JBNKUM010000088.1:0-12443 GCA_050298595.1 Gammaproteobacteria bacterium | reverse complement strand
TATCAAGCTGATTATTTCAATTAACACCGAAGTTAATCACTCTTGTTTTCAGCTTCATTTAAGCCTGGCCTGTTAAATTGCTGCGCCAGAACAAGGCTGTATGTCATTAATTTATTTACAGGTTGAATATGAATATCCAGGGGTTATTAAACCAGTTTCTCGGCACACAAGATTCATCGACGAATCCTGCCACTCAGGCCAGACAGTCGGGTGTCGGTGACATGCTGAGCCAGATTTCAAACCGATTACCTGATGGGTTTGCCGGTGGTGCTGCCACAGGCGGTATTATTGCTTTATTAATCGGTAGCAAAACCGGACGCAAGATAGCCAGCAAGGTCGTGACCTATGGTGGCGCAGCGTTGCTGGGTGGTATGGCGTATAAGGCAATCAAAAACTGGCAGCAAAATAATTCTGCATCGCAAGATGTTGATTTCACCGGCAACAACAGTCAGGAAAGGTCTATACAAAATTTAATTGATCCTGTTGAAACGCAACAACCAGCATTTGAACTGACCTTGATTAAGGCGATGATTGCAGCAGCTAAAGCCGATGGCCATATCGATGCCGAAGAACAGCGCAAGATATTCGATGCAATTTCGAAAATGAAATTATCAGCTGAAATGAAAGGTCTGGTTTTTGATCTGTTACAACAGGATATCTCAGTTAAGGATATCGCCAGCGGAGTAAGTGATATCGCCCAGAAGTCAGAGGTATATCTGGCTTCATTTCTGGTGATCGACCCGGATCAAATGTCCGAGCGCATGCATCTGTTTAACCTGGCCGAAGCACTCGATTTGCCGATAAGTTTAACCAGGCAGCTAGAAGCTGAGGCTAAAGCTGAGCTTTAATAACTGGCATCTTGAGTTTGGGGACATACTACAAGGTATGCTCTTAAAGATCATTTGCATACTCTGCAAAAAAACCATAGATATAAGCCATGTAGGGGTAGAAACAGTTTTCGTGATTTGTAACGCTGTTAGCTGCGTTGCAGTTTTCAATCTTGACTGAGCTAGATCCATTCTCCACCATCTTTGCATGAGCGTTCTCGGTATTTAAATAGGGTACTGTTAAATCGTTTTTACCATGAAATAATCGAGTCGGTGCAGCAGGGCTCCAGTCATAGTCATTATTATCAGCTAAGACGTCAATAAATACTGTTGTTAAACCTCCCTGGTAGTCAGAAATAAACTGTGGATTTATTAATTGAGCAGTTATCGTTGTCAGTTGATCGTTAATCACATCACCAGATTTTGTTCCATCGAAACTGTTGGAAACTGTATCTACATAGGCGGTTGTAATGATAGAGCTCAGCGCGTTCAACTGATAAATATCGTTATATGATTTTATTACCCATCCGATATATGCAGGGTATGTCAGGATTGTTGAATTCATAATGGCCGTGGCTGTTTCAGTCATATCATAATTACCCGAGCCAGGCGCTGACGCTGTCACCTGGAACTCACTGCTAAGCGTAGTTTCAATAGCTCTGTGCATTGCCATAGTCGCTTTTCCACCCTCAGAATAACCGGCAAGAAAAAGCTGGCCATTGGTGTTGATAGCGTTTTCCTGTAAGAAAGTTTTTACGGCCCTTAGCATATCAATACTGCTGGAGGCGAGTGTTGCAGAGTGCGAGTAGGGGTGGGGACTGCTAGCAAATGAGTCACCATAGCCAATATAATCGGGCGAAGAGACGATGTAACCGAGGGAAGCCGCAAGCACCGATGGAGAATAACTCGAATAGTTACTGGATGGTGCTGAGCTATTCAGAAAAATAGTGCCGTGTTGATAACTCATGATTGGACTGCTTACACTACTAGCTTTTTGAGGAATACTTAACAGACCAGATGCTGTAATCATGTTGCCTGACGGGTTTATCGTTTTATAGCTAATTTTGTAGTTGGCTACTTCATACAAAGCTGTTGTATTTATAACGCCGTAATTTGTAAGTTGCTGGAATGTGGCATTTGATTGAGTGGTTGTGACATCAGGTTTTAAAACAGTGTGACCAACAAGATCGCCTCTAGATGTTTGAGCGCCTGTGTCGCCATCATTATTACTGTTGCTGCTGGAGCCACAGCCGGTAATCAGAGTGGTTGTAAAAATTAATACTAAAGTGAAGCTTTTAAGACTCAATAGGTCAAAACGGTTTTCGGCTGGATATAATCCCATAATCGATTTCCTTATTTGTAAAGGCAGGAGTTTATGGTTTGGTGGATATTACTTCAATTTAGCAAAGGGATAAATGACTAGTGATCGGTATGAGATAATGAGTTATGAAAGGTAATTTAATTAATTTCTCCTGAGTTTTCCTATTGAAACTGATAAATCTGAAACAGGGTTAACTTTAACTCAATTATTTGACTTAAAAACATCACTCCTCAAAGCCAATCGTTTTATACTTGATATAAGGTCCACATAAGAGGATTACGATCATGTTACCCATTACTATTGAGTTTAATGTCAAAAAGGGCGGTCAGGTATTTAAGGAAGACAGTGTTACCTTTCAATCTGCAGAAGACCTGTTCGCCTACGTTGCCCCAGGCGGAGGTTGCGAAAATATGCCATCAGATCTGGGCGAAATCCAGATGATGTTCACCTCGCCCAAACATCCAAATACCATGAACCCGCTAGCTGATAAACGGGTTAACCTACAGTTGGGTATGGTGATGTTAACAGGGGCATTATCCACCATTATGTTCATCGCTCAGGAAATCCTGGACAAGGTGGGGCGTGGAGAGCTATCCGAGGCATTTCTGTCGGTGATTAGAAAATAATGGGAATATTTTAATTTTGAGATAACGGCAGCAGGACGATTGCATGGACGCAGGAGGTATGAGCTCAAGGACGCGCGAAGAGACTATGGGTGGTCAAGCTAGAACAATGCAGGATGCCAGAGCCGAGTAGTCAGCTGCATAAGTTCGGATAACATCTGGCAGTTTCAGGAAGTAGTTCTGATTTAGTTCGAAGCGGCTATTTAGGAAACAGAACTGTGGGCTGCAATACTTAGAAAATCTTGATCAAAAATCAAAGACCCGTAGCTCCCAGAAAATGCCACTGCTTTACGCACATCATGGACATCTCTAGGATTAAAACCTGTATGGATCAGGGAGAATTCCAGGGACGGTTTACTTAATTTTCTTCTGAACTTGAATGTCCGATTGGCACTTTGCTGCCTTTAGATCCAGCTGTGAGAATGTCTGCTTTTGGGCAGAAATTGCGTTATACCATAAAGTGTCACCGACAGTTTTTTACCATAATCTGGCAAAATATTCATTAAACTGCGTATTCGCCAGACAAATCACGGCGGATAGAATCAAACAAAAGCATAAGGTCACATATACCAGAATTCCTGTCTCTTTGTAGGAATGGGGCAGTCTAAAAAGCTATGTTTCTTAAAAGTCTATTGCTATGTGTCCAGCTTTATTTAAAATGGGGTCTAAATCAGACAATGGAAGGTGGACAAGCAATGAAAGCTGTACTGGTTTTATTTTCACTCTTACTCAATTTTTCGGCTTATGCCGCTTGCGATAAAGTTCCTCATTCACCTGTAGACCTGGCGCAATATTATGCATCTGTATCGGGGTTGTCAGGGGAAGCACAAAAAAACGGACTGAATTCAATCATTAAGAATCATACCCGGTACAGTTACACGCCATGCGTTTGGGAAATCCTCAAAGAAGCTGATCAAGGTCCTCAAAATCCTGACAATGTCATTGAGATCTATACACAACGATCAATTTCAAAATCCAGGAAGGATGATGGTAGCAACCATCAGGATTCCTGGAATAGGGGGCATATATGGGCTAAATCCCATGGTTTTCCAGACAAATCTCAACACGCTTATACTGATACTCATCATTTGAGACCAGCTGACCGATCAGTGAATAGTGATCGCAGTAATAACGACTTCGATGTGGGTGGTAGCTTTGATACCGAGTGCACTCTATGTCGTGAGGGTTCAGGAACCCGGGAGCCCCCTGATTTAATTAAAGGTGATGTTGCTTGAATGATGTTTTATATGGCAACCAGGTATGAAGGAAAAGATGGGTCTAATACTTCTGATCTAGAATTAGTTGATCGAAAAACTAACAATGGTGAGCCATATTCTGGCAAGCTTTGTACCTTATACAAGTGGCATGCCTCGGATAAAGTTAGCGCAAACGAAATAAAGAGGAATAGCATTATTTTCAGTTGGCAAGGAAACCGAAATCCATTTATTGATCCCCTGAGTTTGTCCAAAAAATATGGGGGAGTGAGCGTGTAAACGAACCTGGTTCATTACAGGCTCAACTGCTAGAACGAATCGACACTATAGAGTCAGAGTTGAATACTCTACGCACCATGGTAAGAGATATTCAAAACTAATAGTTTGCTCTTTGTATGCAATTTACTTTTTAGCGTGCCAATTAGTTGGATATCATAAAAAAATAACGAGACATGTGGTTTATTAAAACAGGAGATGGGTGCTATCGCAGATCTAGATAAAATCAAATAAAGTGAGCAAAGCCTGCCGATAAAATCACTTAATGTGAGCACGAAAAATCTGATAAGTGCGGGAATTCGGATTTATAAAAGCGAGCATCTACCTTTAGGCTTCCACTCCACTATGCGTAGCATAATTGAATAACGCGAAGTTACCTGGAAACTTCGCAATATGTGAGGGTATAGAATGAAACGCCAAAAGATTTTAAATATTTTAAAAAAAATCCCAACATCAGGACTATCGTCAGATGATGCATATTTTAGGACGTTGACAGGCGGATGGACGACAAAAAAACTACTTACGTGGTGGAGCAATCATCCTATCGGCACACAGGGTGGCAACTTTACGACCTGTAACGCCTTTGTCGGAGCCGTGGCAGTTATGGCTGGCGCCAAGCAGGGCAGTTGGCTTGCTAAAGGACCGCTTTCACTGTACTTTTGTAACAAGGACATACCCAATTCTTGGGTGCCTGCGAGCTCCGGCCGAGCTCCGCGCCCAGGTGATTTCTACTCGATGCCCTATTTTGATGGAAAAGGTAACAAACAGGAATTTGGACATGTTGGGATTATTTACGATGTCCACGACTATATTTTCATCGACACGATCGATAGCGGGCAGGGTGGGCGGTCTGCTAAAATGGACTACATTAGATGGAGGAAAAACCGAATATGGACGGGGGGCAAAATTAACGGTTGGGTAGATATTGATATATATTTTCCGTAGCTTGAAGGTAAGAAGCATTGCGCACATAAGCGATGGTTTTAATAATTCGATACAAGGAGACAGCTATGGATACCGAACTTCTAAAGACTGTTGGTGAGATAGGCGGCATAGGGGGGATTGCACTAGGTATTTTACTTCTTTTTTTTCGTGATCTCATTCGTCAATCGGCATTTAAGAAATTACCCCCAGCCAAAGCTTCACGATTGATAACACTTATTTCTGTACTTGTCTGGAGCTCCGCGTTAGCGGGCATTGGTGTTTATACGGTGACGATCAGTAAAGATGATCCCAATCTCAGTGTTAATCATGGAGTAGGCGCGGGTGGTTCAATCACAGGCAGTAAGATCACAATTGAGACGTCTGCTTCGACTACTGGTACATCATCAACCGATGGTATTCATGTGGAGGGAGGTGTTACATCGGGTGGCGATATCAAAGATAGTCAAATAGAAATCACTCATTCAAAAACGGAATAGTGCCGCCAATGACGACAAAGGACGTGCATATGAACCAGTCGAAACGACTCCGCATTATTCTCTTTGTATCGGCGCTGATTCCATCCCTTCTGATCGCAGAACCCCAGACCACGGTCAAACACGGCGTTTATGCCCGTGGTGATATCCGCGATAGTGAGATCCATATTGAGGGCATACCTGGCGATCAGTTACCCGCCATCATCACTGCCGCTACCCGTCCCCTGCAGCAGCAGACAGAAGAGCAGAAGAGACTAATAGCCAGACTGCAGCATCAACTGGGCGTCAACGAGGCGCAGCTACAGGCCTTTCTACAAATCATCGGCGAGGCAGATGTACCTCCTGAAAGAATCGGAACTAAACTTCTTGAAATTGCACAGGACTACCAGCGACTCAAGAATGATCTGAAAGAGATACCCGGTGAAGATACTCAGATTGCCGATCTCAAAAAGCAGGCCCGACTGGCTCTGGATGAACCCGACCTGGCTAAGGCCGATGCGCTGTTGGCGGCGGTAGAGGCGTTACAGGAATCGAGAGCGGATCAGCAAGCTCTTGCTGTGGCGACCACGATAGCCCAGCGAGGCGAGATTGCCATGACCCGGTTACGCTATCTTGATGCCGCCCACCGATTTGCAAAGGCAGTTGCCAGGGTGCCACCAGGCCATGAGGGGGTTCGAGATAGCTACCTCAATCGCCAGGCCTCGGCCTTGTACAAGCAAGGTGATGAAAAAGGGGACAATGCCGCTTTAGTCGAGCTGATTCAACTTTATCGTGTGCAATTGGCAGGCCTTGATTCTAAGACAGACTCAGAAAGCAGGGCTTCCACCCAAAACAATCTGGGGAATGCGCTAGGTATCCTCGGCGCGCGAGAATCCGGTACAGACAAACTGGAGGCGGCGGTGGCGGCCCATCGAGAGGCGCTGAAGGAGTGGACGCGCGAGCGGGTACCGCTGCAATGGGCGATAGCCCAAAACAATCTGGGGAATGCGCTGCAGACCCTCGGCGCGCGAGAATCCGGTACAGACCAACTGGAGGCGGCGGTGGCGGCCTATCGAGAGGCGCTGAAGGAGTGGACGCGCGAGCGGGTACCGCTGCGATGGGCGGTGACCCAAAACAATCTGGGGAATGCGCTGGGTATCCTCGGCGAGCGTGAATTCAGTACAGACAAACTGGAGGCGGCGGTGGTGGCCTTTCGAGAGGCGCTGAAGGAGAGGGCTCGCGAGCGGGTGCCGCTGCAATGGGCGATGACTCAGAACAACCTTGGGAATGCGCTGGGCACCCTCGGCAAACGGGAATCCGGTACAGACAAACTGGAGGCGGCGGTGGCGGCCATAACCGCCTCTAGAGATCTCTATTTGAAAAGTGGCTACAGCCAATATGCGGAATACTTCAAACAACGCATATCGGAAATTCGAAGTTTGATTGCCAAACGAAAAAAACGCTGATGTTTAAAAAATATTCAGCACAGCAACCCGGAAATAGACTGTTGCACCCTGCAACACTTTATCGAGGGTTTAAGGTTTTGGTGCGTTCTTAGGGATGAGTACGTGTAATGGCAGTGTGTTTTATTGTCTGTGGCTAACAGTCTATCACTACACCAAGGAAGGGTGATAGGGAAAGAGTACTACCATATTGACAAACAAACACTAGCTTATCTGCATAAGTTCGGATGACATCTGGCAGTTTCAGAAAGTAGTACTGATTTAGTCTGAGAGCAGACATTCGTTTGTGCGGTGCAATAGGCAAGTAGGTGCCAGGAGCAGCGGTTACTGGTAGGGCATTTTTATATGACCTAACTCAGTTATTTTTTTGGGGAAGGCGAAAAACTGGATTGGTTGGGAGATAGAGTGATTGCGAGTAATTCACATTTGCCTCTGCCCCCTTTAACTGGTTACCTATAAAGCGGGTTTTGTTCATGGGGTTTATGTTTATACTGAGCTAATTTTCAAATCGTATCTACAAAATTTATAGTCTCGAAATATATATTGGGATTTGTGCTTTTTAACCAGTTTGTGTCTTCATTATACTCATTTAATATTCTAATTTCGATATTCTCTGGTAGCATAGGCTTGGAAGAAAAAAATTTCTTAAATATAACTCCCGCTCTATCAAAATACCCTTTATCCTTCATGTCAGTATCATCAATTAAAAGTCTTCCTAAATAGGAGTAAATATTTGGTTTAATACTGAAATTTTGAGAATGTTGATAGCTCAATAAAATACTACTACCATCATGATTCCTTTGAAGACCTTTGATTTGGGAGACTGTATATTCGCCTGCCGGAGCTAAATAACATATGTATCTGGCTGCAAATCGATACCATTCTCCTTTTTCTCGTTCCGGGATTCCAATTTTAATGCCTGGAAGCTTGATAAAGAAAGTTTCTCTTTCATTACCTTTCTTTTTCATTGGAAGATACCATGAATCTACCATTGCATCTGTCGATACTGATAGATAAATAGCTCCATAATTGGCGTTTTCTAGAGAGTTAATCTCATCGCATTCTTTCAGTAGAACAGATCCATCCTCTTTTAATTGTTCAGGGAGGGAGGCACAAGCGATTAATATCGTAGAAGTTATAATCAAAACTATAAAACGAAATTTTCTGATTTTTAGATTAACCTGTTTATGAATTGTTTGGTTTTTCATAGACGTTCACCTAAATGGCGAGTGGAACCTGCGGTAACGGGATTGGCACGAATAGTGCCGCGAGGCCTTTTTTTTATTTGAATGGGCTACATGAATACCATCAGTTGTGACTATGCATTCCGTAACTGTATTGTGGTCACCATTTATTTGGTCATCAAATCCGAAATATATACTATCTTCAGAACCAACCTCTTCGGTTAACCCTTTTTGCATCATGAAATAACTTCTGTCCGCTCCAAGCACAGAGTCAACACGGACATCATTTTGGTGTATTTCAATAGGATGATCGTAGCTCATAAATTCCTTTGGCATTTATATTAGAATGCAAAGGCCGTTGGCCTCTGAATACATCTTAGAGAGCCTACCTTTCTTTTTCTTTACGATATATGAAAGGCTATCATTATTTTCTCATTCTACATACACTCTTATTTTTATGGTGGATACACCTGAATAGAAATTTTTAATCCGCCAACTTTCGATGTTACAGGTTGGATCCATCACCAAATCTCCTTATATTAAGGTGAGGATCTCGGAATGTGTATCGAGCAAGTTTGACAGGTCCCTGAGAAAGTCACCAAACTTGCGTAAAGGGGACGGAGGGATTAAATTTTAACCAGAACCACTGGTTGTCCGCTTCGGGTCGAAAAGGAGCGTTCACTGTGACTTGATCTCGTTTGCCTGAACGACCGCTTCTTTAACAGGCTGTGTGAAAACTAGCGTATTTGTAATTTTATCCAGTCAAGTGATTGTGAGGCTAAGCATAGTCCACGCTAAGGCACTTTTATTTTCAATTATTAACCTTTGCTCAGAAAAAATTAATCTCTTAGATAACGTTAAATTTAGGGTTTTAATTGGATATTAGACAAGAACAAGGCAATGAGCCTTATGCCGTCATGGCCACGAGCAATTTCTCAGACCCAAGGATCGAGATCATTCGTTTCAGGTTATAAGCCAGAACATGCAAACTCATTTCTGTACGGACGTTTTTAAACTGTCTCGTCAGAAAATGAGTGGACCCCATCCAGCATTTAATCCTCCCGAATGGGTGTTCAACCGTCTGCTTTCTGATGAGTGCACTTTCCGGCATAGAAGATAACTGCTGTTCCATTTTCTCTAACCGTTTCTGGTGTATCCAGCGAGTGATCCTTCGAGGCTGCTTACTGTTTGAACATTGAGACTTCATAGAGCATGCCCGACAAGTGGGATCATAGGCCCAATATCGTTTTATCATTAATCCTCTTTCGGTAGTTGTTTGTCGATAGGGCAGTTCTTGTTTGGCAGGGCATATATACCTATCTCGGCCTGCATCGTATTCAAACCGGGAACGGTTAAATATCCCTTTTTTATCACTGCCTGATGTATCACCTTTCGGCACCAATGGTGTCATACCCGCATTCTGAGTATCTTTTATGTCTGTACCGCTGTAGTAACCTTTATCGGCGATCACTGTGATTTCCTTTTTACCCACAGCGTCCTGTGCCTTTTTTGCGATTCGGCATAGCTGATTTCGGTCAACGGTATTGGTCACTTCATGAGTGACAATCAGATGGTGTTTTGTATCAACTGCACTTTGTACATTGTAGCAAACGGCTCTTGTCTGACCTTGTGTCACCAGGAGCCGAGAATCATGGTCTGTGGTAGAAATTTGATTATCTGGGAAAATCGGGGTCAGATCACAGAATGTTCTAATATTAGAGTAAATTGTGATCTGACCCCGAAATGTGTACAGAATGTTCTAATATTAGAGTAAATTGTGATCTGACCCCGAAATGTGTACCGAAATGTGGAAAAGAATGATCAATCGAGTCTGCCCCAACGATCTTTTATTCGGACAGAGGGGCTATTTTTCCACTCTGTCCTCATTACGTACACCTTCAACTACCTGGCAGCAGATTATTTTGCCAGCAATTCAACAACCTCGGTGATTTTATTTTCCTTGCAATACGCATAAAGCGTCATACCACCTTTGCCTGCAGGCACTACTTTTGCTGGACTACCGCCCATGGATATCATGACAACACCCGATGACAGCGGTTGACTGGCGGGTGTATATCCAGATATTCGAAAAGCCCTGGGATCAGCCCCCTGCTTTAACAGGGTTTTGAACTCTTCCAGGTATTGCTTGTATGAAGTTGGGCGCTCCATGCTCATCCCTCCAAACGTCATCGGCGCAGGATGACTTTTGGTGCCAAATCCTGTCACGAATGGATCGGCAGAAAAACTCAGAACCGGTTTCGGGGTCATCAACAATACCAGCTCTCCCAGCCGCCTAGATTTGAGTACAGCCAGTTCTTTGCGCATTGCCGATGCTTCTTTACTCGACGGATAGGTTTGTATGAACCTCTCGTATGCGGCGATACTGTCCTCGGATCTGGCTAGTTTCATACGGATATATCTTTGTTCATTTTTGTCGGTCAGGTGTGAAACTGCGGTTTCCCGGATGTCGCTGTTTTTGTCTTCCATTGCAATCCTGGAAAGCAGTTTCTGATCGGTGACTTTTTCCACCGCAGCCAAGCGTATGTTATCTAGCCCTTCTTTCAGCGCTACCTGGGCTAGCGCATCCTGTTCTTTCAATCCAAGGACGGCTTCCATCCTCACGTCATCATCGGGATCTTGTAACGCCAGCTTTTTCACCAGTTGCGGATCTTCGCTCTGATTCAACATAGCAATACGCGTCGACGGGCTCTTTTCGCTGACAATAATTGCTGATCTTTGAGCAGGGTTTGGTATCTTGCTGACCGCCAGTATTCTGGCTACCGACGTCGGTGCGCTTCTCGCCATTTTTTCGATCAACTCAGGATCTTTCAAATAAAACACAGCCAGGTGGTCTTGTGCCCAGTTTTCCTTGCCTGGGGAGAAGCGATGCAGGTTGCGTAATGCGACGTCGCGAACAGCATCATTAGTTTCAATTAAGTAAATGCGTGCAAGCACCTCTGGTGAGGTAACATGGTCCACCGCAAGTGCACGGACGCTCTTATCAGAATCGTTAACCGCAATCTCCGACAAAGCGTTCTGGTTCATCAAGCGGGTTACCGCCGCCCCTCGAACAGCGGAGTTCCAGTCCGATCTGGCAACTTTTTCAATCACTTGCTGATTATCGATTTTCGACACCGCAGCATATCGCATATCGTTAAATTTCCCATGCAGCGCAATATCTTCAAGTTCTTTTTGGTCTGTGATTTTTGCAAATGCCTCACTGCGATCACTTATCGAGTCGCTTTCTATGCTTGCACATCCACCAATCAAAAGCGCGCTAACCAACACCACCGCCAGTAGCGGCTTATGAAGAGCTTTTGAGGAACCCATCATTTTTCCTCCTGCAGTGCATCCACTGCCGTCGTACCCCCCTCATTCAACATAACTTCGTACTTTCGTACTCGCGAGTAATGCTATCGGTAAAACTTGGGTTGGTGTTTTCCAGCCTTAACCGATGAAACGGGTAGCCTGTGGTGTAACGCTGGACGACTTTTGCGGTAAATTACAGGTTGCCCGGCCTGATGAAATCGCTGACTGCTCCAGCTTTATCCGAAGGCATCTGCAGTAATGGTTCGGTAATCGCTTTCTCGTGCATTTATCAAGTCACAATAGAATAAACGCGCCAACCCAGCCATACAAGACAAAACATTCACCTTGCTTATCCCAGATCAAAAAACGAGGTGTTTTTCAATGCCATCAGCCCACCATATTGAATATCGTTATGAAACTTCTGATTGAATCCGAACCAATCTAATAGCCATGTATTTCATACACAAACACACGTTTTACTGAAGAGCGGGGTCACGGAAGATCGAGGCCAGGTCTTTGAATTTGGATTCACTGAACGACCGCTCCTGGCCGATTTCTGACCCAAACGAAATTTCATAAGAATGTCTACTTCGGTGGTAAACCGGCAATTGATTCATTTACATCCATTCGTTGGGTGACCATCGAAGATCCAAACCAACATTACCCATTTTAAGTGAGGATTACCATGTTAGAACGATCTGGAAAAACGTATATGGTCACCGGAGCCGCCTCTGATATCTGAGCTGAAATAGCAATAATAGGGGACAGATCGCGGTTTATTGACATTCCTAAGCGAGAATCTAGAAATCAAGGGTTCAGCTTCTTGAAA
>JBNKUM010000087.1:0-4837 GCA_050298595.1 Gammaproteobacteria bacterium | reverse complement strand
GCTTGATAGTAAATGGGTATCAGGTCGGGTATTGTCGGTTTGGGTCTTGCGCCAGGAAAGGTCAACGGACCAGAAAGGAAGCTTAGCCCAGCGCCAGGAAGCGCAGCATGGATGCGCAGAACGGAAGCCAAACGCCACCTCATATCGGGGTGGCGTTTTTTTTTGCGGCAAGGAGAAATGGATCCATTTCGGCCATGAGCGGACGTTCAGAAACTACTTTATCTAAGGTAGTCGACCTGATATTCTCTAGAAAAAGTGTGGAATAATGATAAAGCAGGATGCGTTCCTCCCAAAGGAAATCGTCCTAGTATTAGTATTAATTTAATAGAAGGAACATTTTCGATATTCCGGGGCAATATACGTATTCCCAAATTCGCGAGAAGTATAGTACATATATATGCGGCCCCCGGAATTGTTCCTAATTTATTAATAATTACGGGGTACTTATACAAAGCTAGCTTACCCATGATTCATTAGATTAGTCCAAAAGACATTTATTTGTCTTGCTGTGTACGGCTTATAAACACCCAAATTCTACGGGTTGTTTATGGTGATACAGTTTACTGGGGGAAATGACGCGCAGGGGTTAGAAATGGATTGGCGAGAAAACTTGTATGACATATATAGGACGCTTGATACTCATGAAGTCACAAATGAGCTATTGCGTAGGCTCGATAAATTAATACTGAGTGATAGCGTTGCTGCTCAAGTAGTTTTTGAAGAAGCGATAAAAAGACTACGTGAAATATTAAGTGTTTATTATGACAACGTAGATATTGAACTGGATGTGGGAAATAGCGATAAAAATAAGCAGGGCAGTTCCGAGAGTGATAAAAAGCACAAATACATCAAGTTAACTAATGAAAGAAACGAGATTCACTATGTAAGGGGCATAAATATCAGTTTTGATGATCATGGTAGCGTAATTTGTAAATCTCCAGATAAACAAATTGCTAGACCTATAGATGAGAAATTAATCAACGCTGTGCTAGGTGTCGGGCAACAGTTAAATGTATGCTTAAAGAATGAGATCGAGCAAAATATAAACAGACTGTATAGAAAAATAATATACGAGTTTTCTAAAAGCGGGGTTCCTCAGAAAGTTTTTGCGGTTGTGTGCAATAGTATTCTCAATGACTTTTTCCCAAACCTACCCATATACGATTACGGTAATAATTCAGAAGTTCGGGTGCAATTATTAATTTTAGATAAGATTGATGATTTGTATGGGGGCAGTGGTGATTCCCTATTAATAATAGGTAGTACAAATACTAATGATTTAGGGTTTAGTTTGGTCGGCATGGATGATTCCATTTGTGGTACGTTATTCTCCAGTCGAGTTGACATAAATCGAGAAGGGTATTATTCAAAAGTATGTCGTGGTAATACGCTGACCTATTATCTAGGTGACCCTAGAGAACATGAAAAATTTAAAAAAACTATGCCGGGAGATGTTGAGGTGGAACTCGCAATTCCCCTTATGAACAAAGATGGTAGTCTTTTTGCTGTAATAAATATTGAATCAAATAACAAAAATGCTATTAATCATCTCCATGCAGTATCCATACTACAGAATAGTATTGAGTTAGGAGAACTGGTATCCCACTTCTGGGATGCTACACAAAATAGAAGCGATATATTTAGAGGCCTGTTTTATAAGTTGGAAGATTATTTAAGCAAAGCTTTGCGAGAGTTTCGACACGGGCTTAAGACTCCTCAAAATTTAATTGATGCTATTCGCCTACAAATAAGCGAGTTGGAGTGCCAGGATGAAAAGGAGAAAGCAGATATATGTAATGGGCTCAGCTTGGTTAATACTAAAATAACAACAGTTCGTAAATTGCTTGGTGATAGTCTTGAGGATTTTATTGTAAGAAAAGATTTTATCAGTCTAAAAACGAAGATTGAGGTAGTTGTAAAATTAGTTATTGAAGAACTTAAGGAAAGCAACATCATGATTGATTATGATGGTGTGCCTGACGATTTCCCGCTATTAAGACTCGATAATCTTTTCTCGCAGTTTCTCTACGATACACTTCAGAATTCTATTGATGGTATAACAAGAGAAATTAATTATCGCAAGAGTAAACAACTAGGTAATGGTGATGATTTAGGTGATAAGGAAGATGCATATGTGCCAATGATTAGTATTTCAGCTAAGGTTTTGAACAATTGGTATTCATTAGGTGTTGACAGTGATGTTGCTAAAGATGTTAGTTCAGCAAAAAAATGCATGATATCTATTAAGGATAATGGGATAGGCGTAGAACCATCAAAGCTCGATTCTCTTACGAATAAAGGTGTCACGTACAGAGGGGGGGGTGGGACTGGCTATGGCTTATATGCATTTAAGCAGTACTTATCACTATATAATGGGATTATTCTACCAATTGAAAGTGATGATCATAAAGGATTTACAATACGGTTTGTAGTTGATGGCGTTGACTTCAAAGATGATGTTAATCAGGCTGATAAATGATAGTAACTGAATTAGGGTAATAACCATGAAGAAGCGAATACTTGTCTGCGAAGACGATAAACAAATGAACGACTTGGTTTCGAAGCTGCTTATGAAATCGATTAAAGATATTGAAGTTGTTCAGGCGTTTTCACATGAAGATGCTATAGATGTGATCGGTAAATATTATTTCACAGTAGCAGTTCTTGATTTGAACCTTGCCGGTCATGCCAATCCCGATTGGTCAAAATCGGCTGGCGTGAAAATCGCTGCACACTTGCGTGATCTTGGCTATGGAACAAATGTTATTGTTTTAACAGGTAATCCAGAGGTTAGGCTAGCGTTTGAGCTTGCGCGGGACTATAAAGTTCAAGATTATGTAGAGAAGGGAGATGGTGCAACTGAAAATATATTGTCTATATGTGGTGAGTATATCAATAAAGATAGAATCGAGCCGCCCGAAGGTTTGCACGCTCAGAAAATATTGTCTGGAATAGAATCTGGTGTTGAACGAGATATCTGGTACTCGAATTGCCTCAATATTGTAAATATTGACGGCAATACTATGTTTTCTGTGATGAATGAAATTATAGAGCGTTATTACCCATTATATACCAAGATTGGTTCAGGCATGATTGCGAATGGAGATATGAAAATACTTGAAGGGGAGTATTGGTCCTTACGTGAAGGTTCAGCAATAAAAGTAATTATTGGCAACAAAAAAAACCAAGACTTCACTACGGAAGGAGATGTTGTGCTTGATAGGGTAAATAAAAATGCGAGAGTTATAGTGATTAAAATAGGGTCGGAACGATCGATATATGGTATGTGAGATGTCAATTCTAAAAGTATTAGCTATTGATAATGACGATATTGACCTGAATAAATTAAAGGAGATATTCAGTGGTATCGTAATTATTAATCATGCTTCAAGTATAGAAAATGCTCGAGATTTTCTTGGGGCAGATTATTATGACATCATTTTTCTGAGTATGAATATCGAGCTTGATGCAGCTAAAGGTATGATGCTGGCGCAGGAGCTACACGCAAAGATATATCCAAATCAAGGACAAATAGTTATATTGATTGAGGACAGTCTGCCATCGAAATATCAAGCAAAACTGAAGGAACTAAAGAAAGGAGGTGATATTTCTATTGTAGATATTTCCGACCTCTTCAATCCATTAAGTCCTGATTTTTTAAGCCTACAGAATACGGCCAACCGTCTAAGAAGCGCTATTGCGCGTAGAGCAAACCTAAACGCTAGCACTATAAATGTGCAGCCGCATAAAAAATCTATTGTCATTAACGAAAGTAAAACATGTTTAATACTAAGTTCTGTATTCATCATATTTGTACTTTTAACGGGTTGGATGTTTATTCCTGAATATATATTAGGTAACTTTAAAATTGATGATTTATACAAAATTCTTCTGTCATCTATTCCTGCAGCCATGGCATTAGTTACAATGTATAGAGGAATTCTGTCTCAGCTGGCCTCGAATTATCTAAGGGTTAAATAATCAGATTCGAGCAGTAAGAAGGACGACCACGTATTTTAAACCCTGCAAAGGAGTGCAAACCATGCCCATGCTTACCCTATCCCGCGGTATCGGACAATCCCTCATGCTTAACGATGACATCGAGGTCATAATACAAGATATTCATCGTGGATATGCTCGTATTAGTATTAAGGCCCCGGATGATGTAATTATTCTACGGAAAGAATTGTATTTACGGGAACAGTCAGAAGATGAGATGGATGATGTTGTTTGACTCGACCAGCGGTAAGTGGATAGGGCATACAATATTGATGGCCATCGTCCGCGCAGGTATGGCTGGCTAAGTGCCAGTTTGATTTTTTCATCTTAGCCATTATCTTCGGCGCATCGCTATGGACAGAGAGTCAGCCATATCTTTGATTGCTGATCACCCCCAAACCCCTCAAGGGACAATGACACTCACCTCGTTCCTCGGTCAGTGAAATCAGTAGCAGACTGTTTGCAAATAACGCAAACAGACTGCTCTTGATCTTGACTGGTGGTCTGTTCTATCCCCATCCCCCGGGGGAAAATTATGCCTTCCGTTCCAGGTATGGCAAGGCCAAGCCCTGCGGGTTGTCTGGCCGCTCTAGTCCATCGTTGGATTTAGCCTGATCTCCCTGTACTACCTTCTTTGTAATCTTTCAGGCCGTGCACGGCCAGCCAAGCCTTGTCATACCTTCCACTTCAGGCATGTGGTCCCCATAGGGGTTTGGGGTTTTGCCCCATTTAAAATGGGCAGTTCTCAAAGGAGGTGGGTCATGTCTTTTAGTGGTGGTGTGGTTGCTGTATGTGGGTCCAGGTCTCTGCCGGTTTCGGCTGGTCCGCTGGTGGGGCG
>JBNKUM010000086.1:0-27443 GCA_050298595.1 Gammaproteobacteria bacterium | reverse complement strand
GTTACATACATGACAGTAACGCCAAGGCGCTCATGTATGTGCTTGATTTCGTACTGCATCTGTTCACGCAGGTTTTTATCCAGTGCGCCCAGTGGCTCATCCATCAATACTACGTCTGGATCAAATACCAGTGCACGTGCTACGGCGACACGTTGCTGTTGGCCCCCGGATAACTGGGCTGGACGACGACCGGCAAAGTCACCTAGCTGCACCATATCCAACGCCCGATTGACGCGTTCTTCACGCTCGGATTTCCCCATCTTTCTAACCTCTAGAGGAAATGCAAGATTTTCTCCTACAGTCATATGTGGGAAAAGGGCATAGTTTTGGAACACCATACCAATGCCACGTTTATGTGGAGGTACAGAGTTAATGGGTTCACCATTTAAATAGATTTCACCGTGAGTAGCCGGTTCGAAGCCAGCAAGCATCATCAGGCAGGTGGTTTTACCGGAACCCGATGGCCCCAGCATGGTCAGGAATTCACCCCGTTGCATATCGAGGTTGAAGTTTTTAACAACAAGGCTTTCGCCATCGTAACTTTTCTGAACGTTTTCAAAACGAACCAGAATATCGCTCTTGTCACTCATATATATTTAATTTTAATGCTTTAGTGATCGATCACCCTATCCGAATGGGATAGGAGTGTCAATCTCAGCTCAGTATTTCAGTCAGTTAGCGGCGACTCTGTCCTAAAATCGACCATTAATTAGCTGTATGAGATGTTTTTTTGAGCTAGATTTTTTTTAAGTAACAGACATAGGTGCTCTCGTTTGGTGCGTTTTGATTTCGATGAAGGTCTATTCCTGTAACGTGATGTGCATACTTATGCCGATGTGCAGACTTATACCCATGTGAAGGATGGGGTTACTCTGCCCCAATTCAGGCGTGAATTCTGTCTGTTGGGCGGATTTTTAATTTTATTACAGTCTCGAATTTTTTTATATTTAAGTTGCCTGTTTCTTCCTGGTAATACGATATTTAAAAATTATACTCACAAAAAAGGCACTACCTGTAAGGGTAGCGCCTCAAATTATACAGGATCTAAATGCCCTGTTTTATAACAATACTGTTGAATCGTTATTATTATGAAAACTGATTCATTGTATTGTCTTTTCCTCCCGCTTTTAGAGCAGCATCACCAGAGAAGTATTCTTTGTGATCGTCACCAATGTCTGATCCCGACATGTTCTGGTGCTTAACACAGGCAATACCTTCGCGAATTTCCTTACGCTGAACACCCAATACATAGCCCAGCATACCCTGTTCGCCGAAGTATTCTTTAGCAAGATTATCCGTAGACAGAGCCGCAGTGTGATAGGTCGGTAGCGTGATCAGGTGATGGAAGATACCTGCGTCGCGCGAAGCATCGGCCTGGAAGGTGCGGATTTTTTCATCGGCTACATCGGCAAGCTCTGTACCATCGTAATCAACACTCATCAGACTATCACGATCATAAGCTGAAACGTCTTTACCTTCTTCAACCCATGCATCGAAAACCTGTTGACGGAAGTTCAGGGTCCAGTTGAATGATGGAGAATTGTTGTAAACCAGTTTGGCATTTGGAACCACTTCACGAACACGATTCACCATGCCCCCGATCTGACCAATGTGAGGCTTTTCGGTTTCAATCCAGATCATGTCTGCACCGTTTTGCAGAGAAGTGATGCAATCCAGTACACAGCGATCTTCACCAGTGCCTGAGCGGAACTGGAACAGGTTGCTGGGTAGACGTTTGGGGCGTAACAACTTGCCGCTACGATTAAGTACTACGTCACCATTTTTCATGTCTTCAACAGAAATTTCCTCGCAATCGAGGAAGCTGTTGTATTGATCACCGATATCACCGGGCACGTTAGATACAGCGATTTGCTTGGTCAGGCCAGCACCCAGAGAATCTGTACGCGCAACGATGACGCCATCGTCCACACCCAGCTCAAGGAAGGCGTAACGCACGGCACGAACCTTGGCAAGGAAGTCTTCATGAGGCACGGTAACCTTTCCATCCTGATGACCACATTGTTTTTCATCAGAAACCTGATTTTCGATCTGGATACAGCAGGCCCCGGCTTCGATCATCTGTTTTGCCATCAGATAAGTCGCTTCTGCGTTACCAAAACCGGCATCGATGTCAGCAATAATGGGCACTACATGAGTCTCATAATTATCGATTTTATTCTGGATATCCTTTTCCTTAACCTGATCACCGGCAGCACGTGCAGCATCCAGTTCACGGAATAGACCGCCCAGTTCACGCGCATCAGCCTGACGCAGAAAGGTGTAAAGCTCTTTAATCAGCGCAGCAACAGATGTTTTTTCGTGCATGGATTGATCTGGCAAAGGACCGAATTCAGAACGCAGCGCGGCAACCATCCATCCAGAAAGATACAAGTAGCTCTTTTTGGTAGTGCCGAAGTGCTTCTTGATAGAAATCATTTTCTGTTGGCCGATAAAACCGTGCCAGCAACCCAGCGACTGAGTGTACTGCGAAGAATCAGCATCGTAGGCGGCCATATCAGCACGCATGATACCGGCGGTGTATTTTGCGATGTCGATCCCTGTTTGGAAACGGTTCTGCGCACGCATACGCGCAACAGACTCTGGGTTGATTGCATTCCAGCTATCGCCGTTTTTAGCGCAGAGATTAGCAGCTGCCTGGATATCATTTCTATATTGAGTCATGGTTAATCCTGATTTTTTGGAATTGAGAACGGAATCAATACTATGTCTTTAAGCTTTATAATTGAAATAAATGACGGTTATATTTACTATTCGTTAAACAAATAGTGGTGGGTGCTATTCATGCAGACAGACCGAATCGATCTAAATTTACTGGCATATCTTGATGTATTGCTTCGAGAACGTAATGTTACTCGAGCTGCCAGTCATCTGGGCCTAAGTCAGCCAGCGATGAGTAATGGTCTGCGCCGATTGCGCCTGTTATTCAATGACCCGCTGCTGGTACGCACTAGCGAGGGCATGACGCCTACCGAAAGAGCGCTTGAGTTACAGCCGGTAATCCGTGATGTACTGGCCAAGGTGGATAAGGCAGTGCAACCGCAAACAGCTTTCGAGCCAGCCACTTCTGATCGGGTGTTCCGCATCATGGCCAGTGACTATGCCGAATCCACCATCTTCCCCAGTATTTTGCATCGATTGCGCGAAGAAGCCCCCGGTGTTGTACTGGATATCATGACCCCCAGTGATGTGAGCTTTCTGGATGTGGAGCAGGGTAAGGTCGATCTGGTCATCAACCGCTTTGACAGTATTCCCCTGTCTTTTCATAAAACAACTATCTGGAAAGATAGCTTTGCCTGTTTGTTTAGTGCACAGAATCCTATTCGGGATCACTTTAATCTGGACAGCTATTTACAGGCCCAGCATGTCTGGGTAAGCAAAACCGGTATGGGCGTAGGTGTAGGAATTAACCCCGATGATGTACAGCGACTGGGCTGGGTGGATGAAGCCCTCGCAAGGCTTGGCAAGAAACGCCATATCACCATATTTACCAGACACTATCAGGCGGCTATGTCCCTGGCCGAGCAAAAGGATTTGATTGTGACTATTCCGAGCCGAGCGGCCAAATTGAAACAACAAAACCCGCGCGTGATCATCCGTGAACCGCCCTTTGAAATTCCACCGCTGGAGTTAAGTATGGCATGGAGCCCATTGCTTCAAAACAATCCTGCGCATCAATGGATGCGACGTCTGATTGTTGAGGTTACGCATGATCAGGAGAATTAGATTTCTGAGAGGGCGGGTCTGTGCCCCTATTTATACTTCAGTCACTTACTGCCCTGGTGGCGACGCATCACGAAAAAAGTCGCCGCACTGGCAGCAACCACTACCATTAATAATACGGGCCAGATAAGCGGTATTATTTCCCATCCAATGGCCACCATTGCCCATTGATTACCACTGGTCGAAATCGATAAAGCATACTGCTCCAGCATATAGTCGCTATAAAGCCAAAGAAGCGCTATGAGCGCAGTTGATATTGCAAAACACATAAATGTCCTATCCATTTTAATTTAAGCCTTTCACAGGCTCGATATGGGGGGGAGTATACTTTTAAATTTGGATTTATGGACTATCTAAACCTGTATATCGCCGGGTTGTTCGATGTTAATTTTAGATAGATCAAAATATCGACTGAGATAGGAAATGATTGGTTAGTTACAGATTGTCAGGTAGGTTTCTATAGGTATTAAATATGGATTACTGGGTAAAAGCGGTCATTCAATGGTGCAATGCAATAGACAAGTTGGTACCAGGAGCGGTCATTGATTGTTTTACCTATGATTGAGAATAGAATGCAACATAAGTCAATATTTGTGCGTGTCACATAATCAAGCTGTTAGGCAAAAAATAGAAAATGAAATATGTAGCTACGATATTACTGATAATTACTAGCTTCATTTTGGGGTGGTGGATTGGTAATGATTCCTCTGATGTGAAGGCATCTATGGAAGATTATGCACTTCAAAATGTACTTGAGGCTCTAGGATACGCTCATTATCTAGAAAAAAACGATATACAGGGAGCGCAAGAACTAATCGATGTCAATCTGAGTAATCACCTCCAGTATGTCGCGAAATATCAGGGCGCCAATAATGCAAACGGCTTCGAGGAGGCAAAAATTCGTGCCCTGAATGCAGCCAGTATTCTCTGGGAGGACAACCCGCCCAATAATCTTCTAAAAGATCAGTCAGAATTATCAAAACAAGGGGAGTCCATTCAAGTGCAAAACTACGAATTACTTGAATGGGCAAAAAAACAATGCGCTAGCAATCCTGGCTTGGAGTGTAAAGCGCATAACAAGGCGCCCCAGCCGATGCAGTAAACTGCGCGGCTGAGCTTCAACGTTAGCGAAAAAAATATGGAAATAACATGGGCTACCATCGGAAAGATTCTATTGGCTGGAATAGGTACATACGTTATCTTTCCTGCGGCACTTATCCTGCGCGACTTCCTTCTGTGGAAATTTATTAATGCATTTATTCTTAATGAAGCGCTGATGAAAAATATCAGGGAGTATGCAATTCGAGTAAATATCTGGAATAACAACTTTGCCGTTAAAACATCGATGCAATTAAAAGACACCGATGTTTTATATACAATAGATGGTGAAAAAGTCAGTGTAAAAAAATGGAAGGAGCATCATGATGGTAGCGACAATCTAGCAAAATTGATGCAAGAAAATAAATTATACATTGATAGGAAGTCCAATTTTTTAGACTGGATTCTTAAACACTATAATCAAGAGCGGTCAGACCCAATCAATGATTAGTACAAAAAGGAAGTTGAAAGGACGAAGGATAGAAGTGAAATTAAAGATCGCTAACAATGGGCTTCAATGGATTCGCTCCTTTCGGTTGCTCTCCACTGAGACCGGGCCTTATTGAAGGACCGATTTGGGTCGGAAGTCATTTAAGGTCAGCAAGTGAATGACTCCTTCCTGGAAGCGGTCATTCTGGGTTAATGAGTGATTGTCTCTGGTGTGCCATTTCAGTCGTTCAGGTATATGAGATCAGATTATGGTGAACGCTCCCTATCGCCCCAGGCTGTGTGAAAACTATTTTCCATTTTTTCAAGTGGAATATGCGGGCTTATATAGAATCAATTTCGTATTATTTGTGGTATTTGAGTTCTAAATAATCCTGAAAAATTACCCCGTAGTGGGAAATTTTTTGGTGTCATCAAATTGAAGCGAGTTTTCACACAGCCTTGACCCGAAGCGGACAACCAGTGGTTCTGGTTAAAATTTAATCACTCCGCCCCCTATACACTTGGTCCACTTTACACTTGACTGGGGCCTGCCTCCACTGCAGGCCCCTTGAGGTTGACGCTGTAGTACTTACTCAAGATAGGCAATCGGCTCCTGGTATGTGCGGCATACACAGGGATTTTCAACCGAGCTAAATTAATTCAACGCCTTTTTGTTTAACAAAAACTATTTTATACCATAGTCTGCGAGAATTTTTTTGTAGGTACCATCTGCCTTGATAGCTGCTAAGCCCTTATTAAAAGCGTCAATAATTTTTTGTCCCCGTGCATTTGCCTTTCCAGAGGCAATGTGCAGGTTGTTGACAGATAACGCGTTCGCGGTAAAGTCAATCGCACCCAAATCCATTCCCGCCCGCTTGATGACAGACTTGGCCACAATTTCATCATCCAGAGTCAGGTCGATCCGATTACTCAGTAGTTTTTTAATATTGGCTTCAATGCTACCTGTTTCCGGCCGAGAGAAGTTGGGCGCATTTGAAAATTCTTCGCCATAGCCATAGCCTGCAACTATGCCTACTTTTTTCCCGCTGAGGCTATCCAAACCATTGAACTCGAAATTATCACCTTTTCTCTTAATAAATTTGATACTGTTCTGTGCATAATAATCACTGTAGATCAAATAACCTGCTCGCTCGTCGGTATACCAGGCACCCGGCAGTATATCCACATTGCCATTTTTAACTTCATTTAAAGCCCGGTTCCAGGGCATGATTTTGAAATCAACCGTATAGCCCTCCTTTCCCATGGCAGCTTTGATTAATGCGATGGACAACCCCGGATCAGCACCTTTTTGAATAAAAGGGGGCCAGGGATCCTGAGCTGCAGTAACAGTTTCTGCCTGCACCGAAAAGGAAAGAAATAAACTTAAAACTAGAGCGTTTAGGATTTTCATATAATTACCTCTCTGTAGTAATTTTTACTTTTGAGTTATAAAAGCCCTGAAAGCATCAGTCAGACTTACCAGAGCACGGAACAACGGAACATTTTTGTATTAGTGTAAATAACTGCCAATCGCCGAAAACATCCTCGTATTCTTTTAGCTCCTGCTACTATGAAGAAATCATGTAGATTAAACGCTGTTAACAGTTATTTGAGCGCTTTCAATATCAAAATCCTGCACTCCAGACTTCATCTTCAAGTTTTGAATTTCGATAATCTTCCAATAACTTTTCCTGCTAGCTTGCTGACATCCTCAGCACGACCTGCAGTATCAGTGGCGTTCCTGGATAAAGAATTCGCAACATCGGATACTTCTACAATATTCTGGTTAATTTCAGTGATAACTCGAGTCTGCTCTTCGGCCGCGGTAGAGATGCTGAGGTTCTTTTCTGTCAAATCCTGGATTGCGATATTAATTTCCTCTATCGCGTCGCCAGCTTTGCTCACTCTTTCCACGCCTACCTGAGTACGTTCAGCCAGTGAGGCCACACCTTTTTCTACGGCATCGCTTACGCTCTGCAAGGTTTCAATGCTACTTTGAATCTCATCCGTAGATTGACTGGTTTTTACCGCCAAATTACGCACTTCGTCCGCCACGACCGCAAATCCACGCCCTGCTTCTCCTGCTCTTGCGGCTTCAATCGCTGCATTTAAGGCAAGCAGATTGGTTTGTTCGGAAATCGTTTTAATGACCTCCAGCACCTGGCTTATGTTCTTGCCTTCTGAAATCAGTTGAGATGCCTGGCTGGTAACTGTGCCAATTTCTTTCGCAAGAGAATCAATATCGCGAACAACAGTACCGACTATCGACTTGCCCTGGGCGCTTTTTTTCATGGCTACTTCAGCATCATTCGAGGCCTCGGTCGCGCTATTGGCGACGTCTAAAATAGATGCGGTCATCTCCGTAGTGGCTGTCGCCATCATCTGAATCTGGGATTGCTGTCCAACTAGATGTTGCGAAGTTTCTATAGCCTTCTCACGACTTTCGTTTGATTTATTCTGCAATTCCAACGCAGCTGTACTAATGCTGGAAACGATATCCTTGAGAGAATTTATAAAGGTGTTGACACCGTTGGTTAAACGGTCCAATTCCTTTCCGGGCGGTAAATCAAGCTGCTGGGTAAGATCACCTTCACCCGTGGCAATTTCCTGAATCGCATCAGAAATTACCTTGATGGGCCTGAGCATTGTTCGATTTAACACCACAAGTATCAGCAGGGTAATGCTGGCATCCAGCACTACAATCATCGCTACTTGTTGCATCAAAAGAGTATGCAATCGAGGCTTGATGATATTCATGTTGGCGTACACGGTCACCATCCCGACAGCGTTTTTCTCTCCATATTCGATATAGACTAGCTCTGCTTCAGAAGTATTTGTGGTTGTTTCCGGCGCTGAGTCGATTTCGATAAAAACCGCTTTACCATTCTCATCGACACCTTCCTTACCAAACCAGGCCAAAGTCTTCCCATCGGATCCGGTCACCTGGATAGCGGCGATCACATTCGCAGTCAGTTCTGATTTAATGTTGGCTTGTAGAGAGCCTGCGTTGTAATTCCAGATTGGTCCCGGCAGACTTAATTGCATACGTCCAAGCGCGGCGTTTACCGAATCATTGAGATCATTGATTAAGCCGTCTCTGAAGCTTGAGTAGTTGAAATAACCAAAAACTATCAGAATTAAAGTAACGACCAGGATAATTTGAGCGATAAACTGAAACTTGATGCTTCTGAACATAACCTTCCTCACCACGAGTGGGCCCGGATATTCCGGATTTGGATTAAAATTATTTATAGATCGAGCAGGCGAACACTATTATTCTAAGAGAATAGTATAAAAATAACTTTTGGCGCTGATTATATGTTTATGATTATATTCCAGTCGCTCGGTTAATAATACTCGTATAGGTATAATGAAGAATAAACGCAACATCCCGGCATATTGAGCCAGCAACAGACTTTCAGTATCCCACCCAATACGACAGTAAATCCAGTCTACATTCATAAGCTGTAGACAGGGTCTGACCTACGCAAGCTATTGACTATATTTAAATTCAATACTAAAACAGGCTATTTTCAGGGCTTAAGAGGCTAATTTTGCCATATAAATTATCCCTTTAAATAAATAGCGAATAAACAGGCTCAGTAAAGATAAAGAATCACTCCATGATTAGCTTGCTCTTACTTTTGTAGTTTCCATAAATCTGAAGGAAACGACCGCTCCTGGTAGCAAATCACCTTTTTGCATAGCACAACGCAAACGGCTGCTTTATCAACAGGCTGTGTGAAAACTCGCTTCAATTTGATGACACCAAAAACATTTCCCACTACGGGGTAATTTTTCAGGATTATTTAGAACTCAATTACTACAAATCACACAAAATTGATCCTATATAAGCCCGCATATTCCACTTGAAAAATTGGAAAATAGTTTTCACACAGCCTGGGTCGATAGTAGTCATTGAAGGTCGGAATGTGAATGGCTCCTTTTCCTTAAAGCAGACATTCGTATTGTGCGGTGCAATTGGCAGGTTGGTGATAGAGGCCATACACATCAATTTCTTGAATGACCGCTATCTTACAGAATGCTGGAGTTCTATTTTTGAGAAAGTCCCTTATGGTTTATCGCTGAAAATAATCCAGCGCATTATAGCTGATTATTATGATGTGGTTAGTTCCGTTGGATCCGTGTGTATTAGGGGCGGAAAAAGCCCCTCCAAAGAGGGGCGTTATGGTTACAGGTCTTTCTCGTATTCCACATCAGGTTCGTGCATATACTCTGGCCCATATTCTGAAAACTTGATGAGTCTCATGGCTCGTTGTCCATCGAAATCAATGACCCGAAGATCATCGGTTTCATGCAGATCCTGAGATGCTATGTTGTAATGATTGCCGTAGCGTTCCTTAACCACATCGAGCGGTATTTCATGCGCAATAAATTTGAAAATTCCTTTAGCAGCCAGTTTCTCCAGGAATACTCTATCTTCAACCGATGAGTGCGAGCTGAGTACCAGTAGGGGGCCGGTTCCGGTAAAAAGTAAAAATGTTTTCATAGCCTTTCTCCTATAGTAATGGTGCAATTACAAGACTAACAATTGCCATGACGTTGATCAGAATGTTCATTGCGGGTCCGGAGGTATCCTTGAAGGGGTCGCCTACGGTATCTCCTACGACCGCTGCTTTATGACTGTTTGATCCCTTACCGCCATGATTGCCTTTTTCAATGTATTTCTTGGCGTTATCCCAGGCACCACCGGCATTTGCCATGGTCAGTGCCAGTAGCACACAGGCTAACAGCGCGCCGCCTAACATGCCACCCAGACTTTCTGGCCCAAGGCCAAAACCCACCAGAAAAGGCATGCCGACTGCGATAATACCCGGAATAATCATTCGCTTGAGCGCGGCTGTAGTGGCGATATCAACACACTTGGCTGTATCTGGGTCAGCAGTGCCTTCCAGTAATCCTGGAATTTCACGGAATTGGCGACGGATTTCCTTAATCATGTCGAATGCTGCATCACCCACTGCATTCATGGTGATAGAAGCAATCAGGAAGGGAATCAGTCCACCGATAAACATTCCAATCAAAACAGAGGGGGATGACAGTTGAAGCGAAAAATCTGGATTGTGGACCATAACGGTTTGTCCAAAGGCAGAGATGATTGCCAGTGCCGCCAGCGCCGCAGCACCGATGGCAAAACCTTTACCTATAGCCGCAGTGGTATTACCCAGTTCATCCAGTGAATCTGTAATCTTGCGCGTTTCTTCACCTAGTCCGCCCATTTCAGCGATACCGCCGGCGTTATCTGCAACCGGGCCGTAGGCATCGATAGCCATAGTAATACCGACGGTGGATAACATACCCACCGCAGCAATACCTACGCCATAAAGACCTGCCAGTTCGGTAGAAACCCAGATAATGCCGCAGATAGATATTATAGGTATAACAACCGATTCCATGCCTATAGCCAGTCCGCTAATCATGACGGTAGCAGGGCCGGTATCGCCCGCTGCAGCTATAGTTTGCACTGGTTTTCCCGCAGTGTAGTACTCGGTAACCAGGCCGATGATCATGCCGCCAACAGCGCCACTCAATACCGCTGCCCAAACCTTCCAGGTGATATCCATAGAAGTCACTAGCAATAATGCAGTGATGATAAAGATAATGGTTGCACCAATGGTGCCAGAGCGTAAAGCTACCTCGGGTGCTTTGGAGGAAAACTTTTTAACTATGAATATGCCAATCATAGAGCAAATGATTCCGAGTGAAGAGAGTGCCAGTGGTAGAAACATCAGGTTTTCCTGATTCCCACCCAGTAAGTCGATAGCGGCTGCTGACATGGTAGCAGCCATGGCAATGGTGGCGATCATCGCTCCACAATAAGATTCAAAAATATCTGAACCCATACCGGCAACATCACCTACGTTGTCACCCACGTTATCAGCGATTACGCCGGGGTTTCTTGGGTCATCCTCTGGGATGCCTGCTTCAATCTTACCCACCAGATCAGCACCTACGTCAGCTGATTTGGTAAAGATACCACCACCTACGCGAGAAAATAGAGCCACAGTAGAGGCGCCCATACCAAATCCTTCTATAGCGTGTATGCCATGCAGGTCACCAGCGAGAAAATAATATAGAGTACCGAGACCAATTAAACCTAGTGATGCGACAGCCAGACCCATGATGGAGCCGCCAAAAAAAGCCACGGTGAGGGCCTGAGCAGGGCCGTCTTCATGCGCAGCGGTGGTTGTACGTACGTTGGCCCTGGTTGCTGTGTACATGCCAATAAAACCAGCAATACCTGAAGAGGCCGCGCCGACGATAAATGAAATAGCAGTAAGATGACCTAGCAATGCCCATAAAATGATGATTAATGCTAATGAAAATAGAGAAAGCATTTTATATTCACGAGCCATGAAAACCATAGCCCCGACATGGATCTCATGCCCAATTTTGGCGATTTTTTCCTCGCCTTCGCTGTAGCGCATAATTATCCGAAAAATAAAAAATGCAGTTACCAGTCCCAGTATTCCGAGTGCTGGTGGTATAAGGTGACTCATGTAAAAAATCCTCTTTGTTAATGCATAAATTAAAAAATCTGAATCTACATACTGCTGTTGTATGAGGCTTCGGTTTAAAAAGTAAATGCCGGAAAGTGCTCTCTATTTATTTGCTTCGGGACGTTTTTCGAAGGTCATTAGCTATAAGAGAAATCGATTGGCGCATCGATTATAGTTATTGGTGGTAGAGGGGC
This sequence comes from Gammaproteobacteria bacterium, assembly GCA_050298595.1. Lineage (GTDB taxonomy): Bacteria > Pseudomonadota > Gammaproteobacteria > JACNJF01. The sequence continues at coordinate 15,460 of JBNKUM010000086.1, read as the reverse complement.
AAGCTCATATCAATAAACCAGAGTTTATTAAAGCGCAGTGCCGATATTAAAGGCTTTAACCTGATGCTTTGAGTTTTTTTGTGAAATATTAAGATGGCTGGATTTAATTCTTTAATTGATTTAAATGATTGAATTTAAAGAAAATTAATGTGGTTTCGAAATTTAATGAAGGTGCAGGATAATGATAGAGTCAATATTAAGGCTGAAACTAATAAATACTTAGTATTGACATTAATTAAGGGGAAGATTCAGCCTGGAAAATAAATTGGCTCAAATTGAAGTCGATTTCCCTGCTGATGACGTTCATCATCAGGTAATACATCCATGCTGGGCCACAATCCACTTGTAATGGTGTCAGCATAGTCTTTTAAGCCAACTGTCTTCATTTTCAGGTAACAGTCAAGATAGTCATAGCTCAGTCGGTTCCAGCTCACTTTGATACCTACCTGCACAGGCTCTATTAACATATACCAGCCATCTACAGTACCATCGTTTGCAGGCATTCCAATGACCCCGGCATTTAACCACAGCCTGTCATCGATTTGCTGTCCGAAGGGTAAACCGCAATGCCCTCCAATCATAATATTGGCGTTGGCCTGAAGCAGTTGCTGACGTTTAATTTCACAGTCGCTTGAGGCATAGATAAATTGATTGATCTGATTAATGCCACCGTGGATGACACAACAGCTCTGTCCGGCTATTGAGAAACGAATGGTTCTGGGCAAGGTTTTCATCCATTGGCGTGTTGGGTCGCTAACCTTTTTCTGCGCATAGTGATACCAGTTTTCAGAAAGGGTTGAGCACAGCATACCTTCTTCAAATCCACAGCCGCAGTCGTTGCGATTTTCTGCCAGTGATTCTTCACAATTCCCCATCAAAACATGAATGCCAGAATTTTTAATTAACTGACAGGTCTGTTCTGGCTCTGCTGCGTAGGCAACGACATCGCCGGTGCAGATTGTGCGATCTGGGGGTATTGATAGCTTTTGTGCTTGTGTCAACATCGCCCGCGTGGCGCTCTGGTTACTATAGGGACCACCAAAAATCAGAACGGGAGAATCAAATTCGCCCAGATTAAGAGTTGCTGGAGTGTTCATGTTCTGGCTCTGCAAGAGAGCCTGATTACTATGCTTATCATGAAGTGAGTCGCTCCTGTGTGGATACTTGCTAAATCAATAGGTTTTGTGACCAGTGATTTAAAGATTGGTTTATTTTATAGGAGCATCTATGATTTGTATGGATATTTTGACAAATTAGGTTCCAATCAATCAGGGGTAAAGCTATGCTTCGATGGTTTCTTACTTGGGTGAACCGCTTACCCGAACAGGTCTATGGATATACAGGTTAGTGAACTTATCGTCCGGTTTCTAGAAAACCTGGGCATAGACACCATCTTCGGTATGCCGGGTGCGCATATTCTGCCGGTTTACGATCATCTCTATCATTCAAAAATAAAATCTGTGCTGGCTAAACACGAGCAAGGGGCCGCCTTTATGGCGGGTGGCTATGCTCGTGCAACGGGCGGCATAGGTGCCTGTATTGCTACTGCGGGGCCGGGTGCCAGTAACCTGATTACCGGGATAGCCAACGCCTATGCTGATAAGCAACCTGTTATAGCGATAACTGGAGAAGCACCCACACATATCTTTGGCAGAGGGGGGCTTCAGGAAAGTTCTGGTGAAGGAGGCAGTGTAGATCAGACGGCTCTTTTTTCGGGGGTAACCCGCTATCACAAACTGATTGAGCGTACCGATTATTTGGCTAATGTGCTGAACCAGGCGGCCAGGCAATTACTGGCAGAAAGCCCGGGCCCGGTGGTATTAAGTATTCCCTTTAATGTGCAGACTGAAACGGTGGATGCCAGCATCCTCGATCAATTACCGAACTTTACACATCCACCTAAAAGACATATTTCTCATTGCGACGTTGATGAGAGCGTTGAGTTTATACGTCAGTCCAGGTATCCAGTACTGGTGGTCGGATTCGGCTGCCTGCAGTCAAAGGATGCACGAGAGGCGTTAAAAAACCTGAGCCAGAATCTTAATATTCCTGTAACAACCAGTCTTAAAGGAAAAGGTGCCATAGATGAGCGTTCGCCATTGTCGCTCGGTAGTCTAGGTGTAACTTCCAGCGGTTATGCTTTGCAATATATTAAAGAAAAAGCGGATTTGATTATTTTACTGGGCGCTGGTTTTAACGAACGAACCAGCTATGTATGGAATACAGATTTGACCGTTGACCGGAAAATTATTCAGGTCGATCAAAATGCACAACAGCTTGAAAAGGTGCTTAAAGCAGACCTTGCCATTCAGTCTGATTTAAAGGTCTACTTGCAGGCACTGGATAAAACCTGTCAATCCCGCGCTATTGCAGCTAAATCATTACCGGACTTAAATGCCTTTAGAAAACAGATCAATGATCTGGCTAAAGAAGACTCGATGGAAATATTCGATGTTAAATTTGATCTGATAAAAGCCTTTTATAGATTGCTGGATGAAGGTTTCCCTGAGGGACTGGTCATGTTTGACGATAATATGATCTTCGCGCAAAACTTTTATCGAGTGGGTGATAACGATCTATTCTTTCCCAATACAGGCGTGTCATCACTAGGTCATGCAATACCCGCAGCTATAGGAGCCGGGTTTAAGGTAGATAAGCCATTGTTTGCTATTCTGGGAGATGGCGGGTTTCAAATGTGCGGCATGGAAATCATGACAGCGGTGAATTATGGTATTTCGCTAAATATTGTTTTGATCAATAATCAAACACTGGGCCTGATCCGTAAAAACCAGCATCAGTTATACGAAGAGCATCTGTTGGACTGTGATTTTCAAAATCCTGATTTTTCTCTGATGGCGAAATCTTTTGGTATCAATTATTTCAAACTTGAATCGGAGCAGGAATGTCTGGACAGTTTTAATCAGATCGATTTTTATCACGGTATCAATCTCATCGAATTGATTATTGATCGGGATGCCTACCCCAACTACTCCTCGCGGAGATAAACTCTGTGCATAAGGTGGTAACAGCTAAGCTGGAATATTACCTGCTACAGCTTGCTGCTGATCAAGCATCAGTGGAAGCTATTCGGCATCAGTATCGACAATTGAAATCAATAAATGATCTTGAGCCTCTGCAACAGTTGATAGCACTTTATGATCAGGTTTACCCAGAGCTGGAAAGGCAGCTGTGGCAATCCTATGACTTTGATCGTTTGCTGGATTTATATCAGTCACTGTTTCGTGAGCAGGAAGCCTTGCTACAACTTTCAGATGAAGACGATAGATACGAGTTTATTCTAACTATTCCTATTGCTGATCGGCCCGAGCATTTAAGTGCCTGCCTGGAGAGCATCTATCAGCAGTGCGAACTTTATGGCTATGGCGGAGTGGATGGTAATAGTTATCGCAAAATTCGGGTTGTGGTAGCGGAGGACAGTCGTGAGCAGGAAAATATTCAGCAGGATATAGAGCTTGCAGAAGCTTACTGTAAAAAAGGGTTGCGAGTGATTCACTTTGGTCAATATGAACAGTATCAAATGTTACAGGAATTGCCGGAGAAAAAACGACAGCATCTCGGATCTATACTGACTACACAGGGGCCAGAAGTATTTTATCGTAAGGGGCAGGCTGCTATGCGAAACCTGAGTTATCTAAAAATGTTACAGATGGCTAATGATCCTGAGCGTACCCTGTTTTTCCCTGTCGACAGTGATCAGACATTTCAGGTGAATATCGTAACGCAACAGGGTGAGCGTGTTGTACCTGCGTTGAACTATTTTTATGCTATTAACCGGATTTTCCAGAAAACCGATACGATCATGCTGACCGGAAAACTGGTCGGAGATCCACCTGTTTCACCGGCGGTGATGACATCCAACTTTTTACTGGATGTTTCTCGATTTATCGACCAGCTCTCAACACTGGACCCTCAGTCTGCTTGTGCATTTCATCAGAGTGATTTCAGCCTGGGGCATGATGCTGCCTACCATGATATGTCTACACTATTTGGCTTTAAAAACCGGGAAGAGGGCTACGATTATCCCTGCCCATTAACGGGTAGTCACCATAATCTACAATGCCTGAATAGTTTGGCTTCGCAGTTAAACTGTTTTTTTTCGGGTCAACATCCGACGCGTAAAACGCATTTTAAATATGACGGTTCATTTATGCAGTTGTCACCAGCCCGAACGATTTACCCGGGCAATTACATCATTAATTACGAGGGTTTGAAAAACATTATCCCTTTCGGGTATTTACGTCTAAGAATGTCTGGCCCAACGGCTGGTAGGCTGGTACAGGCTGAAATTGGTGGGCGCTTTGCAACGGTAAATCTACCCATGCTGCATACACGAACCCTGCCGGGTGATGAAAAGAATTTTCGTCCCGGGGTTGAAGCAACAGCAAAGCATATAGATTTAAGCGACGAATTTGAGCGTCAGTTTTTTGGAGACCTGATGTTGTTCAGCGTGGCAGAGCTGGTGACAAAAACTGACCTGCGTAACAACCCTGATCAGCAGTTGATTGAGCAAACCCTGCATCGTATAGAACAGGAAATGCTGGTTCGCTATCGGGAAAAGCATGCGGAGGTATTGGAGCGGGTGACAGGTCTTGAAGAAATGCTTACTGATAAAAAGCATTGGTGGCAAACAAATCAGCAAGCCGCCAATGCACTGCAACAGCTAGATCAATTCTGCTGTAATGTCAGGCATAACTTTGGTGAAGACTCCAGGGCGTATCGATTGATTCAGTCACGGTCTCATCGCGATCAGCGACGTGAGCAGATTCTTCAAGCATTGCTTCAGTATCCACAGGCCAGGGATGCCTGGGATAGTCTTTTCATTAATTAAGAGCTTTCTTACCACAGATTAGGGCAGGACGCCCGTAAGTAGAATAACGCAGGAGCGGTTATCGAGTACACAGAGATCACTGAGGTTAAAAAAGTTTATGTTTAGATTTCAGAAGGTGTCTCAATTGTCAAAACTGCGTATTCGATTAAAAAAGCCTCATGATCAGGCGAACCTTATCTCTCTGTGTCCTCGGTGGTGAGTTTTGTAAAAGAGTTTTCAATAAATTCAATTCGGCATTCAGTATATTTTTTGGATGCCAGGTCTAGCCATTCCTGTTCAAGTGTTATCTTGCTGTAATCACTAGATTGTTTATGAATTTCACCAGCCAGGATCTTCTCGGATGAATCTCCAGCTCGGGCTTTGCCAGTTTGAGAAAACTGCTGATATTTTTCAGTAAGTGCAGTGCTAAGCCCGAGCCAGGTTTGCAGCTTTGGCAGCAAGGCTTCAGGTTGCTGTACCCATTCTTCTGCATCGTAGTAAAAGTAATGACCTTTATTTCTCTTACAAAATTCTGCTAAGGCATCCAGTCGTTCACAATAATAACGGCTGACTTCTTCTGCATTCTGGAAAGGGGCGGGGGCGGGTTTAGTTCTAAATAGCTTGAGAATGCTTTTAAGACTTTGCTCGGGTTTGCGTATTGATACCAGTATGCGGTTGTTATCATCTCGTATTAGATTATCGGTGAGCTGGTAATTATTATGCAGCAGCTTGTCGAACAGGAAGCGGCTATTGGGTTTGAGTTGATCGTGTTCAAGATACCTGGCGGTTTGTTGTTTGAGAGCATCGGGCTGGCGGTAGTCCAGATGCAGTTCGTAGTAGCCATTGATTTCAGGATGGGATCCCAGAATATGCCCGGCCAGGCTGCTATAGGCTCGCATATGGCTGAGCAGGAAAATCCTGCTAAATTCTGGACGGGTCAAGGAGGTAATGGGAGAGTTTTACAGTGGAGTAAATTCAGGAATGTGCCCGACCTTGATCACCAGATTAAAATGTTTCTTATGCTCGAATAATCCGCCAACGTCTATGCCTTCAGGGTGTTCGATGATCTGAATAATGCTGGTGTAAGAGAAATGGTGCAGGTATCCCTTGTTTTCATCGACTACGGAAAAATAGGTATCGTTCACCGCTTTTAATATTACTGAGTCGATGCGAAGCGGGCGCTCGATATTAATGCCAATTTCCTGTTCCAGGTAGTTGTCAAGAATTCGTCTCATTTCGCCTCCGTAGGGTTTTGTGATCTATACGATATAAAAAGTATAGATCACCTGAACTTTATTATTTTACCCGCATACCTGGGGTAGCACCGTCATCAGGGTTCAGCACAAATAGATCCTTTCCACCGGGGCCGGCAGCTAATACCATGCCTTCAGATAGTCCAAAGCGCATCTTACGCGGTGCCAGGTTGGCCACCATGACGGTCAGTTTGCCTTCCAGATCTTCTGGCTGATAGGCAGACTTTATTCCAGCAAATACATTGCGTTGCTCGATGCCTATATCCAGCGTTAGCTGTAATAGCTTGTCGGCTTTTTCTACGTGTTCAGCCTTGACGATACGAGCTACTCGCAGGTCCAGTTTGGCAAAATCATCATAGCTGATTTCCTCAGCTATGGGGTCGATATTGCTGGTATCTTCCTGTTGATGACCTACCTTGGGTTCTTCTTTCAATGCTTCTTTACTGGCTTCTATCATGGCATCTATTTTCTCTTTTTCGACACGCGTCATCAGTGGTTTGAATTTATTAATTGCGTGATCGGTTAAATCGTTGGGCAGGTCTTTCCATTGCAGACTGTCAACATTCAAAAATTCTTCAGCCTGAGCAGCCAGTAGCGGCAGTACAGGTTTTAGCATAATAATCAGTTGACGGAAGCAATTGATACCGATGCTACAGGTATCCTGTACATTCTGCTGTTGAGCCTCATCCTTGATGCGTACCCAGGGCTCCTGTTCATCAATGAACTGGTTGGCCAGATCAGCCAAAGCCATGATTTCACGCATAGCCCTGCCAAATTCACGCCCCTCATAGGCTCTGGCAATGGATTCAGATGCGACGATAAATTTATCGCTTAGATCGGAGTTGCTTATACTGGCGCTTAACTTGCCATCAAATTTCTTGACGATAAAACCGGCGCAACGACTGGCGATATTAACCACCTTGCCCACCAGATCGCTATTTACACGAGCAGTAAAATCTTCCAGGTTCAGGTCGATATCATCCACGCCTGCGCCCAGCTTGGCAGCGAAGTAATAACGCAGGTATTCAGGGTTCAGGTGTTGCAGAAAGGTGCGTGCCTTGATGAAGGTGCCGCGTGATTTGGACATCTTCTGTCCATCCACGGTGAGGAAGCCATGACAGTAAACTGCTGTGGGTTTGCGAAAACCTGCACCATGCAGCATGGCCGGAAAAAATAGCGTGTGAAAGCGCGCGATATCCTTACCAATAAAATGATACAGCTCGGCACTGCTATCAGCCTTAAAGTATTCGTCAAAATCGTGACCGGTTTTATCGCACCAGTTTTTAAAACTGGCCAGATATCCGATAGGTGCATCCATCCATACATAAAAATATTTGCCGGGCGCATCAGGGATTTCAAAGCCCCAGTAGGGCGCATTACGTGAGATATCCCAGTCACGCAGGCCTTCTTCCAGCCATTCGTCCATCTTGTTGGCGATCTCTTTCTGGATGTGACCGGCGCGTGTCCAGGTCTTCAGCATGTCAGAATAATCACCCAGCTTGAAGAAGTATTGTTCAGAATCTTTTTCTATCGGTGTTTCACCGGTGACTACCGAACGAGGGTTTTTCAGTTCGGTGGGGTCGTAGGTGGCGCCGCATTTTTCGCAGTTATCGCCATATTGATCGGGTGTACCGCAATTGGGGCATTCGCCCTTAATGAAACGATCCGGTAAAAACATCTCTGCTTTAGGGTCATAGGACTGCGAGATGGTACGTGTCGCAATATGTCCAGCAGCTTTAACCTGTTGATAGATATAGGTCGCGAAGTATTTGTTTTCTTCCGAGTGAGTGCTGTGATAGTTGTCGAAAGCAATATGAAAGTCGGCAAAATCACTCTCATGCTCGATCTTCATGCGGTCAATTAGTTCCTGTGGGCTAATACCCTCAGCCTGCGCGCGCAGCATAATCGGTGTGCCATGTGCATCGTCGGCACAGACATAGATACATTCATTGCCTTGTATTTTCTGGAAACGAACCCATATGTCGGTCTGTATGTATTCCACCATGTGGCCAATATGGATAGGGCCATTAGCATAGGGCAGCGCACTGGTTACGACCATTTTACGTGCAGGATTTGTTGTTGACTGTGGGGTGGTGGAACTCATTGATTAAGATGCGTTGATTAAAAGCACGCTATTTTATGTGCTGCACCTGTCACTGTATAGCGGAATTAATAATACCCGACCAATTTCCTCGGAAATAAAGGTTAAATATTAGTTCCAGCTAATGTAGAATGCAGCGATTCTAATTTTTGGTCTGTATCAGGGTAACTATATGGCAATTACGAAACAAGAAGTTGAAACTGCTGTTGGCGACATCATTGACGTCAACACCGAAAAGAAGCTGTCGGCAACCAAGTCGATCAAGGGTGTAGAGATCGATGGTGGTAAGGTCAGTATTACAATCTCTCTGGGTTATCCAGCCGCGGGTTATTTTGATACTTTAAAGAAGCTGGTATCCGACGCAGTATCTGCACTGGAAGGTGTTGAGAGTGTAGCGGTAAAGGTTTCCAGCAAAATCGGCTCCCATGCTGTGCAACAAAACCTGAAGCCTCAGGAAGGCATCAAGAATATCATTGCAGTGGCTTCCGGTAAGGGGGGGGTAGGTAAATCGACTACTGCCGTTAACCTGGCGCTTGCGTTACAGGCCGAAGGTGCAACCGTTGCTATTCTGGATGCGGATATCTATGGCCCCAGTATGCCGCGTATGCTTGGCTGTACCGGTCAACCAGAATCAGTTGATGGCAAGAGTCTGGAGCCTATGGTTGGTCATGGCATTCAGTCTATGTCTATTGGTTATCTGGTAGAAGAAGATACCCCAATGATCTGGCGTGGCCCTATGGTTACCCAGGCGCTGGAACAGTTACTCAACGACACCAACTGGAAAGATGTCGATTATCTGGTAATCGATCTACCACCAGGTACTGGTGATATCCAGTTAACCCTCGCGCAAAAAATCCCTGTCAGTGGTGCTGTAATCATCACCACCCCACAGGACATCGCATTACTGGATGCACGGAAAGGACTGAAGATGTTTAACAAGGTCGAAGTGCCAGTACTGGGTGTCATTGAAAATATGTCTATCCATATCTGTAGCGAATGCGGACATGCGGAACACATCTTTGGTGAAGGCGGCGGTGTACGTATGGCTGAAGAGCAGGGAGTAGACTTCCTTGGCTCGCTGCCTCTGGATATCAAGATTCGTGAACAGGCTGATAGCGGCAATCCAACCGTTGCGGCCATGCCGGAAAGCAAGGTCAGTGAAATCTACCGTGAGATCGCACGTAAAACGGCAGCCAGACTGGCGACCAAAGCAAAGGATCATTCGGCTGCATTCCCAAGCATTGTGATCCAGAATAACTAAGCGTTATACCTTATCCGGAAAATAATAAAAAAGCCTCTTAGTCTAGAGGCTTTTTTGGTTCTGATGATGCGATTGAAAATCTCCAGTATCTATAAAGTTGGTAGCTGCAGGAAAGTTCCGAAATTCCATGGGGCGATAGTGGGGGTTGCCACATCGTCGTCATCATCAATAGCATCCCAACCTGTGTAGAGTTCTATCAATGAATCAGAGGCAACACAAGCTGTCGTATTAGCGGTGGTAGGGCATTGCAGTTCTGTCAGTAACGCAGCAAAGGTGTTAGTATCGTTAAGGGTTCCAGCAATAGTGCCAGCAATTGTACTTTGCCCTGTGGTATCACTAGCCCAGTAGCTGTTATTGATGTTAACGGTGATGCCGCTATCAACAAAACCTAGCAGTCCACCTATATCACTTGAGCCCGAAATGGCTCCGCTAGCATAACTGGCTTGAATGAGAGCGTCTCCCGATGAGGCTACACCAATAATTCCACCAACCCGGTTATTTGCGCTGACAGAGCCCGTTGCATAACTGGCACTTATAATATGGGGGGAGGTAGCATAGTCTAATGAGCCAACAAGACCTCCTGCATAACCGTTTCCTGTGACGTTACCAGTCGCATAACTGGAGCTGATAAAAATGCTCTCGGATGCATAACCTAACAGGCCGCCAACGTAAACAGAGCTTCCAGAAGTATTTCCAGTTGCAAAACTATTTTTTATGGTTCCGGTGTATGCTTCACCTATCAGGCCACCAATACTATAGCTGCCACTAACGGAACCTGTCGCATAGCTGTTCGTAATGGTGGTACCAGCATTGTAAATATAACCAACTAATCCCCCAACAGTGTCGGCAGTAGTCGTCAGGTTGCCAGAGGCATAACTATCATTAATTTCTGAAGTGCCATCTATCACAGCCACCAAACCGCCGAAATATTGTTGGGAGCCGGCACCGAAATTCGATACTTCAGCTGCTGAATAGCTATTGCTTATGTTGCTGTTATAGACATACCCCACTAGCCCTCCAGCCCCAAACAGACTATTTTGAACACTTCCATTAGAGAAACTGTTATTAATAACTCCATCCTCTATCGCGCCTATCAGGCCACCGGTAATCTCATCTATTCCAGTAATAGAGGCCAGTGAGCTGTTAATTGAGCAGTTTATAAAAGTGGTGTTTTGTGCCCAACCAGCTAGAGCACCTGTATGAATTCGTCCTGTTATAGAAAGTAAGTGACCTGTCAGCGACAGGTTTCTGATTTCAGCACTATAACCACTTGTCGTATTGCCAACGACACCGAAAAGTCCGATACCACCTCCATTGGTTTCAGAATCGCCAAGTATCCTGTTTATGAAAAGATTGCTAATTGAATGGTTGTTGCCATCAAAAATGGCGCGAAAAGGTGAGGCGAGATTTCCCAGAGGGAGCCATCCGTTATTACTGCCATCAGCATCGTGGTCGTAATAGGTATCTGATGCATCCATAACGTTATCGCTATTAGTGTCAAAATCCAGATCGGCCATGAGTTCAAAACCAAGACAGGTACCAGGGCAGCCTGCGTTGCTAGAGTATTGTTGATCGCCAGCAGGATGATTGCGGATATCATCTAAGTCAGCCAGGCTACGTACTTCGATTAAGGTGTTATTATCATCATCTATATCGGTTACGTCGGGCTCACCATCGTTATCATCATCTGTATCGGCATTGTTACCAATGCCATCACTGTCGGTATCAAGAGTTTCGGTAGCATCAAGTGGAAAAGCATCACTGCTGTCGTCAACGCCATCGTTATCATCGTCAGTATCGGTATTGTTACCAATGCCGTCACCATCGGTATCAAGGGTTTCGCTAGCATCTAGTGGAAAGGCATCACTGGTATCGTCAACACCATCGCCATCATCATCGGTATCGGTATTGTTACCAATGCCATCACCATCGGTGTCGAGAGTTTCGGTGGCATCTAGCGGAAAGGCATCACTGCTGTCGTCAACGCCATCGTCATCATCATCTGTATCGGCATTGTTGCCAATGCCATCACTGTCGGTATCAAGGGTTTCGCTAGCATCTAGCGGAAAGGCATCACTGCTGTCGTCAACGCCATCGCCATCATCGTCGGTATCGGTATTGTCACCGATGCCGTCACCATCGGTATCAAGGGTTTCGCTAGCATCTAGCGGAAAGGCATCACTGCTGTCATCAACGCCATCGTCATCATCATCGGTATCGGCATTGTTGCCAATGCCATCACCATCGGTATCAAGGGTTTCGCTAGCATCTAGCGGGAAGGCATCACTGCTGTCGTCAACGCCATCGCCATCATCGTCGGTATCTGTATTGTTACCGATGCCATCACTGTCGGTATCAAGAGTTTCGGAAGCATTTAGTGGAAAGGCATCACTGCTGTCGTCAACGCCATCACCATCATCGTCGATATCGGCATTGTTACCGATGCCGTCACTATCGGTGTCGAGAGTTTCGGAAGCATTTAGTGGAAAGGCATCACTGGTATCGACAACGCCATCACCATCATCGTCGGTATCAGCATTGTTACCAATGTCATCACCATCGGTGTCGAGAGTTTCGCTAGCATTTAGTGGAAAGGCATCACTGCTGTCGTCAACGCCATCACCATCATCGTCGGTATCGACATTGTTACCGATGCCGTTACCATCGGTGTCGAGAGTTTCGGTAGCATCCAGTGAAAATGCATCACTGGTATCGACAACGCCATCACCATCATCGTCGATATCGGCATTGTTACCGATGCCGTCACCATCGGTGTCGATAGTTTCGCTAGCATCTAGCGGGAAGGCATCATTGCTGTCGTCAACGCCATCACCATCATCGTCGATATCGGCATTGTTACCGATGCCGTCACCATCGGTGTCGATAGTTTCGCTAGCATCTAGCGGGAAGGCATCACTGCTGTCGTCAACGCCATCGCCATCATCGTCGGTATCGGCATTGTTACCAATGCCATCACCATCGGTATCGAGAGTTTCGGTAGCATCCAGTGGAAAGGCATCACTGGTGTCGTCAATGCCATCGCCATCATCGTCGGTATCGGTATTGTTACCAATGTCATCACCATCGGTATCGAGAGTTTCGGTAGCATCCAGTGGAAAGGCATCACTGCTGTCGTCAACACCATCGCCATCATCATCGGTATCGAAGATGTCTATGATCCCATCCTTGTCGGTGTCGGTATAGGTTTCTGATGTGTTAAATAAACCAGAGTCGCCGCAGGCGGAAAGCAAGGTTATAAGCAGAAGAAAAATAAACGCGCTAAATATATTTTGCATGAGTAAATTCTCTAAACATTATTTTTTATGGAATGTTTACAGAGTGAACAGCCTTCTTTTATTTAGCTTAAGTGCCTTCCATCTGCTTTGGAATAATGATTAGTACTGAATATAACGACTAACCCCTATTTTCCGTTTATTCCAGTAGTGGATTATAGGCAATTAAACTAAAAAAGAAGTATATTTTGATCATTCCTGAGAGTAGATGTACAGGCACGGGCCATTAGTTAGCCAAATATTGATCGAGATTAGCTTGTAGCTCGCTAGTTATCTATCCTTGTTAAGTAAGCTCTTTACTGCCTGGAAGAAGGCATGGCAAGCGTCAGAATCTTTTCGTTTTGATATATAGATAGTAACTTTCCATAGTACTAAGAATGGTTAGACCTCTAGCCTGAGATTTATCAGAATAGGATAATGATTAAATAATTATTATTTTTTGTTAAGTATCAGGGGAAGATTGAGTGAACATAGGTATTTATATTTATGAACAGGCCGAGGTACTGGATTTTTCCGGGCCATTTGAAGTGTTTAGCACGGCTTCGCGAGTGTGTGATGACAACCACCCTTTCGATGTTTTTTTAATTAGCGAAACCGGTGGTGAGGTAACGGCTCGTGCAGGCTACAGGGTGATGTCTGATTATGCTTTTGACAAGCATCCGCCGCTTGATGTACTCATAGTCGTAGGTGGTGTGCATACTCATGAAATGACTAAACCACAGGTTCTAGAGTGGATTGCACAACAGGCAAAAGCAGCATCGATAGTGGCTTCTGTATGTACCGGTGCTTTTATACTGGCCAAAGCCAAAGTGCTACAACAGCAGGTGGTCACTACCCACTGGGAAGATATCCCGAGCCTGAGAAAAATGTTTCCCAAATTAACCGTGGTTAGAGATGTGCGCTGGGTAGACGAAGGAGATGTCGTCACTTCAGGCGGTATATCAGCAGGGATAGATATGAGTCTTCATCTGGTGAGCAAACTGCATAGTTTTGATCTGGCGGAAAAGACGGCACAGCAAATGGATTTTACCTGGACCAGGAATACATAATGTCTACAGCTGTTGAGCTATTGCAGGGTAGTTATGAACACTTGCGTGCTCTTGAATGCATTTAGCAGGGCAACACCAGCTTGATACGAATCTGCCGATTGTTGTAATCGGTGCGGGCATTATCGGCATGATGAGCGCCTATGCTCTAGCGAAGCGAGGTCATCGTGTAACGGTAATAGATCGACTGCCTGCGCCAGCTGAATTGTGTAGCCATGCCAATGCAGGGATTGTGGCGGTCGGGCATGCACAGGCATGGGCCGAACCTAAAGCGATTGCAACTATTTTGCGCGCCTTAATGGGACGAGACACCTCGGTACGGGTGTCTAAATTATGGGATCTTGAACTTTGGCGTTGGGGAGTCCAATTCCTTGTTAACTGCTCTTCATCAGCGAATCAGTCTAATAGTCAAAAACTTAAAAAGCTTAGCAGCTTTAGCAGCGAACTTCTTGAAGGTATCGAAGCCGATATGAGCCTGCCGAAGGAAATCCGGCATGAGGGTGGTTTATATCTGTTCCGTGATGAAGCTCAGTTTCATGCTCATATTGCGTCTCTGGCAGATCATGCAGATGCTCAGTTGAAGGTTCTTGATCGAGCAGGGCTGATTGATTATGAACCTGCTATAGCGCATATGCAGGATCGGTTTGTGGGTGGACTTTTGAGTGAGACCGACGCCGTCGGTGATTGCCGCCTGTTTACCATACGTACTTGTGACTATCTTGAGCAAAGCGGGAAAGTAGATTTTCTGTTTGATACAGCAGTCACTGGTTTTAATCGAAGTGAATCAGGTATTGATGCAGTGATAACTGATCACGGCTCTATACCCTGCGCTCAGGTAGTCCTTGCCACTGGTGTAGAGACTGTCGATCTCACTCGTTCCCTCGGCTTCAAACCGCTGATCTATCCGGTAAAGGGCTATTCAGGTACCTGGCGGATTATTGATGGAGCAAAGCTACCAAAAATACCCTTTGTGGACGAGACCGAATTTCTGGCTGTTGGAAATTACGGAGACCGGTTGCGCGTCACTGCAACTGCCGAATTCGCAGGCCGAGATACGAGTTTACCGGAAGATCGTATTGCTGTTATCGAAAATTATGTGCGCCGAAACATGAGCTCAGCGGTTGATCTGGATAGCCCCGAGTTCTGGACCGGCATGCGCCCGACCACCCCGGTAGGCGCTCCTTATCTTGGCAGAGTACGTCACATACCTAATCTCTGGATTAATGCCGGGCATGGTCAGCTTGGCTGGACTATGTCAGCAGGCTGTGGCGAAATTATCGCGCAGTTGATGAGCGGTATCTCACCTACACTTACTGGATTATCAGCGCAGGCGCGTTGGTTAGATTCCGCTTAACGGAGGCAACATGAAAGTACTTTCCCTCGAACAAACCAGGGCTGCGCTACCTTTTGATTTGCTGATTCAGGCCATTGACGAAGGGTTTGGTAGCGATTGCACTTCACCGCTGCGTCACCATCATTTTATGCAGACCCCGGGGCAGGCTGATGATGTGTTATTACTGATGCCGGCCTGGCGCAATGAAGGCTGGGGCGGTATCAAGCTGGTTAATGTGCACCCTGGCAATTCAGCTAAAGGCTTACCAGCGATTTCCTCAACCTATGTGCTTTTTGATCGCGAAACCGGCGAGCACATATTAATTCTTAATGGCGGTGAATTGAC